>JBFWIP010000001.1:0-8019 GCA_050255935.1 Desulfobulbus sp.
ATGGACGACAAAGTGATCGAAGTGACCTGTCCCAAATGCGGTATCAAGATGAAAAATATCGTCAGTTGGTTCAAAAAACCGGGGAACTGTTGCCCCGGCTGTCAGCTGCGTTTTTCGACCGAACGGTTCAAACATTCCATCGAAGAGGCGGAAAAAATGGCTATGGCCTGAACCATTGAAGCGTATTTGATCTACTGAGGCCCTAACCAAAAAAGCCCCGAGCCGCATGGCGGCTCGGGGCTTTTTTGGTTAGGGCCGGGGAAAGGATGCTTAATAGGGACGCATCACCCACACACCACAAGGGCAGGTATCGGAACAGAACCCGCAGGCGATGCACTTGTCGTCATCGGAGACGTACTCGTAATCGACCCCGTCGGGTCCCGGGGCAATCTCACGGCGCGAAATGGCACCGGTCGGGCACATGGTTTCGCAGAGATGACAATCCCGGCAGGAACCGCAGCTCAGGCAGCGGGCGGCCTGCTGGTCCTCGGTAACGCCGCGATCGGTGACCGGATCGTAATGAGCCAGGGTCAGGGCCTCATAGTCGATCATCCGTTTGCGGAAAGGCAGCCAATCCTCACCGTTGAAGGTGGCGATGAGGTAATCGGCGGTCCGTTTACCCGCGCCCAGCGCATTGGTGGCTAAACCGGGACGTTCGACATCGCCGACCGCCAAAATTTTGGGATCGCTGGTACGGCCCGCATCATCGGTCTTGACCCAGGACGCACCGCCGACCTTGACGATCTCCACCGAATCCGGAAGAAAAGGCAGACTGGGAATATCGCCGATGGAGATGATCACCGTCTGGGCGGGCAAGACCGTGCCGTCAGCGCCGACGACTCCCTCGGCGGTCACCTCCCGGGTCATGAACGGCCACTTGAAGGTGGCGCCCAGGGCCTCGGCCGCAGCCCGTTCCTTGCCGAAGGCCAGCGGTTTCTGGATATCGACCAGCGTCACCTGATCCGCGCCCAGGCGGTAGGCCTCGGCGGCGACGTCGCAGCCGACGTTGCCGGCGCCGATCACAACCACCTGTTTGCCGGTGGCCATGGGAGCATCGCTCTTGGCGGCCTTGAGGTAGGTCAGGGCGGGGATCACCCGCTCATGGCCGGGGAAGGACAGGGTCCGCGGGTGATGGGTACCAACGGCGACCACCACATAATCAAAGGCGTTTTTGAGTTCCTCGACCTTGTCCTTGCTTAAATCGACTCCCAGGTTGACGTGCAGGTTTTTGGTCTTGAGGAAACGATCGATCTCCATGTCCCAGACCGCCTGGGAAAGACGCTCCCAGGGGATGGTCTGCGCCAGTTTACCGCCGATCCGGTTGTCCCGCTCGAAAATATGGGCCTCGATCCCGTTGAGGGCCAAATGCCAGGCCACCGCCATGCCGGCCGGGCCACCGCCGATAATGGCCACCTTCTTGCCGGTGGGGGGCTTGGGCTCGGGCGGATCCACCAATCGTACCGCCCGTCCGAGCACCGAGGCGTCGATCGAATAGTCGATTTTTTCGCGGGAGCAATTCTGGATACAGAGGTTGGGGCAGATGGCGCCGCACACCGATGCCGGCAGCGGGGTATAGCGCAGCAGCATCTCGTAGGCCTCTTCGGTCCGGCCTTCCCGGATCAGCCGCAGCCGGTCGATGGTCGGGATATGGATCGGGCAGAAGAAGGTGCAGGGTGCCGCGGAATCGCGGTTGGCCCAAAAGGGTTTCTTGCGCCGGAATTCGCCGGCTTCGATGACGCCGATGACATCGCGCTCCAAACCGGGGGCGATATCCCGCAAAGGATCGCCACCGCCAAAGCCTTGGTCCCAGATCCGCCGACGGAACTCGGCCATGGGCATGGGGCCGGAGAACATCAGCGCCCGCTCCTGCGGGGTGATCGCAGCAAGGACCTGCCACTCTTCCCGGACGGAAAGGGTGGGCAGCAACTCGCTCCGGCCGATCTTCTCCAGAAACTCGGGCAAGTGCCCGATCAGCCACTGCCATTCTTCATCGGTGGGAGGTTCGAGCTTGGCATTGGTCTTGGCGTACGAACCGTCGGTCTCGCCACGAAAGAAAATCGTGCCCCCCACCATGCCGACACAGGGCCGGTAGCCGAGGACATTGGCCGGATTCTTCGGATTGACGCCGCAGACCACGCCGACACCACCGCAGTTGAATTCGGCGAAGGTGTCGCCAACCGAACCGAGAACCCACATCTCGGGGCGCTCGTAATCCGGGTTCCATTTGGTCATGGTCAGACCGCGGGCACCGATGGAGCCGCCGATCATCACCCGGCCCCCGGCCATGGCGTTGCAGACACCGTTGGTGGCATCGCCCTTGACGATCACGTCGGCACCGATATTGAGGTAGCCGACGTCGTCGGAGGACGAGCCTTCGCAGATGATGGTGGAACCGGGCATGCCCATGCACCCCAGGCGCTGACCGGCCGGGCCCTTGACGTGGATGGTCAGGGGTCGCTCCTTGGAGCCGAGCCGCAGGCCGATGTTGTGCTGGCCAAACGATTCCAGAATCAGTTCATCAGCGTTCTCGGCGGCCTTGCGGACCGCCTCTTCAAAAATTTTCGACGATATCCGCTGCCCCTGCTCGTCCAGGCCGCGGATAGTGATGATGTTGTGCTTTGTATCGCTCATAGTTCAAAAAGTCCTGTGCTGAAGCCTTACTCAGCAGATGTAATTAATCTGCAGCCGGTCCGCGATGGCCTTGTCGTCGATGCCCAGGGCGTCGGACATGCCGATGGGCAGACTCTGAGAGCGACCGAGCGGTGCCATGATCTTCTTGATTTCGGTACGGATGGACATGAACACATCGACCACGCGCTGGGCGACGTCATCCGGATCAAGGCGGCGATAGAGTTTCGGATTCTGGCTGGTGATCCCCTTCGGGCACAGGCCGACGTTGCACACGTTGCAGCGGCCCCTCTCGTTGCCCAGGCATCCGGCGCAGGACTGCATGATGTACTTGCCGATATGGACACCGGAGGCGCCGAGCATGACCAGGGCCATGCCGTTCTGGGTCACGTTGCCGTTCTTGCCGACACCGCCGGCGGCGAACAGCGGAATTTCGTTCTGACGCCCCTGGCGGACCAGGTCAAGATAGCACTCGCGCAGGTTGGAGGCGATCGGATGGCCGGTGGCGTCCATGCTGACGTTGTAGGCGGCACCGGTACCGCCGTCGATGCCATCGATCAACAGACCGCCGGCATAGGGATTGCGGACGAGGTTGTTGAGCACGGCCTTGGACGAGGTCGAACCGGAAATCTTCGGATAGACCGGTACCCGGAACCCGAAGGCCATGGACATGGTCTGGATCATCTTCATGACACTCTCCTCTATGGAGTAGAGCGTCTGATGCACCGGAGGCGACGGCAGGTCGACCCCTTCGGGCACACCGCGGAGACGGGCGATCAGCTTGCTGACCTTGAACCACATCAGCAGTCCGCCGTCGCCGGGCTTGGCCCCCTGGCCGTACTTGATCTCGATCGCGGCGGGATTGCACTGCATCTCGGGGATGGCCCGGATGATCTCGTCCCAGCCGAAGTAGCCGGAGGCAATCTGGAGAATGATATATTTGAGGAACGGGCTCTTCAGGACCCAGGGCGGACAGCCGCCCTCGCCGGTGGCCATGACCACGGGAATGCCGAGGACCTCGTTACAGTAGGCCACACCCTGCAGGAGACCGAGCCACATGTTGGGCGAAAGCGCGCCAAAAGACATCGAGCCGATGATGAAGGGAAAGATCTCACGGGTCGGCGGGATCCATTCACCGGCGAGCTTGCGGCGGAGGAACTCCTCCGGCGACAGCACCCGGCCGAGAATGGTGTTGATGTTGAACTCGTGACGTCCGGCATCCAGGGCCGGGTCGGTCAGCATCGAGATGCGGCCGAAGGAGATGCGGTCGAGAACGGTCTTGCCGGGCGCGTTGCGGCGGCCGCCCCGCTTGTAGGCATCCCCTTTCTGGTTCAGATGGAAGACCGAACGGTGCTCGTTGTCATTGGCATGGGGGCCGATGGCCTCGTTGGGGCAGACCGAGGCGCACATGCCGCAACCGATGCAGCGTTTGGTGATGTCCGTGCTCTGGCGGATACCGGTGAAGTGCCGATACTCATTGCCGCGCCTTTTCTGCTGCACATCGAGCTTGGGTACGCGCTGACGGAAATGGGACAGCGAAATGGCCCCCACCGGGCAGACAGCGGTACACCGTCCACACAGGGTGCAGCGATCCTCCCGATGCTCGATGATCCAGGGGAGGTCGTGGTAACTTAAGCTGCTTGGGGAAGTGTAAATTGATCGAACTGAGACCATATTATGAGTTCCTTTCGCTCGGGTGGAATAATGACGGAGTGTTCCCGCATGGGCTGAAAATCATGGGACGGATCGCGATCCGGGACCATGGCGTCAACGCCGCACATTTCGGAGGCGATGGCCCAGGCACCGGGCCGACCGCCGACGGTGGCCGGGCGCATTTTTTTCTGGTCCATGACCAGCATGCAGGTTTCATCGGGCAGGGTGGCAATAACCGCATTGGGGCCGTCGATGATCAGACGGCGGCAGGCGGTGCGCAGCCCTTTGAGAAAATCGCCGTTGGGGTGCACATCCAACTCTTCGGTCTTCAGCGGGGTGATGACGTGTTTGTAGAGTTCCAGCGGCAGCTTCAGTTTCTTGGTCACGTAATGGAGAATATGGGTAAAGGTCTCCGAATCACTGTGATACCCCATGTACCCCGGGATATTTTTTCCCAGGAGCCACTCCTTGATCGGCACGAACGCGGTGTTCTCCCCGTTGGTCATGGTACCGATGCCCTGGATGAAGAAAGGGTGGCAGGCATAGAGGTTGATGCCGTAGTTGGTGTTCTGGCGGCCCTGGGCCATGACCACCTTGGCCTTGATGCGGCCGTCGTTGAGCCCGAGGGCATCCCCCACTTCCAGAGGCCAGCCGACCTCCTTGATCATGACCACGTCACGATAGAGGGAAAAGATGGTGACGTCGCCACCGTGGGCATCGCCGTCGCGGCGGATGGCCAACCGGGTCTCGAGCAGTTTGTCGTCGATCTGCTCCGGGGTCAGGTTGGCCCAGGCTTCCGGCATCCGGTAGGCCCGGACCATGTAGTTGAATCGGTCCTTGGCGTCAATCAACGCCGGACGGCGCTCGAACTCGTGGGCATACTTGATCTGGAACCCCTGGTTGCCCATCCAGTCGGTCAGCCGATGAAAGGCGGCCTCGGTGTGGGCGATACCGGAGAGAACCACATGGTGCGGTTTGAGCTTGAACTCATCGAACTCCACCCCGCGCAGCAACAGGCCGAGCCCGCTGCCGTCGTATCCTTCCTGCATGGCCTCCATGGCCTTGAGGACATCGTAGGGCGAAAAAGGTGTATCTGCGCTTTTTAAGGCTAATCGGCACATGAACGGCTCCTGAAAGGTCGAACTTGATCAGACGAGGCAACCGGGACGAAAAAACACAAAAATGTAGATATTATACAATTTTGTGAATGCAAAATCACAGAATTGACAATGGTTGCGAGGAAAAGCATTTACTGAAAAGGGAAATGGTTGTCAAGAACAAAGGGCCCCCTCGCCAGGGGCGGCAACGGCTCAAGCTGTTGCCGCCCCTGGCAAGGGGGCGGGAGAGGAGGGATTACTTGCCGAGTATGCCGGTGAGATCTTTCGCCTTATCCAGGGTTTCTTTTACCTCTGCAATCTCCTTGACCATGGGGATGCTCTTTTTCAGATCGCTGCCGGTTTCCTCGACCTCGCTCAATCCTTTTTTAAACGAGCCGATCGCCTTCCCCAGGCCGGACCCGATTTCGGGCAGTTTCTTGCCGCCGAAAAAGAGAAAGGCGATCACCAGGATAACGATCAGCTCAGGGGTTCCGAGTCCAAACATTGCTCACTCCTCATTGAAAAAAGGAAAGGCCCGAACACCTCAGGCCTCTTTCTTGGTGTCATCATCGATCGATTTGGCGGCGTCCTCCTCTTTTTTGGTCGCATCCTTGAAATTGCGGATGCCCTTGCCGATACCGGTTCCGATCTCGGGCAGTTTCCCCGCCCCGAAAATAATAACAATGATAACCAAAATAACAATCAGTTCAGGCATTCCGAGTCCGAACATGGTGACACCTCGTAAAAAATTATCTCAAAACAACGAAAGAAATTGATAATAGCACCAGCACTCCGTGCCTGTCAACCGCCATTGCGGCTCCTGCGGAAACCGGCGCCGATCTCGGCGGCACGCTGCAAAAGGTCCGGCTCGTCGATCGTCAGCAGCCTGCGGTTCTCCATTACCACCCGGCCGCCGATCACCGAATGGATCACATCACTGCCCCGGGCGGCATAGACCAGATGGGAGGTCGGGTTGTAGATCGGGGTCAGATGCGGCTGGTCCAGATCAAGGACAATGCAATCGGCCATCTTGCCGGGTTCAAGGCTGCCGATCCTGTCCCCGGCAGCCAGCACCCCGGCTCCGCCCGTGGTGGCCGCATGCAGGGTGGTGGCCGCACTCATCACCGTGGGGTCCATCCGGTCCACCTTGTGAATCTTGGCCGCGGTATTCATCTCACCGAACATATCGACGTCGTTGTTGGAGGCGCTGCCGTCGGTGCCGATCCCCACGCAGATCCCGGCCTCCAGCATCTGCACCACCGGGGCGATCCCCGAGGCCAGCTTGAGATTGGATTCCGGGCAGTGCGCCACCTTGACGCCGCGCCGGGCGAGGAGGTCGATCTCGGCATTGGTGAGCATCACGCAGTGGTCGGCCACCACATGCGGTCCCAACAGGCCGAGGGATTCCAGGTGATCCACCGGGCTGCGGCCATAGCGCTCACGGCAGGTGCGGACCTCGGCCTCGTTCTCGGCGAGGTGGATCACGTAGAGCGCCCCTTGTTCCCGGGCCAGGTCGCCCAAGCGGACAAGCAGATCCGGGGAACAGGTGTAGACCGCATGGGGATCGACGGTCATCGTTACCAGGGGATGCCGGTGATAGCGTTCAAAGAGCTGTCTAGTATAGGCGAAGCCGTTTTCCAGTTCGCCATAGTTGGGTGAGGGGAAATCGTAGAGCACCTCGCCGATCCAGGCGCGCATGCCCGCCTCCTCGGCGGCCCGGGCCACATCCCCGGCAAAGAGGTACATATCGCAAAACGAGGTGGTCCCGGACTTGATCATCTCGGCAATCGAGAGCAGGGTCCCCTGATGGACCAGCTCGCCGGTCAGGGTCGCCTCCACCGGAAAAATGTAGTCCTGCAGCCATTGCATCAGTTCCAGATCATCGGCCAGCCCCCGGAACAGGGACATGGCCGCATGGGTGTGGACATTGACCAGGCCGGGCATGATCAGGCCGTGGGGTTCGGCCATCACCTTTGCCTGCGGATAGCGCGCCAAAAGATCGGCGCCCTTGTCCACCGCCAGGATGGTGTCCCCGGCGATGGCCACACCGCCCTCCTCGATCACCCGTTGCTCCGGGTCCATGGTCAGTACATACTGACCGGTGAGAACCAGGTCCGCGTTCCTCTTCATGGGGTCAGCTCCGCCAGGATGTGGATAATCAGCTGCTGCAACCGCGGTTCGGCCTTTCCGGCGGCGGCGATGATCTCGTCGAGCAGGATCGGCTGGAAATGATCCGGGTCGTTGACATTGGCCACCACCGAGAGGCCGAGCACCCGCAGCCCGGCATGCAGGGCCACCAGGATCTCCGGCACCGAGGACATGCCCACGGCATCGGCCCCGATCATCCGCAAATACCGGGTCTCGGCCGGGGTTTCCAGGCTCGGCCCGGGGATGCAGGCATAGGTGCCGCTGGCAATATCGGCCAGTCCCAGCCGTTCGGCGAGGGTCAGGGCCAACTGGCGCAGTTGCGGGGCATAGGGGGTGGAAAGATCCGGAAACCGCCCGCCCCAGGCATCGATGTTCGGGCCGCGCAAGGGATTGTCGCCCAAGAGGTTGATGTGATCGTCAAAGACCATCAGGGTACCGGGGAGGAAGGCCGGGTTAAGGCCGCCGCTGGCATTGGTGATGATGGCGGTCTTGA
>JBFWIP010000001.1:8119-9294 GCA_050255935.1 Desulfobulbus sp.
CACCTGGTCTGTGAACGCCGAAAGATCAAGCCGGCCGGTGGCGGCGAAGCTCTCCATATCCGCCTTGACCGCCGCCCCGTCCTCGCCGCGCAGGTAATAGAGGTAACGCTCGAAGTTGGAGGCAATCTGGATATCCATGGAGGGACTGCTGGTCACCTGCACCTGCCCCCGGGAGTAGTCGCCGCGGGTGACGAAACGGGTGAGGATATCGTTGGCGTTGGTGGCCAGGATCAGGGTATGGATGCTACCCTCGGGCAACAGCCGGCGGGCGACGTAGCCGGCGAAGATGTCGCCGAAGTTGCCGGTGGGCACCGAAAAGTCGACACTGTCGTTGCCCAGCTTGCGCAGCTTGAGAAAGGCATAGACATAGTAGACCACCTGGGCCAGGACCCGGGCCCAGTTGATCGAGTTGACCGCGCCCAGATGGTAGGTATCGCGGAATTCGAGGTCATTGAACAGGGCCTTGACAATACTCTGGGCATCGTCAAAGGTGCCGCGGACCGCGATGTTGAACACGTTGGGATCGAGCACGGTGGTCATCTGCAGGGCCTGGATGGGGCTGGTGCGGCCGTGCGGATGGAGGATGAAGATATTGATGTTCTTCTTGCCGCGGACCCCGGCAATGGCGGCGCTGCCTGTGTCCCCCGAGGTGGCGCCGAGGATATTCATCAGGCCGCCGCTGCGGGCGAGCACATACTCGAAAAGGTTGCCCAGCAGTTGCAGGGCCACGTCCTTGAAGGCCAGGGTCGGACCGTGAAACAACTCGAGGATGTAGACATCCCCCCGCCTGGTCACCGGCGTCACCTGCGGATGGGCAAAAGAGGCGTAGGAACGCTCGACCAGGTCCTCCAGGTCAAGGGCCGGGATATCGTCGATGAACAGGGAGAGGATCTCGCGGGCGAGATACTGATACGGCAGGTACTGCCAGCGGTCGAGCATGTCGACGTCGACCGAGGGCAGGCTCTCCGGCAGCAGCAATCCCCCGTCCCGAGCCAGGCCCATCATTACCGCATCCTGAAATTTCAGAGGTTCAATTCCACCTCGGGTACTGATATAACGCATGGTTTTCTTCCTTGTTCAGCCGATGAGGCCATTTCTCTGTCATTGTCGGCAACTACGCGGCGAATCGACCTGATTGATGACGCGCAGGTCAACGGCACCTTTTTCGCCGGCGG
>JBFWIP010000001.1:9394-14548 GCA_050255935.1 Desulfobulbus sp.
TTCTCGGTTTCGGCAATGCGCAGCTGCCGCCGGCCGTGACGGCTGACCTCCTCGCCGAGGATATGGGTCAGGGCCACCGGCGGGAAGGCGACCGGAAAGGTGAAATCGGCCTCATATTCGGTCATGGTCACCAGATCGGTCAACCGGGGACGGATACCGGGATCAAAACCGCTGAAATCGGCGTCCCCAAAGGCGTGGCATAGCTCCCGGACCCGATCGGCGCGAAAGTTGAAAAAGAGCACCGCGTCCCGGTCCTGAATCCGTCCCACCGGTTGCCCCTGCCCGTCCACCAGCACGGTCGGAACGATGAACTCGTCGGTAACCTCCTTGGCGTAGGAATCACGCACCACCGCCAGCGGATCCCGGGCAATCGGCCCTTCTCCCCGGACCATGGCATCCCAGGCTTTCTTGACCCGCTCCCAGCGTTTGTCACGGTCCATGGCCCAGTAGCGGCCGGCAACGGTGGCGATCCGGCCGCAGCCGATGCGTTCCAGGGCCTGGGTGAGGTCCTCGAGGTAATCGATCCCGCTATGCGGCGGCGTATCGCGGCCGTCCATGAAACAGTGGATCAGCACCTCAATGCCCTTGGTCCTGGCCAGTTCCACCAGGGCAATCAGATGGCGGATGTGGCTGTGCACCCCGCCGTCGGAAACCAGGCCGCAGAGGTGGAGGCGCGATCCCGCCTCCCGCACCTGCTCCATCACCGTGTTGAAGACCTTGTTGGCGGCGAACTCGCCCTGATCGACCGCGCGGTTGATGCGGGTGTAATCCTGATAGACGATTCGGCCGGCGCCGATATTGAGATGCCCGACCTCGGAGTTGCCCATCTGTCCCTCGGGCAGGCCGACCATGCCGTTATGGGCCGTCAGGGAGGTCATGGGACACTCGGCCATCAGCCGATCCATGTTCGGGGTGTGGGCCACGGAAACCGCATTGGTGGCGGAGGGATCGGCAAGCCCCCAGCCATCGAGAATGGCAAGAATCACAGGAACAGGAGCAGACATCACAAGCCTCCTTGGCAGTTGGTGTCGCTCCCGTTCAAGGAAACGACCCTTTGTGCCCGGTTAAATTCCATTGGTACGATGCACGGATTTTCGCGTTGCAAGGGTTGAGGCCTGATCATCCTTGGGCCGCATCGGCCAAAAGCGTGTCGACATCGAGCCGGGGGGCATCGTGCCACAACCCTTCCAGGTCGTAAAAGCTGCGGTTTTCATGATAAAAAATATGAACGACCACGTCGCCGAGGTCGAGCAGGACCCACATACCCTCGTTCAGCCCCTCGCTGTGCTTGCTGTTGGCCCGCTTGGCGCTCAATTCTTTTTCAATGGCCTCGGCCAAGCCCTGCACATGCCGGGTCGAGCGACCGCTCATGATGACAAAATAATCGGTAAACGAGGCCAGACCGCGTACATCCAGCACCACAACATCCTCTGCCTTGGTCTCCAGGGCGATGCGTGCACATGCCGCCGCCAACTCCCGGCCTTCCCATTGACTATACTCTTTCTTTAACTTTCTCATACATCCTGTTGGTTGATGACGGTCCTGGTTGCGTGCTCCGCAACTGCTGCCGTCATTGGAAATGCGTGCGATCCGCAAGCCGGGGATCAGCCCTGGTCTTCCTTGGCGGCTGCGCCCCTTTTCTTGCGGGGGGGAAACTCAAAACTCAACTTACCCTTCTCATCCAGCAACAAAAAGGCGTCAAAGGGTTTTTTCTTTTTGGAAATGAATCCGGTGATCAACTCGGTACGCCCGTTGTTGAGCAATTGACTGATATGCTCGGGATCAAGCCTTCGGCCGAGAATGATCTTGGAAATCCTCAAGCCCTTTTTCTGGTCACCTTCGAGGGCGGATTCGGACAGAAATCCGGCCGGGGTTTCGAAAACCTTGGTCCGATCAACCGGGGAAAGGCCGAGCGGCTCCTGGGCGCGGATCTCATCGAGATCCAGCGTGTCGGTGGAATCGGCAAAGAGAAACTCCACCTTGGAGTTGGCCAGATGAATCGAGGCGCTAAAGGGTTTTCCCTTTTTCGAGCGGAAGTCGCTCAACGGCCCCAGGGTCTTGCCCTTGATCAGATCAACGATCTCCGCCTCTTCCATCACCCGGCCGCCGAGGACCTTGCGGATCATGAGTTTTTTATCCTCGGATTCAAAGGCCGAGGCCGTCTCGAAAAAGCGGACGCCATCAATGGGGGAGAACGGGGCCTCAATGCGCTCCTCTTCACCGCCGTTACGGACCTTTTCGACGATCGCCCGGGTCATTTCCCTGATCTCGCGCATGAACTGAGGCCGGGTCATGGCACCGCCGATGATCTGGTTGAGCTTGAACTCCCACTCGCCGGTCAACTCGGGCGAGGCCAGGACCTCGATCTTGCGGGCCTCCAACAGGCTGAGCAATTCAAAGGCCTTGCCCGTGGGCACCAGTTCGCGCTGTTCGCGGACGATGTACTTCTCGTTGATCAGCTTCTCGATGATCGCCGCCCGGGTCGCCGGGGTCCCCAGGCCGCGCTCCTTCATCGCTTCTGCCAGCTCCTCGTCCTCGACCAGCTTGCCGGAATTCTCCATGGCCGAAAGCAGGGTTGCCTCGCTGAACCGGGGCGGCGGCTTGGTCTGGTGTTCCTGCTGCTCGATCTCCGTGCAGTCGACCGATGTCTTCTCCGGCAGGGCCTGGAGTACCTTGTCGCCGTCCTCCTCGCTCATCGCCCCGTAGATGGCCCGCCATCCCGGCTCCACCAGGATCTTGCCCTCGGTGAGGAAGGTCTCCCCTTCCACCAGGGAGAGCCGGGTGGTGTTATGATACACCGCCGGCGGAAAGAAAACCGCGAGAAAACGCTGCACGATCATCTGGTAAATCTTCATTTCCGGTTCGGTCAGGGTGGTGGGCAGACCGGGGGTGGGAATGATGGCGAAGTGGTCCGAGATCTTTTTGTTGTCGAAGATCCGCTTGTCCTTTTTGAGATACTTCTTTTCCAGGGCCTCGGTGGCAAAGCGGCCGAACTGCCACTGCTGCTGCTGACGCACCACCTTTTCCACGGTGGGCAGATAGTCCTCGGGCAGACAGCGGCTGTCGGTACGCGGATAGGTGATCAGCTTGTGCCGTTCGTAGAGTGCCTGGGCCAGGGCCAGGGTGTTTTTGGCCGAAAAGCCGAAACGGCTGTTGGCCTCGCGCTGGAGCAGGGTCAGATCGTAGAGCGGCGGTGCCCCCTTGGTCGATTTTTTACTGCTCTCCTCCACCTTGGCCGGTTTTGCGGTGCACCGTTCAAGGATCTCCTTTGCCTTGGCCGCATCCCACAGACGGTTACGACGACCGTGGGGCTTGTCCTCGTCCTTGGCAAAGGCTGGATCGATCCAGACGCCTTCATACCGGACCGGCCCGCAGTCGAAACGGGCATGCAGCTCCCAATAGGTGGTCGGCACGAATTCGCGCCGCTCCGCTTCCCGCTTGACCAGCATCGACAGGGTCGGGGTCTGCACCCGGCCGCAGGGCGTTTTCTTGAACCCGCCGAAACGGGAATTGTAGCAGGTCAGCGCACGGGTGGCATTGATACCGATCAACCAGTCGGCCTCGGAACGGCACAGGGCGGTATCCTCCAGCGGCCGCATCTCCTGATCGTTTTTGAGATGCCGCAGCCCCTCGCGGATGGCCTCCAGGGTCATGGACTGCAACCAGAGCCGCTGGACCCGCTTGCTTTCCACGCTCCGGTTATGGGCCAGCTTGAGGATGTATTTGAAGATCAACTCACCTTCACGCCCGGCGTCACACCCGTTGACGATCACATCCACATCGCGGCGGCGGATCAACCGGGTGAGGGCATTGAACTGGGCCTTGGTGTCCGGCAAGACGGCCAGAGGAAATTCTTCGGGCAGAATCGGCAGGTTATCAAGGGTCCACTTTTGAAAGGACGGATTGATCTCCTCCGGATAGGCAATGGAAACCAGATGGCCGATCGCATAGGAGACCACGTAGGCGTCATTTTCAAAGTGGGTTTTGGCATTGGTGAATTTTCCGGGAAGGGCTTTGACGATGTCAGCGGCAACGCTCGGCTTCTCGGCTATAATCAGTGTTTTTCCCATGGAACGGATGCGTTGGTTTCACTTGTTCAGATCGGTGAAAAAGGCTTTCAGGCTCGCATGCCACCGATCCGGCTGCCCCAGGTAACAGGGGTGGGGTGCCTGGGGATAGATCTCCCTTCTGGCGTTTACACATTCCTGGAGCAGGATGTCGCTGTTGCTGAGGGGGGAAACCTGATCCTCGCCGCCCCAGACAACCAGGACCGGTACGGTGATGCGCGATAAACCGGTTCGATTTTCCTCAACGCCCACGGCACCGACCAGCACCAGGCCGCTGATCTTCTCCGGATGGGCAATGGCGAATTCCATGGCAATGCGGCCTCCCATGGAGGGACCGATAAGCACGGCCCGGGAAAGGCTTTCCTTGAGAAACAACCGTGTCAGCACCTCCCCCGGAGCAAGGGCGTTCGCCTCGCTCTTGCCGAATCCCGGCATGTCCACGGCGAGGACATGGAGGCCGAGATCGGCCAATGCCTCCAGGGTTCCCAACTCCCGCCAGGTTTGGGCCTGAAACTTCATCCCGTGCAGGAGCAGCGCCGTTTGCCCCTTCCGGGATCCACATTCCAGAGCATGAATGGAACAGCCGTCCAGATCAATTGTCTTCTCGGTGATCAGTGCCATGGGTTCCTCCCTTGAATGTATGCTCAACGCAAAGGCATAAGACAGCGACAGAAGTAAGCGACCCGACCCGCTTTGTCAACGGCGAGAAAAATTTCTTCATGGTACGGCGTGCCGCTTTGTGACCCGGGTCGAGGGCCGCCGCCCCCTGCTCCACCTTGGGGTTCAAGCACGAAAGCCCTTCCGCCGGTGGGCAGGAAGGGCTTGGTCAACCACTTCTTTTTTTTGGGGGTTACAAGGTCCCGCTCCCGGTTTTGGGCGGTACGTAGGCCCCGCCACCGGTGACCGGACGAGGCACGGATGACGCATTCAGGGCACTCAAATCGGCGTCGATCCGGGCCAGGTTCCGCTGCACCTTGCCGGTGAGGCCGGATTGGGGATACTTGCTCAGAATACTTTGCAGCAGATCCCGGGAGGAGAGCAGCAGCTTCCGTTTTTCGTCCGTGTCACGGCTGTTGCTGGCGCGGAC
>JBFWIP010000001.1:14648-35711 GCA_050255935.1 Desulfobulbus sp.
CCATCCGCCTCCTGGTGATTTTTCACCAGCGCCTGCCCGTATTGATAGATGGTCATCGGGGCCGGGCTCAGGCCCGGGGTCTGCGCCATCTGATTATAGAGGTTGATGACCTGGTCGTAATCGCCGTTGTCGAAGGCCGCATTGATCTGCGGGTCCGCCGGAGCGGCGGCGGTCGGCGTGTGCTGGTTTTTCAATTCGGCAAGGAAATTGCCGCAGCCGCTCTCCAGGTAATCAATATCCTGCTGATTGAGTTGGATCAGGGAATTGCCGGCGAGCAACTGGGCGGCATCGACCCGCGTCTCCTGCTGCAGCTGTGTCCGGAGGGACGTGTACTCAAGCAGGATATCCTGTAATTGAGAGCGGCATTCGTTGACACGATTCTGCTGTTCGGATGAAAGCCCCATGGTACCGGAGCGCCGTTCAACATCCTGCCAATCCTTCAGTTTTTCCTCATAGGCATGGATGCGGGTATTGACGGAACTCATCGCCGGCATCATCACGTCCCGGCGGGTGGCATTGGCCGAATCCTGCCCCCCCCCACCCTGTTGTTGCATGGCCGCTTCACGCCTGGCCCGTGCCTGATAGGGATCGACATATGGCCCGTCTCCCGCGCAACCGGCGACAAGGGCACCACACAAACAGGAAACAATCACCAGGGGCTTGGTGGATTCATTGAAAAAAGACATGGCTGTATCTGTGGAATAAAAGTTGGCATGCCCGGAAAAAACCAAATAAAAAAGCATGCATACGTCATGGGAGCAATGCGTCTCCCCGCCCGCAACGCCTTTTTCGGGACCCGCGTCGGGGACGGCACCGTTGGGCGTTCAACAAGAGAACCCGGCTGTTTCCCCCTGCCGCCAGGATATCCCAAAAAAGAGAATACAATAGACCTTGCTGCCGAAAAAATCAGCGTAAAATTGGGGCCAACAATAGCAAATATGCCGGAGGGGAACAATCGCTTTCTGCCCTCCTCC
The DNA here is from genome assembly GCA_050255935.1 of Desulfobulbus sp. Taxonomy (GTDB): domain Bacteria; phylum Desulfobacterota; class Desulfobulbia; order Desulfobulbales; family Desulfobulbaceae; genus Desulfobulbus. Next base: position 15,623 of record JBFWIP010000001.1, read on the forward strand.
TGAAAAAGCCCCGGTGTCCGGGAATGGCAGCGCCTGCAAGCCCGTACCGGGGCGACCGGGGCCCCCTTGCACCTGTCCCGTCTCTGTTGCGGCTATTTGTTTTTCCAAAACGGCATGAACAAACGCTCCGGAACGAACTGGCCGTTTTCGCCAAGGCTCCCGAAACTGAGACTGGCCGGGCGGCCGGGCGGGGTATTCTGCTTGGACACCCCTGCCCCATTCACCATGGCCCCGCCCGCGGAAGGATCGACCGGCACGAACACCTCGCCGACGTTGGGGTACTGCAGGCTGAGACCATTGAAGCTCAGATCCACCTGGTCGATCCGGTCCGCGACCTTCTCCACATCAAGGATTCCCTGGGCGATGTCGCTCCAGGCGGGAAGCGCCCCCTGGGCACCGCTGACATGAAAACGGCCCTTGACCATCGGCATGTTGGCATCGAAGCCGGTATAGACCCCCACCACATAGCCCGATTCCAGGTTGAGCCCCGACTGGTCCTGCGCCAACACCGGCACATATCCCAGAAACGCCGCGTTGCGGTAGTCATTGGCGGTCCCGGTTTTCCCCAACAGGGGATAGGGCTGCCGCAGCTTGTCCAACAATTTCTGCCGCCCGGGATCATCACTGCGCAGATGCACGTGCTTCAGGGCATAACGACCGGTCCCGTAGGGAATGACATTCTGCAGAATGTTGCAGACCGCCGCCGAACTCTTGGGATCAACCACCCGGGTCTTCACCACCTGCCGGGTATAAACCACCTGCCCCTCCGGGGTTTCGATCCGCTCGATGATCGAGGCGGCATCGGGGTCGAGGTGGCCATCGAGTTCGGCCTCGGCAAGGGTGCCCGCATCGGCTGCATCATGCCGGTTGCCGGTGACAATGGACTCGTACAGGCGGGTCATCTCGGAAAGGGTGACCACGTTGGAGCCCAGGGGCATGGAGAGGACCGGCTCGAAATCGCTGTCGATTCCGCAGGCCTTGGCCAACCGTACCATGTACTGCAGCCCCAGCATAACCCGGAAATCCTGGACTTCGCTCAGCACGTCCAGGGAGTAGAGCTTGTCGTCCCCCACCTTGCTGCGCTCCAGGCGCATCTGGGCTTCAATCTGGCGAACGGTACTCGCCGAAAGCATGCCCTCCAGCTGCACCTGCTCATTCCAGAACGCATCATACTGGCCGGAAGGCAAGGAGATCAGGTAGTCGGAAAGGGTGTTGGCATCCAGCATCTGCCAGTTGGGCGGCAGTTCGGTGCGCAGGGTATAGATGAACCGTCCCAAGGTATCGCGGACCAATCGGCCGTTGCCGGCGGGCACCACGATATTCGGGTTGTCAAAGGCGCTGTCCGGGTCGATCCCCCCGGTTCCCCCCTGTAGCGGCGAACGCCTGAATTCTGACAACCGGGGAACGAGCCCCCGCAGGCCTTGAAATTCGGCGTAGCCGAGATTCTCGATCCTTGCGTACTCATCGCCACGGTTGTCAAAGACAAAATCGGGTTTCAAGGCGCGGACGGCGGCACTGTAGGCGCCCTGATCCAAAGAGTCCCGGGTCATGATGATGCCGAACCGGTCCCGCATGCGTTCCTTGTAGTGCCGGTCGCTCTCGACCTCGCCATTCGTCACCCTGGGAGCCATATCAACATGGGCCGCCAGTTCCTTGATCATGGCAGGTGTCAGGTGATCGGTCAGATGATAGAGCAGCCAGACCGAGGCCACGTTTTCCGAGGTCACACCGGCCCAGCTGAGACTGACCTCGGAAAAGGGACTGCGATGGTCTGGCTGGGGCGTGTAGGGACGGCGCATGAACATGAACGTCTGGCGGCTGTTGCTGATCAAATCCACCGGATTCCAACCGAGCTGCAGGGCCGCGGTAAAGAGGAAAATCTTGAAGGTCGATCCCATCAGCCGCTTGGCCGTGGTCGCACGGTTGTAGTTGACATTGGACATACCGCCGCCCATGGCTCGGACCGCACCTTCCTGGAGCACGTAGGCCGCCCCCTCCACACGGGGATACTTTTCCAGGTCGAGCTGAAGCGAGCCATCCTCGTTGACTGACTGGATAGACACATAGACCCGGTCACCGCCCTGCACCTGCTTCAGCAGGGATTGGCGGTCGGCATCGCTTGCCCGGCCGGCATTGCGGGTAAAGCGGGCATAGGCATCGGCGATGCGGCCAAAGCCCTCACCGGCGATGCGCCCGGTCACCTGGCCTCCCTGCAACCGCACCTGAACAACTGCCCCCTTTTCACGGTCGGAGGTGACCGCATCAACGGTCCCGAAGACAAAGTTCCCCGGCAGCAGGGTATCGTCACCCGAATAGCCCAACGCCTGATACTCCTCCTGGACCTCAGCCCGCTTGTAGCCCCGCAGGCGGACGTCGAGCTGGGAAAGCTGGCGTCTGAGTGCCTGCAGGGTTCGGTCCTGCAGGTCCTTGTCCAGGGAGGTGATGATGCGGGCTCCGGAGGTTGAAATATTGGAGATGCCGTTTTCCTCCAGCACATCGACAATAAAAGGCGTCTCCAACCCTTCCCTGACCAGATCCATGACCGTGTTCTGGGTGTAGGACATCCGCCCCTGTTTGAACTCCAGGTCGGAAGCCTGAAGCCGGGTGATGTCCGCCTGGCTGATCATGTTGGCCTTGCGCATCTTTCCCAGGACATAGTTAACCCGCTCCTCATCGCGCAGGCGGACCTCCTGGGCATTTTCGCTGTTTTTGCGAAGGAAGGGATTGTAATAGTTGGGCCGTTTGACGCTGCCGGCAATAAAGGCACATTCAAGCAGGGTCAACTCCTTGGGATCCTTGTCGAAAAAATACCGGGCAGCTACGCCGAGCCCGTGTCCGTTGCCGCTGACGAAAAACTGGTTGCAGTAAAATTCGAGGATCTTTTCCTTGCTGTAACGGTGCTCGAGGCGCAGGGCATACAGCAGTTCCTTCAATTTGGCCTTGACGCTGCGGGATTCGCGTTTGAACAGGTTCTTCGCGGTCTGCTGGGTGATGGTGCTCCCCCCCTGCACCACCCGGCCGGCCCGGAAATTGGCCAGCATCGCCCTGAGGATCCCCGGGATGTCGATCCCGAAATGATCGAAATATTCATCGTCCTCGGAGGCGATCAAAGCGTTGACAAAGTTCTGGGGGATCTCCTCATATTTGAGGTACTGCCGATGAATCCCTTCGAAAAGGACGCCGATTTTGGTTTGCCCGTCCCGGTAATAGACAGGACTTTCTCGGCCCAAGATAGCGGCAATGGCGGACTCCTCTATCTCCGGGCAGGGAACCATGGCAATCAGGTAATACAGCCCGGCGGCACTGAACAATCCGCCGAGGACGGCACACAGCAAAAAAGTGAAAAAACAATATTTAAAAAATTTCAGCATAACGGGACCGATAATGCACTGGTTGCAGCGGTTCACACCGCAGGCAAGTCAAGAAACGGCGGCACAGCACAATCGCCGGACAGGAAAACGAGACGTTGGTTGAGTCGGCAAAGATACCAGACTCGGGTTTTGACAGAAAGAAAAAACCTGGAAACAAGCCTCTTCCCGGTAAAAACTTTTTTTTGTCGGCAATATCCTACAGCACTTGCTTTTCCACAAAAAAGGCCTGAAAACGAGGTTGCCCGCCCGCCATTGCCCGCAGGGAAGACCGCCCCTCAATAAAAAATAAATAATATTTAAATTACTGACAGTTCCATCAAATAACCTTTGGACCGTACCACCACGAAAAGATGGGCAACACCCCTTTCCCATTACTCCGGAAAACCGGAATAACATTGATCGTTCAGTCAATTAGCAAGTATAAGCAGAGCGGAATAGTATGGTATCAAAGAGTTTTTCTTGTTTTCCTTTAAAAATTATTGTTAAAGGAGACTGTTTGTTCAAGTTATTGTGTTCATCTTGATGTTGATCGCAGAAAATTCAATATCCCGTCATTGCATCCCCGGGGTGCACAAATCGGACATAATCTATGAAAATATTGCCACTTCTGCTGACCCAATGCTGTATCGCCCTCCTCTGCCTTTCCCTTACTTCCTGTTCCTCCCACAACAAAAAATTCGCCGCTTACCACGATGATGCGTATGAAGAAAACCTCAACGCCGAGGACGAGGTTTCCGCATCGGAGCCCGAGGAAAGCGCGGGCGAGGAACTCGCGGCCCTCAAAGGCTTGAGCGCCGAGCAGCGGATGACCCTGGCTCAGGCCGGGATCGATGCCAGCAAATACGATTTCCCCATCGTGCTCAACGATCAGGTGCAGTATTACCTGGACCTGTTTCAGGGCAAACAGCGCAGCTATTATTCCCGCTGGTTGGCCAGATCAACCGCCTATCGGCCCCATATCGAGGCGGAACTGAAGAAAGCCGGGCTTCCCAGCGACTTGGTCTTTTTAGCCATGATCGAGTCCGGTTACAATCCCTCCGCCTATTCCCCGGCCAACGCCTGCGGTCTGTGGCAGTTTATCGCCGGAACCGGACGGTTGTACGGACTCAAGATTGATTCCTGGATCGATGAGCGACGGGAACCGGCCAAGGCCACGCAAGCCGCCATCAGTTACCTGTCGAAACTCCACCGGCAGTTTGACAACTGGTACTTGGCCGTGGCCGCGTACAACACCGGCGAGAAACGCATCGCCGATGCCATCGAGACCTACAACACCAAAGATTTCTGGGAGATTGCCGAATCCGAAAGCCTTTACCTGGAAACGAAACGATACGTTCCCAAACTGATTGCAGCCATCATTATCGGCCGGGATCCGGAACGTTACGGCTTCACCGACATCCAATACAATACACCGCAGCAGTACGAGCGGATCTCCGTGCCCGGCGGTGCTTCCCTGGAAGCGGTGGCCTCCGTCGCCAAGACCACGGTGAAGGAACTGCGCAGCCTTAACAACGAACTGCGCAAAAATCAAACCCCGCCGGACGGGCGCTACACCCTGCGCATCCCGGTCGGCACCAAGGAACTGGTCGCCGCCAACATCAACAATCTCAAGCCCGTTACCCGCACGGTGTATGCAACCCACACCGTCAAACACGGAGATACCCTTTCCGGAATCTGCCGGCGGTACAACGTGAGCATGACCACCCTGCTCAAGGCGAACAATCTGCGCCGCGCAACCTTGCGGAGCGGCCAGCGGCTGCAAATCCCGACCACGGCCACCCGCTATGTACTCGCCAAGCAGAATGCGCCCAGCCGCAACGGTCAAGAAACCAAGACGGTGCAGCAATCCATTCGTTATCAGCTCAAGGCAAAGGAATCCCTGGCCTCGGTGGCCCACCGCTACAAGGTTTCCATGAAAGACCTGATGCGATGGAACAAGATATCCAATCCGAACAAGATAAAACAGGGACAACGACTCGCCATCTATGTTGATCGGCAGGTACCGGTCGTTGCGGTCGCCCGTGCGCCCAAAACCGCCCCTAAGGCAACCTCCGCGTCAAGGACCACCGTGGTGCTGGCCGCCGCCAAGAAGCGAAGCCCGGCTCCCAAACTGATCGCCGCGCGTTCATTAAAAAACAGCAAAGTCACGGTTAAAGCCATGCCGGCAGCCGCTGTGGCCAAAGCTCCGGCGCGGCGATCGACTTGGTATGTGGTTAAAAACGGCGATACCCTCAACACCATAGCCCGCCGGTTCAATACCTCGGCCCGTGATCTGCGGGAATGGAATAAACTCGGCAGCAATACCCTGCAGATCGGCAACAAGCTGTTGGTCAAAAAAGGCTGATCCTTACCCTTCTCCACTGCCCGGGCAATTGCTTCGGGCAGTGGACTCCCCCCGCCCCATTGCTCCGTGCCGAATTTTTTTCCCATCCTCTCCGCTTTTCCCTGATGTCTTCCTCCCCTTTACTGAAAGATGTTCCTTCTTCGGCATTGCTCTGGGAGAAATCTCACGAAATTCCTTTTCCCGGCAGAAACCGCCCCCTTCCCCTTTCTTTCTTCCACTTTCGGAAATGCTTGCCGGTATCGTCAATAAAAACCATTGCGCCGACTGCCAACTTAGCCAGCAACATATCCGATGGCGCAAATTGCTTGACAAAAGAAGAGGAACCTCACAAAAACCGGAATGCACAACATCGGGCATCCTGGAATCAGGCGGTTCAAGCACGGCCCCCTGTTTTCACGGTGCAGGGCAAAACCAACAATCACCGCCACGCAGAACGCAACAAATCCAAAACACTGGCGGATCCACCTTTACCAGTCATTCACCCGCAACCCCATGCCTGCAGAAAATTTTCCCAAGCAAAGCTATTCCGAGGAGGTCACTGTCCTCCACCAGGACGGCAAGACCATTCTCCTGATCGGCACGGCCCATGTCTCCCGGCAATCGTCAGACCTGGTGCAACAGATTATTGAACAGGAGCAGCCGGATGCTGTCTGCATTGAACTCGACGAAAAGCGCTACACAGCGCTCTCCCGCCCCAATGCCTGGCAAAATCTCGACCTGAAGCAGGTCATCAAGACCCGACAGCTGGCCACCCTGCTGGTGAACCTGATCCTGGCCGCCTACCAGAAAAAACTGGGCGGACAACTCGGCGTCATGCCGGGAACGGAATTGCTCACCGCCGCTCAGACGGCCCAGCGATTGAATATCCCCATTGCCCTCTGCGACCGGGATATCCGCGTCACCCTGCGCCGTGCCTGGCGGGCGACCTCTTTTTGGAAAAAAGGCTATCTCCTGGCCACGTTGATCACGTCACTCTTTGACAGAACCGAACTCGACGAAAAAAAATTGTCCGAAATGCGCAGCAAGGACGTGCTTTCCGAACTCATGAACGAGTTGGGCGCCGCCCTGCCCGACACCAAGGCGGCGCTCATTGATGAACGCGATATATACATGGCGGAAAAAATCAAGCAGACCGACGGGGCTCGACTGGTCGCCGTGGTCGGGGCCGGCCATATGGGAGGGATCGAACAGGTTCTTCCCGTCGACCATAGCCACCGCATGGAAGAGATCAGTTCGGTCATGCCCGGCGGTCGGCTCGGGAAAATTCTGGGCTGGACCATCCCGGTCCTTATTCTCCTGACTCTGTTCAGTATCGGCCTGCGCCACGGCCTGCACGAGCTGACGTCCAATGCCCTCTACTGGGTGCTTGCCAATGGCATCCCCACTTCAATTGGCGCCATGTTGGCCCTGGCGCATCCGCTGACCGTTATTTCGGCATTTGCAGCCTCTCCCCTCACCAGCCTCACCCCGTTGATCGGGGCCGGATATGTCTGCGCCTTTATTCAGGTGATGGCCCAACCGCCGGTCGTCAAGGAATTCGAGCAGGTGGGCGGTGATATTGGCTCTGTCAAAGGCTGGTGGCAAAATAAACTGCTCCGGATCTTCCTGGTCTTTCTCTTCACCACCTTCGGATCCTTCATCGGGACCTGGGTGGGTGGTTACAAACTCCTGCAATCGCTTGCCCAATGAGGCATGCATCTTTTCCTTGGTGACACGACATCCATGAACACATCCCAATCTCCCGAGACCGCCCCTGGCCTGACCAGCTCCCAGAAGAAAAAACTGCGCAGCCTCGCCCACCACCTGGAACCAATGGTGTATGTAGGAAAGGAAGGATTATCCAAGCCGCTGCAGCAGTCGGCCACGGCGGCCTTGAAGGCACATGAACTGATCAAGATCAAACTTGGCCGGAACTGCCCCCTGGAACGAGGCGCGGCCGGAGAACAACTGGCACGGATTTGTGAGGCGACCCTGGTGCAGATTATCGGACGGATGGTCCTGCTGTATCGGCCCAATCCCGATTTACCGCCGGCAAAAAGGATTGTGTGGTGAAGGGACTTCCCGGTCTTCCCGCCTTATCCGGGAAGACCGGGAAAAAAAAGGTCGGCAAACGCTTAGAAATCGCCCCGATCGAACAGATCGCGGCGGTCTTCGACAAACCAATGAATGAATTTTTCCAGTCCGTACTGCATGAAACGGTCGAAATCCCACGGATCGTCGGAAAGCATGTTGCGGCAATCATCCTTGACGCCATAGGCCCAGGCATCTATGTAGGTCCCGTCGCCCATGGTTACCTGGACAACGATCCGTTCATAGTTCTCCCCTTCGAATTCATCAAGTTTCTTCATGGTCGGCTCGTCCACCTCCCAATAGACCTTGCCGCTTACCGATGATTCCTCCTTGCGAATGATCCCCGGATATTCGGTACCGCGCACACGAAAGCGGGCCCAGTTGTCCAAGGTTGCCTCCCGTCCATCATAGGACGTCCCGGTCACGGCCTTCATGACAAGTGGCGATTGCAATGTCCCATAACAAAATAACGCTCTCTTTTCCATTGTCCTTACCTGGTCATTCGATAGCATTTGAATTTGGTCAAACCCAGACGTTCCCCCTGACGAGCGCCGAGGCATACGGGCAGCAGCGGTCAAGCTGTTGCGCCGGGTACCACTTGCAGCACACGCCGTTAACCGTGTGCCGTGCTGTTCATTCTTCAATGATGCAAATATTCACCTCTTCCCGAATTGCCATTGCCCCTTCCTTTTGCCTTTTCTCGTGAAACAACCCACCTGCAAAGCGCAGGCAATCGGGCACAGGGCCGTTCAACATTTGTCGCTGGCCGGAAAAGCCAGAAAAACAAGGTTTCTCGCTTCGTGGCTGGTTATTTTTGTGACCTACAATTTTTTCATTGAAAGCTGTGACGAAGCCATCAAAGTTAAGCTTAAAAGATACTCCACTGCCGCATTTTTTCCAAGAAGAGATGGTTTAAATCAATAAAATCTCATCTGTCCCGCCGCGTTCGGCCCTACATAGCCCCATCCGGAACAAAAAACGGCGAGGCACGACCGTTCAGGCGCAGCCGAGCAGGAACGGCATTGCCTTGAGTCGACTTGGACCAGGACAAATGGCTTATTTTCTTCTGTTCAACAGCAGACAGGTTGAGTAAAGTGTTTATTTTCCAAGCGGCGGGTTTGCCTCTTTTGGGCTCGGCCCCGGAGACGCAATCGTCGCCAGGATCACCGCATCACCCCGCAAACGGTCTTTCCGGCACCATTGCCGGATGAACCTTTCAGAAATTGAAGGAGTCAACATGCATACCCTACAACAGCAAGATCCGGATATATACAGCCTGATCCAACAGGAAGAATTACGGCAAAAGGATAAAATCCGGTTGATCGCTTCGGAAAATTACGTTTCCAAAGCCGTCATGGAGGCCACCGGTTCTGTTTTAACCAATAAGTACTCCGAAGGTTACCCCGGTAAACGCTATTATGAGGGCCAACAGTTCATCGACCAAATCGAAAGCCTGGCCATCCAACGGGCCAAGGATCTGTTCGGGGCCGAGCATGTCAATGTCCAACCGTATTCGGGATCACCGGCCAACCTGGCGATCTATCTGGCCTTCCTCCAGCCGGGAGATACCATCCTCGGCATGGCGCTGCCCCATGGCGGCCATCTGACCCATGGTGCCAAGGTATCGATTTCCGGCAAGTACTTTACTGCCGAGTACTACACCCTGGACGAGCAGACCGGCCTGCTCAACTATGAGACCATCCGTGAAAAGGCCATGGCCTGCCGGCCGAAAATCCTCATCGCCGGTCACTCCGCCTACCCGAGGGTGCTTGATTTTGCCAAATTCCGTGAGATCGCCGATGCCTGCGGGGCCCTGCTCATGGTGGACATGGCCCATTTCGCGGGTCTGGTCGCCGGTGGAGCCCATCCCTCACCCATCCCCTACGCCGACGTGGTCACCACCACCACCCATAAATCCCTGCGCGGCCCCCGCGGCGCTATGATCCTCTGCAAGGAAGCCCATGCCGCCGCCATTGACAAGGCCGTCTTCCCCGGCCTGCAGGGTGGTCCGCACAACAACACAACCGCCGCCATTGCCGTGGCCCTGAAAGAGGCCTCCACCGATGCGTTCAAGGCATATGCGGCCCAGATCGTCAAAAACGCCAGGGCCCTAGCCGACACCCTGATCGGAAAAGGGTTCAACCTGGTCACCGGCGGTACCGAAAACCACCTGATGCTGATCGACCTGACCAACAAGGATATTACCGGTAAGATTGCCGCCAAGGCGCTGGATGCGGCGGGTATCGTCTTGAACTACAATGCCGTGCCCTACGACAAACGCAAACCCTTCGATCCCAGCGGGATCCGCCTGGGTTCGGCTGCGGTCACCTCCCGCGGTTTCAAGGAAGAGCAGATGGTGCAGGTTGGCCTCTGGATCAATGCCATCGTCTCCGACCCGGACAGTACCGCCCTGCAGGCAGAAACGGCCGAGGCCGTCAGACAACTCTGTGCCCGGTTTCCCGCCCCAGGCCTAGACCAACTGAAATGATCAATTCGGCGGTTCTGCGCCGAAAAAAAAAGGGACGCTGATCAGGCGTCCCTTTTTTTATTGCTTTAACTCGCTTACTGAAGCGTCTGTACGACCGTACCGGCGAAGTCGACAAACCTGGCCGGCAGCGCGCCCATAAGGCAGATCGCCACCACCAGCACCACGCCGGTAAACTGGATAATGGGATGCACCTGTACCTGAGGTCGGCCCTCGGGCTCCCCGGTATAGGCCGCTTTGACCACACCGAGATAATAATAAATGGCGATGGCGGTGTTGATCGCCGCCAAGCAGACCACCACCAAGTGGTCGGCACGCAGGGCCGAAGTCAGGATCATGAATTTTCCCATGAAGCCGACAAAGGGTGGAATACCGGCCAAGCCGAACAGGCCGACGCCCAGAATGAAGGCCAGCACCGGCTGACGCTTGTACAGGCCGTTGAAATCCTCGATGGCAAGGTTCTCCCCATGCTGGGAAACAGTGCTGATCACCAGGAAGCAGGCAAGATTCATCAGCACATAACCGGCAATGTAGTAGATTGCCAACCCATACCCCTCACTGTCCAGCGACAGCAGGCCAAGAACAATGAAACCGGCATGGGCGATTCCGGAAAAACCAAGCATCCGCTTGATATCCTTCTGCACCAGGGCGCTGAGGTTGCCGTAAAACATCGAGCACAGGGCAAGCACGGCCAGCAGTTCAATCATGAAATCGGTGTGGCCGCTGGGCAGGGAAAGAATACGGATAAGCAGGGCAACGGCACCGAATTTGGGAATGGTGGCAACGAAACCGGTGGTTTCATTGGAAGCGCCCTGATAGATATCCGGTACCCAGAAATGCATCGGGAAGACCGCGAGTTTGTAGAGAAAACCCGCCAGTACCATGACAATGGCCACCACCACGGCAGGCTGGAGATCGCCCCCCCCGCCGAGAAAATCCATAATGCCCTTGAGGTAGGTGGTTCCGGTCAGGCCATAAAGCAGACTCATGCCATACAGCATGAAGCCGGTGCCCATGACGCCGAAAAGGATATACTTCATGCCGGCCTCCATCTGCACCCGTACGCCGGTGCGGTCATCACGCATGGGCACCAGCAGGTAGAGGGCAAAGGAGGACAGCTCCAGAGAGATGAAAATGGCCATCAGTTCAATCGAACTGACCAGCATCATCAACCCGAGGACACTGAGAAAGAGAAACATGTAATATTCGGGCCGGATGGTGCGGTCAATGGCCTTGAGTTCCTGGCTGAACAGCACAAAGACCGCCAGGGCAAAACCGATCATCACCTTGAACAGTTGGGAGTACTGGTCAACGGCATAGGCGCCGTAAAACAGGGTTCCCTGTTCGTTGAAGGCCAGCAGGGTGCTGACAAAGGTCCCGAGTCCAAAGACGATGGCCACGGATTTGACCGTCTGTTCGGACAGATTTTTTCCAAGGCTGACCAGGAAAAGGGCAAGCGCCCCGGTAATCAGCACAAGTTCAGGAAGGATAACCATAGAGAATGCCTTTCTTCGTGTTTCCTCAACACCGCCCCCCACGCCGGGAAACGGGGTTGCTCAAAATAACGGGTTAATTGATGACGTTATCGCAATAGGATCGAGGCAACCTGGGGATGCTGCTGCCAGGCCTGGAACTGATCCAGCAGATGGCTGACCGAACCATGAATCAAATCAATAAAGGGCTGCGGTCCAAGCCCGATCCAAAACACAAATCCGAGAAAAGGCGTGAGCACGATGATCTCGCGCAGGCCCAAATCCTTCAGGTAGGACTGGTCGGGGTTATTGGTCCCCCCCCAGACAATTTTCTGCAGCATGCGCAGCATATAGGCAGCGGCAAGGACCGCTCCGGGAATGGCGGCCAATGCCAGGATGATATTGTGTTCAAAGGTTCCAGCCAGGACCAGGAACTCACCGATAAAGGAGTTGGTTCCCGGGAAGGCAAACGACGAAAGCGAGAAAAAAGTGAGAAAAGTGACGAACCAGGGCATGTACCTGCCCACGCCGGTGGCCACCGAAAGTTCCCGGCTGTGGGTACGCTCGTAAATCATTCCCACGCAAAGGAAAAGCGCTCCGGTGGTGACACCGTGATTGATCATCTGCAGGATGGCGCCTTCGATACCGCGGATATTGAGCACAAAGATGCCCAGGGTGACAAAGCCCATGTGGCCCACGGAGGAATAGGCGATCAGCTTTTTCATATCGTGCTGGGCCAGGGCGGTAAATCCGCCGTAGATGATTCCGGCGATGGACAGCCACAAAATCGGCTGCGCGAGCAGAACGGTCGCATCCGGGGTGATCGGCAGGCAGAAGCGTAACAGGCCGTAGGTACCCATTTTCAGCAGCACGGACGCCAGAATGACCGACCCGGCAGTCGGGGCCTCGACGTGGGCGGCCGGCAGCCAGGTATGGAACGGAAACATCGGCACCTTGATCGCAAAGGCGAGAAAAAAAGCAAGGAAGACCAGCACCTGGAAAGTCAGCGAATAGGAGTTCTGCCACATCATTTCCGGAATGAAGAAAGAACCGGACTTGAGGTACAGGGCAATGATCGCCACCAGCAGCAGGACTGAACCGGCCAGGGTGTACAGGAAAAACTTGATCGATGCATACGCCTTGCGCGGACCGCCCCAGATGGCAATCAGCAGATACATCGGGATGAGCATGAACTCCCAGAAGATGTAGAAGAGGATGAAATCCAGGGCCACGAACACACCGATCATGGAGGTCTCCATCACCAGGAGACAGAACATGAACGGCGTGACCCGTTTCTGGATATATTTCCAGGAGGCCAGCACGCAGAAGGGCATGATCAAGGTCGTCAGCAACACCAGGAGGATGGAGATGCCGTCAATCCCGATAATATAATTGATATGGAGTCGGGGAATCCATGCATAGGCTTCGGCGAACTGGTATTTGGTGCTGGCGGCATCGAACCCGGTCAACAGGGGGATGGACCAGAGCGCGGTGACACTGGTGATGGCCAGGGCCCACCAGCGGGCAAAGGTTTCGTTGTTGAAAAAGAGCAGGACAAGGGAGCCGGCCAAGGGAAGGAAGACAAGAAAACTCAGCAGGGGAAATCCCTCTTTAATTAATAACAAATCCATGTGCTATTTCCCCTTAAAGCAACTGAAAAGAGATAAAGGTGACAAGCAGAACGGCGGCCAGGGAAAAGGCGTAGTACAGGGAGATTTGAATCTGACCGCTCTGCAGCAGGCGGACCTTGTTCCCCAATCCACGGACTGAGCGGGCAATGCCGTCGACCACGCCGTCAATGGCATTCCAGTCGAACCAGCTCCAAAAACGGCTGAGCGACATCAGCGAACCGAGGCCAACCACCCGGTAAGCCTCGCCCCAGGCGGTATCGGCGCCCTGCAGCGGATGCTTGAAGAGCCACAGGAGGCCGCTCCCTGCTTTCCGGTACAACCAGTCCATATCAAGGCAGATGCAATCGACCGGTTCGACAAAGCGTTTGAGCAGGAAGAACGCCAGGGCGGCAAAGCCGAGCAACTGCATGGTTTCCATGAAATGGTACATGGTATGCGGCGTGTACTCCACCGGATACGGCAGGAGGGCATAGAGAAACCCCGGAGCCGAGCCCACGAGAACGCAGAGGGTGGCCCCCAGGGTCATGGCAATCATCATGTTCCAGGATGGATCCCCTGCCCGTTTCCAGGTCTCGGCACTGCAGTTGTTTTTCCCGAAAAACAGGAAATAGGGCAGCTTGAGGCCGTTATACATAAAGGTACCGGTGGCCCCGAACATCAGCAGCCAGGCGGCCCAGTTGAGATGGTGTTCAAAACCGGCGGTAATGATCATCGATTTACTGGCATAGGCGGCGAAGAAGGGGGCTGCCGATATCGACAGACAACCGATCATGGTGAAGAAGAAGGTGGCCGGCATCTTGGCATAGAGTCCGCCCAGTTCGGTAAACTTGGTCTTGCCGGTCATGTAGAGCACCGAACCGGTCCCCATGAACAGGAGGCTCTTGTAAAGAATATGGGCCACGGCATGGGCCACGGCCCCATTGATGGCCATCTCGGTCCCGATCCCGATGGCGGCGACCATATACCCGACCTGGGAAACGATGGACCAAGCCAGGAGCTTGCGGATATCGTTTTCCATCACCGCGTAGATCACCCCGTACAGGGCCATGATCACCCCGAGAACGACCAGAATCTCCATCCCGGCACAAGCGCGGGCCAGGGTATAGACCGCGGTCTTGGTGGTGAAGGCGCAAAGAAAGACCGCACCATTGAACGATGCCTCGGAATAGGCATCGGGCAGCCAGGAGTGCAGCGGCACCACGGCGGCGTTCAACCCGAAGCCGATCAGGATCAGCCAGGTATAAAGTTGCGGGTGGGTGACATCCATGAGGTCAAAGGTAATGTTCCCCTCGGCCTGATAGCGGACCAGAATACCGGCAAGGAGGATGATGCCGCCGATGGTGTGGATCAGCAGGTAGCGGTAACCGGCCCGCAGGGACTGCGGCCCGCGCCGGAACCAGATCAGGAATACGGACGAAAAGGCCATCATCTCCCAGAAAAGGAACAGGCTCAGATAGTCGCCGCAGTAAATGGCGCCCAGCGAACCGGCGGCATAAAACCAGGCGGCCATGTGTTCACCGGCCCGGTCGACCTGCAGACCGTACAGGGTGCCGATAACCGCCATCAGTCCCATGATCAGGGCAAAGACGGTGGAAAGTTTGTCGACACGCCCGAAGACGAGCTGCCAGTCCATGAAACCGACCAACCCGAAGTTGCCGGAAAGGGTGGAGTTGAGCACCACCGCGCTCATCGCCAAAAGCGGCACGAGGAAAAGATAGGGTTTACGCAACGGCCCCTGGATGAAGGGTAGCAGCAGGGCTCCCCCTATCAGGAGCAATGAGGGATGAATAAAACCAGGGGTCATGCTTCTTCCTCACTGGATGGGGTACGGGTATAGAAATCGGTCGGGGCCTGGATACCGGAACGGCCGAACCAACGGGCAGCGCCGATAATAATCGCGGCCGCCGCAAAACCGAACAGGGACCAGAAACAGGGCACATGCTGTTCCACCCAGGTGTGGGCGTGATGGGTGTCCACCTGGGTGGAACCGACAGCTATGACCGCCAGCAGCGCCAGGCAAACCGTCACCACGGTTTTCAACCGGGCCTGCAGATACTCGATAAGCGCAATCATCCTATGACCATCCTGACAAATTGCATCATGAAGTTGGGGTAAATACCGATAATGACCGAAATGGCGGCCGCGATCAGCAGGGGGATCACCATGCTCAGCGGAGCCTCTTTAATACCGGTCTCAACCTGTCCTTCCGGACGTTTTCCGAAAAAGGCCTTATAAGTCACCGGCGCGAAGTAGCCGACATTGAGCACGGTGGAAGTGATCAGGATCAGGAGGATGCCGATCTGGTTGGCTTCCATCGAACCGACCAGCAGATCCCATTTGGACACGAATCCGGCTACCGGCGGCGCCCCGATCATGGACAGCGAGGCCACGGCAAAGGCGCCGAAGGTAAAGGGCATGGTCCGTCCCAACCCGCTCATCTCGGAGATATATTTTTTGTGGGTGGCGATGAAAATCGCACCGGCACAGAAAAACAGGGTGATCTTGGAAAAGGCGTGATTGACGATATGGATCAGCCCGCCCTCGATGGCATGGGGGGTGAGCATGGCCACGCCGAGAATAATATAGGACAACTGGCTGACGGTCGAATAGGCCAGTCGCGCCTTGAGGTTATCCTTGGACAGGGCGATCATCGAGGCAACGATGATGGTGAAACCGACAAAGTAGGCGGTCGGGATACCGAGATTCAACCGCGCCATGGTATCCACACCAAAGACATAGAGCATGGTGCGGGTGGTGCAAAAGACGCCGACCTTGACCACCGCAACCGCATGCAGCAGGGCGGAAACAGGGGTCGGGGCCACCATTGCCCCCGGCAGCCAGTGATGGAACGGCATGACACCGTTTTTGGCGAAACCGAACAGGCAGAAAATATAGAGCATGGTCACCACCCAGTCGGTCGCGGTGGCGGGAATGATGCCTGAATGGATGCTGTGCGGGAAATCCAGGGTCCCGGAAAGGACATAAATCAAGATGAGGGCCGGCAACAGAAAAAACTTGGCTGTGGAGGTCAAATAGATGATGTACTTCCGGGCGCCCTCGTAGGATTCCTCATCCTGGTGATGGGCAACCAGCGGATAGGTGCAGACCGAGACAATCTCGTAGAAGAGATACATGGTCAGCATGTTATCGGAAAAGGCGACCCCGATGGCACCGAAGATGGCGAGGGCGAAGCAGGCGTTGAACCGCGTCTGGCAGGGTTCGTCATGGGCGCGCATGTAGCCCATGGAGTAATACACCGCGATCATCCACAGGGATGAGGCCACAAGGGCGAAGATCATCGAGAAGCCATCGGCGCGCAGGGTGATCGACAGTCCCGGCAGGAGGGTGAACAAGGTGTATTTGAGGGTCTCGCCAGCCTTGATGGCCGGGATGAAGGACAGGACCATGAGAAAGAGCAGCACCGAAGCGCTTGAGGAGACGAACTCCCGCAGGTTCGGGTGTTTCTTCAGGGTCATGACCACCAGGCTGCCAAAGAGCGGGATGATCACCGCCAGCAGCAGGTTCGGATTTTCAACAACAGGGGCAAGATCAGGGGTTAGGGCATGCATTTTTCTTTTCTCCCCTTATCCGTGCAGATCGGTCAGGTCGTCGGTCTCAATCGACCTGTAGTTCCGGTAGACCGCGATCAGGATGCTGACGGCAATGGCCGCCTCCGCAGCGGCAATGGCCATGATGAACAGGGTGAATATCTGGCCCACAACCGGTTCGGGAGCGGTGAAGCGGCTGAAGGCCATGAAGTTGGTCGAGGCGGCAGCCAGAATGAACTCCGAGGAAACCAGCATGCCGATGACAGTTCGGCGCACCACCATGCCGTAGACGCCGAAGGCGAACAGCAAGGCGCCGATCACCAGGTAGGTGGTGAGGCAGTTGTAGAGATAAAGCAGTTGCATCGGTTAATTTCTCCCTCTCTGTGCAAGCACCAAGGCGCCGATGATGGCCAAGAGCAGGACAATGGATATAATTTCAAACACAAACCCGTAATTGGTCAACAGCGCCATGCCCATTGTTTTGATGTCGCCGGCGGCCTGCCGGGGGAAAACCTGCCACTGGGTTTTGACGCCGAGCAGGGTCAGAGCGGCAAAAAGCAACGAGCCAATGCTGAAGGCCAGCGGGCCGGCCAGGGTCGAACGATGCTTCATCCCCGCAGACTGTTGTTCTTCCGGGGCGGCCATCATGATGCCAAAGGCGATCAAAATGGAGACGGCGCCGACATAGATCAGCATCTGCATCATCGCCAGGAAGGGGCTGAGCAGGAAATAGTAAACCCCGGCCAGGCCGGTAAAACAAACGGCAAGCCCGGCAACGGCCCGAACCAACCGCTTGGCGTTGACCGCGATAAACGCTCCGGTGACGACCAGTGCCACGGTCAGTAAAAAGATCACGCCAACCACCGCCTCCGGGGAAAAAAGGCCGGGAATATCGGCCGGCTGGCAGACTAACGTTTGCATGTCTTCTGATCCTCCAACCGTTTCATCAAATCCATGATAAAATCGTTTTTATCGAAGCTGGCCAGGTTGTAATCCTTGGAAAAACGAATCGCATTGAAATTGCAGCTCTCCACGCAGGAACCGCACAGGCTGCATTTAGTAAAATCAAGCACATAACTGGTCAGGACCTTGCCCTTGCCGTTTTCGTTTTTCATCCCGGACAAAGTGATGCAACCGGAGGGGCAGGCCCGTTGGCACATGCCGCAGACAACGCAGTTGGGCGCACCGGTTTCCTCGTTGCCGATCAACTCGATGTGCCCCCGAAACCGCGGGGTCATGGTCGGCACCTCCCAGGGGTACAACTCGGTCACCACGGGCTTGAAAAACTCCCTTGCGGTGATCGCCATGCCGGTGAGCAGGCTTTTCCCACCGGTGATAATCTCGTTCCAATACCCACTCATATTCAGAACACCTTGATCAGCGCTGCGGTAATCAACAGATTAGCCAGCGAAAAGGGAATCAGGATCTTCCAGCTCAGGTTGAGCAACCGGTAGATCTGGGTTCGGGGGAAGGTCCAGCGAATCCAGATGAAGGTAAAGATCAGGATATAGATTTTAATCAGGAACCACCACACCCCCGGCGTCTTGCCAAAGGGGCAGTCCCAACCGCCGAGAAACAGGGTGGTGGTCAGACAGGCGCCGATCACGATGTTGAGATATTCGCCCATCATGAACAGACCAAAACCCATGGAGCCGTATTCGGTCATGAATCCGGCAACCAACTCGCTCTCGGCCTCGGCCAGGTCAAAGGGGGCACGGTTGGTCTCGGCCACCGAACAGATAAAGAAGATGATGAACGAAATCCACATGGTCAGGAAATGACCGTTTTCCAGGCGGAAGATGTTCCAGTGCCAGAACCCGCCCTGCTGGGAGATGGCGATATCGCGCAGGTTCAGCGACCCGGAGATGAGCACCACCGTGATGACGGTGAGCAGCATCGGAATCTCATAGGCCAGGTTCTGCGAGACCGAACGGGCACCGGAGATGATGGCGAATTTATTCCCCGAGGCCCAGCCGCCCAGAAGAATGGCGATCATGCCGATGGAGGCCAGGGCGAACAGCAGCAGCACCGACAGTTCCATGGCCCGGGCGCCGATATTTTCCGAGAAGGGGATCACCGCCATGGAGGTGATGGCCGGAATCATGGCCAGCACCGGAGCCACCCGGAAGAGGATACCGTCGACCCCCTGGGGAACGAGCAACTGCTTGCTCAACAGTTTCAGCCCATCGGCCAGCGGTTGCAGCAGTCCGGCATAACCGACCTCACTGGGTCCGGTGCGCCGTTGAATGCGGGCGGCACCCTTGCGCTCGCACCACCCGAGCCATGCGGCATTGACACCGGCAAAGGCCAAAATGCCCACCCAATACAAGAGGGCACGCCAAATACTTGTTTCCATAAAACTCTAACCTCTCTTGATCAGCGGTCGATCTCGGGGATAACCAGATCCAGGCTGCCCATGAAGGCCAGGGCATCGGCAAGCAGCATGCCCTCGGCCACCTCGCCAAACAGACTCAAATTACAGAAGGTCGGCGAGCGCAGTTTCACCTTGTAGGGATTCTTGTCGCCGTTGCAGACCAGACGATGGCCCAATGCGCCACGGGCGGTTTCCACTGCCGAGTAGTAATAGCCGGCCTCGGGTTTCAGCACCTTGGGCGCCTTGCCCATGACCGGGCCGTCGGGCAACTTGTCCAGTGCCTGTTCGAGGATGCGCAACGACTGCTCGATCTCGTCCATCCGCACCATGTACCGGGCCATGGAATCGCCTTCCTCGTAGACGGGGATATCAAAATCAAATTCCGGGTAGACCGAGTAGGCTTCGTTCTTGCGGATGTCGTAGCTGATGCCCGATCCGCGGGCGACCGGTCCGGTGGCCCCGTACCGGCGGCACTGTTCCTTGCTGATGAAGCCGATGTCCTTGATACGCTTGATCAGGATGATGTTGCCGGTGACCAGGTCGTGGTACATCCGCGGCAAACGGCTGCGGAGCCGTTTGATGAATGCGCGGGTCCCGGTGATGAATTCATCATCGACATCATTCAACACCCCGCCAAAACGCATATAGCAGTAAGTCAAGCGGGAACCGGTGATGCGTTCGAGCAGATCGATGATCTGTTCACGGTCATCGAAGGCATAAAGGAGGGGCGTGAAGCCGCCGAGGTCGAGGAGGAACGCCGCCCACCACAACAAATGGCTGGCGATGCGGTTGAG
>JBFWIP010000001.1:35811-118949 GCA_050255935.1 Desulfobulbus sp.
CCCCCCCCAACCGGTTGTAATCGTAGACCACCTCCAACTGCTGCTGGTCAGGCCAGTCGACGCCGGAGATCGATTCCAGGAAAAAACCGTTGTGGTCCATCACCTCTGCCAGGGCAACCACCCGATCCGACGGGCAGAGAACCTCGATATGGTGACCGTGCCGTGCCGGGTCGGTTACCCGCACACCGGGGGCCTCGCTCAGCCCTTCCTGGGCGGCAGCAGACGCAACTCCGGGAAAAAGCTCTTGAAGAGCCTGCAATGTAGTCTCTTGTAATGCCATGGAATTTCTCAGTTTCAGCCGGGCTGTACCCGCGGCCAGCGACGTTTTCCGGTAATTTTCTCCTCCAGGGTCATTATGCCCTCGAGAAGTGCTTCTGGACGGGGGGGGCAACCGGGGATATACACATCCACCGGGAAAAGCTTGTCCGCTCCTTCCACTACATTATAGTTTTCCTTCACCTTGAACGGCCCGCCGGAAATGGCGCAGTTGCCCATGGCAATGACCCATTTGGGTTCCGGCATCTGGTCGTAGAGGGTTTTGACCGCCAACTCCAACTTTTTGTTGATGGTACCGGCCACGATCATCACGTCACTCTGGCGGGGCGACGGCCGGAAGACCTCTGCCCCGAAACGCGAGAGGTCGTAGCGGGAACCACCGGTGCACATCATCTCGATGGCACAGCAAGCCAGGCCAAAAGTCATCGGCCACAGGGAATTGGCCCGCCCGAGATTGAGCAATTGATCGAGCTTGGCGAACTGCACTACTGATGAAGGTACGATTTCTTCTCCCACGAAAACACTCCTTTGCGCCATGCATAGACAATGGCTAATGAAAGAATGGCGACAAACAGCAGAATTTCAAAAAAATCCCGCACGCCCAACTCCGGGCTATTGTAGGCGACGGCCACCGGGAACAGGAAAAGCACGTCCACATCAAAAGCGAGGAAGATGAGGGCATAGAGATAATAGATGATACCGAAACGAATCCATGCGCTGCCGATCGGCTCCATGCCGCATTCGATGAACTGATCGGTCCGACCGGCGGTCTGGCGGGTATGGGACGATGGACTCAACAGCTTGACAATGATGATCGGGCCAAAACCGAACAACAGCGCCCCGATCAGAAACAGGGTCACATAGATGATATTTGTTTGAACAACTTGGTCCATTTCTTCTCCTCAACGGCGGGAACTCACCACTATCAATTAGACTGATGCATTTGATCAACGCATCTTATCAAATTACTGAAAACGGCCTTTGATGTCAAGCATAATTATCTCTAATAACGAATTTTTTCTCGATTATTTCCCGGGTACATTTGACACATATACTGGGAAAAATTGACTCGCCTATCGGGAAAAGTTGACCCGTGCCTAAAAAACATTGACCTATTTTTTTCTGGTGTTAGGTTAGCCATGCTTCAATTCAGGTCATATGAATAATCAATCAAGCTGATGCCACTCGAAAACCCATGGCGATTACCTTCAGACAACTGGAAATATTCATTGCCGTTGCCGAAACCCAACAAGTGACAAGGGCCAGCAAAAAGCTCCTGCTGACCCAGTCTGCGGTGAGCATGGCCTTGGGCGAGTTGGAAAATCAACTCGGCGGACCGCTCTTTGACCGGCACGGGCGCAGCCTGCTGCTCAATGACCGCGGGCGGTACCTGTTGCCCCTTTCCAAGGCAATCCTGCACCAGGTCGCCAACATCGAAACCATCCTTACCGAACAGCAGGACACGGTCGCCGGCGTGCTCGAAATCGTGGCCAGTTCCACCATCGGCAATTACGTGCTCCCCTACCTGATCGGCGCTTTCATGCGCCTGCACCCCGAGGCGCACATCAACATGCTGGTGGTCAACACCATGACCGCCGAAAAACTGGTCGCCACCGGTCAGGCGGACCTGGGGTTTGTCGAGGGCGACATCAACGTCGATTCCCTCGTTGCCACCACCTGGTTTGAAGACGAATTGGGTATTATCATCAGCCCCACCCATAAGTTGGCGGAACGGGAAACCTTTGTCATACCCGACGATCTCAAGGAGACCAGCTGGGTCATGCGCGAGGAGGGCTCGGGAACGGCGGAAATCTTCACCAAAAAACTAGGCCGTTATACCTCGCTTTTGAAGGTGGTCACCAAGACCGGCCACACCGAGGCAATCAAAAAAGCGGTGGAATCGGGGGTGGGGGCAGCCTGCCTCTCCATGCTCACCGTCTGTCGCGAGGCGGAGGAGGGATGGCTCAAAATCCTTCCCATTGAAGGCATGGACATGAGCCGCCAACTCTGGATTATTCAACACAAAGACAAGATCATCACCCGCCTGATGTCCGAATTCCTCCAATTCTGCGAAGTGGTCGCCAAAAATCATCTCGGCCGGGAATGCCTTTCCTCCCCCTGGAAGGTGCAGTCGCTGCTCGCCAAAATCAAGCTGGAGAAAGAGATGGCGCAACCGACCCAAGAGGGAAAGCAGCCGCCCCTCTGACCTGCCCTTTTCACCACGATTTCCCGCACAACGCGCAAAAAAAAACGGACAAGGCTTTCCGCCCTTGTCCGTTTTTTTATTGATCAATTGGCACTCAATCTTACTGCAGCGCGGCCAGCGCCGCAGTGATGCGCTCCATCCCTTTCTTGATGACGTCCATGGAGGTGGCAAAGGAGAAACGGATAAAGGCGTCCGCACCAAAGGCGGCACCCGGCACGGTTGCCACCTTGGCCTCGCTGAGGAGGTAATCGGCCAGGGAAACCGACCCGTCAATCACCTGCCCGTTGAACGATTTTCCATAGTAGGCGGAAAAGTTCGGAAAAACATAAAAGGCGCCCATGGGATTGACACAGGTGACGCCAGGGATCGAGCGCAGGGCCTCGACAAAGTAGGCCCGACGGGGAACAAAGGCCTCGAGCAGCTGCCGGGGGAAATCCTGCGGCCCCGTCAGGGCGGCAAGGGCGGCATACTGCGAAGGAGCGGCCGGGTTCGAGGTTGACTGGCTCTGAATTTTATTCATCGCCCTGATGACCTCGATCGGTCCAACCGACCAACCGATACGCCAGCCGGTCATGGCAAAGGATTTGGAGACACCGTTGGAGAGAACAATCTGGTCCCTGAGGCGGGGATCGGCATGGAGGATATGCGGGATTTTCCCCTCGATGTAGGAGATTTCCTCGTACATATCGTCGGTGATTACCAACCAACCGTTATCATAGGCCATCCTGGCCACCGCAGCCAGCGATTCCAGCGAAAAGACCGACCCGGTGGGATTGGAAGGGCTGTTGAGTACGATCGCCTTGGTTTTCGGCGAGGCATAGCGTGCCAACACTTCAGGGTCAAAATCGAAATCGTTTTCTTCCTTCAGCGGGACAATCACCGGCGTTCCGCCGGCCAGCTGGACCATGGGAGGATAGGAAACCCAATAGGGCGCGGGAATCAGCACCTCATCGCCGGGATTCAGGATCGCCTGGAAGATATTGTACAGGCCGTGCTTGCCACCGCAACAGACCTGGACCTGATCGGCTTCATACCCCCAGCCCTGATCGCGTTGCAGCTTGGCGCAAATGGCCTCCCGCAATTCAACAATACCCGCCACCGGAGTATAACGGGTGTGCCCATCGTCAATGGCTTTTTTTCCGGCCTCGCAAACGTGGACAGGAGTCGACATATCCGGCTCCCCCACACTGAAATTCAAAATATCCGCACCAGCGGCCCTGAGAGCCTTCGCCTTGGCATTGACGGCAAGCGTCGGCGAGGGAGCGACTTGCAGGACTCTCTCCGCAAGTGCAAACTTTTCTGGCAACATCTTCTCAATACTCCTTCTGTGAACAAATGTTCTCCGGTAAATACAAAAACAGTGCGCTGTAACGCTTTTGGGCAAATATAACAAGCCCAAAAAATCGAATCAGGAAAAATTTCACCATACCCCGGGAAAAGTACGCATGACCTTATCGGGTCCTAGGGTTCCGTGAACACCGGACACGATCGGTTCGGTTCATAGTTGCGGTAGGCCGGATCGTCGGCATTGGGATGGCATTCCAGGCAAAGGCCGATGCGGAGGATGCGGTGCAACTCGTCGCCGTTGAAAGGGCGCAAGTTTTTCCGTGATCCGTGCTGCAGCGGCGTGCCGTCGATGGTGACAAAAGTGTCGAATCCCTGCGTACGGCCATGATTGCTCTCCACCCCCCGATCAACCGGAGTGAACCGCCATTGCCCTTTTTTTCTGACCACCGTTCCCTCCCCCAAGCCCACCGTCTTGGTCGAGGCATGGCAATCGCGGCAGGCCCGTCCCTTGGCCTGGATGGTATGGGGATTGATCGCGGCCATGGTGAAGCGGTCAAACCCACCCTCCGATTGTCCCTTTTCATCGATAAGCGTCACCAGGTCCTGACATCCGGGGGTCACCACCACCACCTCGTCATTCCAGATTGCCAGCATCGGCTGCTCGTATCGAATATAGGAACGGCCCTCCTCCCACCAGCCCGGCGTGTTGCGCAGGGTCAATTTGTCCAGATGGTTGTCGCGTTTATCCCGTTTGACATGGCATCCATAACACTGCGGAACCCAGGTGGAATGGCAGGCGGCACAGGTGACCCGTTTATGAAAGGATGCCAGGCAGGCATCCTTATCCGGTTGGTGGAGGGGACGCATTTTGCCATCGATCTTGCCGGTGAGCACGGATGCCCCCTCGTGCCTGCCGACATTGGCCAACCGGTTTTTCTTCCGGGTCAGGCCCGGTGTCGGGCCATGGCAGCTGGCACAGGTGATCTCCAGTTGCTGCTCATAATGGGCATAACCGGTTCCGTCCCCCATGATTTCATCACGGGTATGACAGTCGATACAGGTCATGCCTTTGACATGGTGAACATCCGGGGCAATCTTCAGGTAAAAACGGTCACCGGGAAGCCGTTGCGCCCCCTGCTGCCCCTGCTCAAAGGGCGTTCCGTACCCTTCAGCCTCATAAACACCGATATAGGAGATACCGATACGACCGGAACGGTTGTGACAGCGGATACAGTTTTCTTCGGGGACCTGCTTGACCACCAGCGGGTGGGGGCGGTTCTTGTCGATCGCCTTCTGTTCCTCCTGGCTCAGTTGCCTGGTCACCGTATTGCGCGGTGTTCCCGGGGGCAAAATATAATGGCAGGCGGAACAGCCGCCGCCCTTTTCATTGAAAAAGGCCGGGGCTCCGGGCAGGTCATTCTTCTGCTTCCAAAGGTGGCAGGTGGCGCAGAGTTTACGGAAGTAATCAAGCGCCAGGGAGGTTTCACCGGTGTGCAGCAACTGCTCGACGGTTATGTCGGCATCCTGGTGCTCCCGCTCTCCCCAGTAGTACAACAGGGTCGAAAGGATGCCCCTGTTGGTGGCCATGAGCGAATGCTTGACCTTGGTGATATCCGCGGGATGACACCCTTCCACGCCGCAGGTCCTCTCCGCCACCCGCAGGTCGCCGGGATTGAGCACCATGCCGGCATGGGCCTTTTCCTTGTCAATGGCCAGTGGATTGCCCAGATGGCAGGGGGCACACCCGATCACCAGGCCGTCGTGGGCGCCATCAAGTTTTTCGGCCGTATGACAGCTCAGACACATGTCGACCATGCCCGAGGTGGTCACCGCCAACTGCGCGGGCCTCTTGGTGGTCTGCTCACGGTAGATCAGAAAGGTGGCCAGCAACAAACTGGCAAGGACAAAGAAAACGAGAACGACAGGATGGCGGGCAAGCCGGGTCATGGCAATGGCTGATCGTCTTGAGAAGAATGAAATTCCGCAAAGATCGACGCACGTTAATCAAAAACACCAACGGCGTCAAAGAAAGATTGCCGTTCTCGTAAAAAACCACGAGAACGAGGTTTCACACTTCGTCATCCGCTGCCTGTACGATATGCGATTTTGCGCTTTTTAATGGATTACGGCCCGATCAAGGCTGTCGGCCGCCAGGCAAAGGAATCCGCCAGGACCCTATTCAACAAAGCCCTGCACCACCGGATAGCGGCGTCCTGGGCCAAAGGCCTTGCTGGTTACCTTGATCCCGAGCGGGGCCTGTTTGCGTTTGTACTCGTTGAGCTTGATCCGGCGGACAATATCCCGCACCAGTTTGATGTCAATGCCCCCCTCGGCAATGGCCGCGATACTCTTGTGCTCTTCCAGGTAGGCCTTCAACACCACATCCAGGATCTCATAGGGGGGCAAATCGTCCTGATCACACTGATCAGGCTTCAACTCAGCGGTCGGCGGCCGGGTAATGATCCGTTCCGGGATGACTTCCTGCTCGCCATTCATCAGGCGGGCCAATTGATAGACCATGATTTTGGGCACGTCGGCAATCACCGCCAAGCCCCCGCTCATGTCCCCATAGAGGGTACAGTACCCCACCGCCATCTCGGACTTGTTGCCGGTGGTCAATAAAAGACGGTTGAATTTGTTGGACAGGGCCATGAGCAGATTACCGCGGATTCGGGCCTGAATATTCTGCTCGGTGGCATCCTCGGCCAGCCCTGCAAAAAGCGTCCCCAGACTCTCGCGGTAGGCCTCCATCATTTTGGAAATGCCGATCAGTTCAAAATCGCAGCCAAGATTTGCGGCCAGGGACCGGGCATCATCAACGGAATACTGTGAGGTGTAGGGCGAGGGCATGGCCACACAGAGGACGTTTTCCGGTCCCAGGGCCTTGCAGGCGAGAACGGCGGTCACCGCCGAGTCAATACCGCCCGAAAGGCCGAGCACGGCCTTGCGAAAGCCTGTCTTGTGGAGATAATCGCGCACACCCAGCACCAGGGCCTTTTCCACATCGGCCACCGAATCGGCAAGACTCGCCTCCCCTGCCCGCGACCACTGTTCGCTGTCCACCACCAGCATCTCTTCGCTGAAGCCGCTGGCCACACGATGCAAGGCCCCCTGCGGGGTGACCACCATGGAATGGCCATCGAAAATCAATCCATCCTGGCCACCGACCTGGTTTGCATACAGCAACGGCAGGTTGTTCTGCCGGCACAAAGAAGCAAACACCCGCTGCCGTTCCTCGAGCTTACCGTAATAGTAGGGCGAGGCCGATATATTGATCAGGCAGTCGGGAACGACCGCTCCGACGGCAAAATTCTTGATGGGATCGATTTCGTAGTTATCGCCGCTCCACCAGATATCCTCACAGACGGTCAGGCCGCACTGCAAGCCCTTGAACGGGAACACCATGGAGGCGGTTCCCGGTTCAAAGTAGCGGGTTTCATCAAATACATCATAGGTGGGCAGGAGCTGCTTGCGGGCCCGGAAACGGATTGTATCGCGTTCAAGCACCAGGGCGGCATTGTAGAGCGGTTTTCCCGGCCCCTGACGCCGCTCGGGCACCCCCACGATGCAGGTAATCCCGTCGAGGGTCTTGATGAGATCGACCAGGGCACGGTCATGCGCCTCGAGAAAGGCGGAACGCTCCAGCAGATCCTGCGGCGGGTAGCCGCACAGGGTTAATTCAGGGAAAACGACCAGATCACAACCAGCCTGCCGGGCCTGTCCGATCCAATGATACACCTGGCGGAGGTTGTGCTCAAAAGCCCCAATGATCGGATTTGTTTGAACAAGAGCGACTTTCACAATGCTATTCCTGGAAAAAAACAGACCAACCGACTGCTGCTTTGACTGGTTTCAGGCACGCGGATCCGCGCCTGGCCGAGGAGGGAATGGAACCGAATCAAAAACACGCGACACCGACCGAAACAACGTCTTTCATCATGAATCCTTGATGGATTCGGAGCAAGCCAAAAAACAAAAAAAAAGCCCGGCAGGAAGATCCTGCCGGGCGGTAACGAACACCGTCTCTTATTGTTTCATAACGTTGGCGGCGGCCGGTCCTTTGGGGCCGTCAACGATTTCGAATTGAACTTTGTCGCCTTCGTTCAGTGTTTTAAACCCTGTTCCACTGATTGCAGAGTAGTGGACAAAAACATCCTTGCCTGCTTCCTGCTCAATAAAACCAAACCCTTTCGCTTCGTTAAACCACTTTACTGTACCTGTCAACATTGCTCCCTATTTCTCCTTGTCTTGGGCTGAATGTTTGTCCCATGCGGCTTCTCGTCGGCCTTCCCCCCGAATCTCCGATGAAATTCAAAATCGTAACCGGTAAAGATTCCACATGTTCTACTTCTGGTCGGCGAACATAACACTAATTGAATTAAAAACAAGGAAATTGATGTCGCCTTGGCGACAGTTGCGAAGAATTTCACAGATGCGGGGAGTTAACCAAAGCGGTCAAAAGTCTTGCCGGCCGCCGGAAACAGCATGCATCCCCTGGAAAAAACAAAAACAATCCGGTTGGCCTGACAAATTACCGATGGTATTGATACTGACGGACCGCGCGGTTGTGGTCCCTGAGGTTGGTTGAAAAAACATGGGTGCCGTCATTTCTGGAAACAAAATAAAGCGCATCGGAATCCGCGGGACGGACCACCGCCTCCAGGGCCGCCCGGCCGGGGTTGCAGATCGGCCCGGCAGGAAGGGCGGGAATGACGTAGGTATTGTACGGCGTTTCCCGGTTGAGATCGGCTTTGGTGATGTTGCCGTTGAAGTCGGCAATGCCGAAAATGACGGTCGGGTCCGACTGCAACCGCATTTTCCGTTCCAATCGATTGAGAAAGACCCGGGCAATGAGCGGTCGCTCCAGGGCCGCACCGGTTTCCTTTTCCACGATCGAGGCGAGGATGACCAATTGATGCCGATTGAGGCCATGCACCCTTTCCGGCACGGCCAGGTCGCGCCAGACCTGCTGAAAACGCGACACCATCAGTTTCAGCACGGTTGCCTCGTCGGCCTCATTGCGGACCAGGGTGTAGGTTTCCGGGAACAGGTACCCTTCCAGGCTGGGGGCATCCACACCCAAACCGTGGATAAACGCCGCGTTCCGGGAGAGTTGCAGGAAGCGGTCGTTCCGGATCCAGCCGTCCCGGACAAAAAGGTCCGCTACCTCCTTCGAATTCAGGCCTTCGGGAATGGTGACATGATGGCGCAGGGTCGTCCCCTCGACCAGCATGCGCACCACCGCGGGAGGGGTCAGCCCGCGCGGAATGCTGTATTCGCCGGCCTTGAGTTTTGCGGCATCGCCGCTGAGGGACAGCAGGCAAAGGTAGCGGATATCGTTTTTCAACAGACCGTTTGCGGCCAAAATCGCGCCGATACGTCGAACCCCGATCCCTCTGGGGATGGTGACGACGGCCTCTCCCTCACCGATGGAAGGGGTGGTCAGATACGAATAATACCACAGCCCCACAGCCGCTGCGAAAAAAACGGTCATGGTGAGCAGGACAAGCAGGAGACGACGCATGGATTCCGGTGGTTAAGGAACTAAAAAGAACTCAAGGGAAGGACAGGTGAAGCGGAGGGCCAACGCAAAAGGCGGCCGGGAAATCGCCGACCGCCTTTGATCACTTGCCCGCCTTTTCCGCCGGGGGCTTGGCCGCCGCCTTTTTGCCCGGCACCTCCTTGGCCTCCACCCCGGTATTGGGCTTCTTGCGCGGCAAAACCTTGCCAAGGGCCAGCTCGATGACTTCATCCATGTGTTTTACCGGATAAAAGGTGATTTTCTTGCGCAGTTCCTCGGGAATTTCGACCAGATCCTTCTGATTCTCATGAGGAATGATCACCTTGTTGATCCCGGCACGCAAGGCGGCCAGCGCCTTGTCCTTGAGGCCGCCGATGGGTAGCACCCTCCCCCGCAGCGTGACCTCGCCGGTCATGGCGAGCCCCCGCTTCACGGCCTTGCCGCTGATGGCGGAAAACAGGGCGGTGGTCATGGTGATACCCGCGGAAGGCCCGTCCTTGGGAATGGCGCCCGCCGGGACGTGGATATGAATGTCCACGCTGTCAAAGTACTCCGGTTCAACCCCCAACTCCTTGTTGCGGCTGCGGCAGTAGCTCAGTGCGGCCTGGGCGGATTCCTTCATCACCTCGCCCAACTGGCCGGTGAGCAGCAGCTTGCCCTTGCCCGGCAGTATCGAGGTTTCGATATGGAGCAGTTCGCCGCCGACCTCTGTCCAGGCCAAACCGATAACCAGGCCAGGCTGGGCGCTGGTATCGAGTTCGGTTTCCGGCAGGAATTTGGGCGGTCCCAGATATTTTTCCACGGTATTGGCGGAGATGACATACGGCCCCTTGCCCCCCTCGGCCACCTTGCGCGCAATCTTGCGACAGATCTTGCCCAGAGCGCGCTCCAGGTTTCTCACCCCGGCCTCATGGGTGTACTTGCTGACGACCAGCTCAAGCGTGACATCGTCGATCTTGACCTGGCTGGGTTTGACCCCGTTTTCCGAAATCTGGCGGGGCAGCAGGAATTTTTTGGCGATTTCCATCTTCTCTTCCAGGGTATACCCGGAGAGTTGAATCACCTCCATTCGATCGAGCAGCGGCCCGGGAATGGTGTCGGTCCGGTTGGCGGTAGTGATGAACATGACCTTGGAGAGATCAAAGGGCAGGTTCATATAATGATCGGAAAAGGTGTTGTTCTGCTCCGGATCGAGCACCTCCAGCAGTGCCGAGGAGGGATCGCCGCGGTAATCGTCACCGATCTTGTCGATCTCATCCATCATGAACACCGGGTTGTTGGTGCCCACGCTTTTGAGTCCCTGGAGAATCCGGCCCGGCATTGCGCCGATATAGGTCCGTCGATGCCCGCGAATCTCGGCCTCGTCACGCATCCCCCCCAGGGAAAGCCGGTAGAATTTGCGGTTCATGGCCTTGGCTATGGCCTGCCCCAGCGAGGTCTTGCCCACGCCTGGAGGACCGGCAAAACAGATGATCGGACCCTTGGTATCGGCATTGAGCTTACGCACCGCCAGGTACTCGAGAATACGCTCTTTGATCCGGTCAAGGCCGTAATGGTCCTCGTCCAGCACCTCGGCGGCCACCTTCAAATCGAGCATATCCTTGGAGGAATCGCGCCAGGGCAGATCAAGAAACCATTCCAGGTAGGTACGGACAATGGTGGCCTCGGAGGCGTCCGGATGCATCATCTCCAACCGCCGCAGCTGCTTGCGCGCCTCCTTCTTGGCGTACTTGGGCATCTTCTTTTTGCGCAGTTGCTTGCTGAGATCCTCGATTTCCTGCGAATAGCTGTCCTCGTCACCGAGTTCCCGCTTGAGCGCCTGGATCTGTTCGCGGAGAAAATATTCACGCTGACTGCGGGACATCTCCTCCTTGGCGTCGGACTGGATCTTGGCCTGGACCGCGGAAACCTCCAACTCCTTGCGGAGCAGTTCCGCCACCAACCGCAGCCGGTCGACGGGATCGCCGGTCTCGAGGATTTTCTGCGATTCGGAAATCTTCAGGCGCAGATTGGAGCCGACCAGATCGGCCAACCGTCCCGGTTCCTCGATATTGTTGATGATCATCATCAGATCCGAGGAAAGGATGCCGCGCAGGGACATGATTTTTTCGGTCTGCTCCCGCACCGTTCGCATTAAGGCTTCGGTCTCAACCGAGATTTCCGAAGGTTCCTGTTCCTCGATCAGATCGATCTCCACCCGGTAATGCGGCTTTTCCTGGAGAACCTTGCGGATCCTGGCCTTGGCCAGGGCCTGGACCAGCACCTTGAGACGGCCGTCGGGCAACTTGAGGGTCCGCATGATCATCGACACCATGCCGACCTCATAGAGATCCTTTTCCTCGGGATCGTCCTTGGTGGGATCCTTCTGCGTCACCAGCATCAGCAGCTTGTTGTTGCTCAGGGCCTCGTTCACCGCCTCTATCGAACCGGGCCGCCCGACAAACAACGGGATGATCATGTAATTAAAGACCACCACGTCGCGCACAGCCATCATGGGCAGCGATTCAGGAATTTCCAGGTCCTGCGTCTGCTCTCCGAAATCTCCCATACTGGCTGATAATGAATCATCAAATTCCACGTTTTCCTCCTTAAAATCGCCGGGAACGGCACTCAATGCCCAATTGTCCCACGACAGTAAACACAACCCCAGGGGAAGTCAAGACACGGCCCGAGACCGATTCCCAAAGAAAATTTCCCTTGAAGAAAAGTCTGTTGCTCAATATAGAAAGAAAGCCTTCAGCCTCTTTGTTGTCCTGTTGCACCGGAGCCGCCCATGCTGACCATCGGATCTTTTTTTGACCTCGCCGATTTTCCCGAACGCGCCCTGTTTGTCGACTGCGCCCATGTTTGGGATCCTTTGAAAAAATTGAAGCAGTATATCGCCGACAACACCGCGCCGAGCTTCCAGCACGTCTGCATTACCGATGCGGTTCCCCTGGACAGCCCGTATATCTGGTACAACGACAAACTGCGCAACGCACGGGAATGCATCATCACCTATGGCGACACCACCAAGGGCGGCCTGACGGTTTGGGAAAACGGGCAATTCCTCAACGGTGCATCGGTCATCATGGCCGGCGCCGTCCTGGTGGGCAAAAACATCAAGATCGGCAGGGGGGTACTGATCGAGTCGGGGGCCATGATCAAGTCACCGGCCATCATCGGCGACCATTCGGAAATCCGCCAGGGGGCCTATCTCCGGGGATACACGCTGGTGGGGAGCCGGTGCGTGGTCGGGCATGCCACCGAAGTCAAGCATTCCATCTTCCTCAACGATGCCAAGGCCGGCCATTTTGCCTATCTCGGTGACTCCATTCTCGGAAGCAGGGTCAACCTCGGCGCCGGCACCAAGTGCGCAAACCTGCGTTTTCTCCCGGGCAACGTCTCCATCCGCGTGGCCGAGAACAAGATCGACACCGGTCTGCGCAAGTTCGGCGCCATCCTTGGCGATGACTGTCAAACCGGCTGCAACTCGGTGACCAGCCCGGGCACTATTCTCGGTCCGGGCAGCCTGCTGCTGCCCAACATCACAGCACCTTCCGGATTACATCCTCGAAAATCCGTTCTGCGCTAGGACGGTCCTTCGTCCGCTGGTCCCACGGCAGCCCCTGGGAGGCATACTCATAGAGGGCAAAGAAAAAAGCGAAAAGGATGCCGACCGTAAAAAAGACCCGCAGCAAACGATCCCACGGCAGCCATCCCTTGCCGGAAAGGCGACGGAAAACCACTGCGACGATATAGGTAAAGCCCAGGGCATAAGGCGCGGTGAGCAGGATCTGGTACGTCGTTCCCATCAAGGTGGCGGTTGCGTCGGCGCCCAGGCGCAAATGAAACAGCACATAGGCCAGCGCCGTCAGAATAAACGTAATTTTTTCCCGTAATGTCTGCATACTATGAATACAACTCTTGCCTGCGTATTTCCGGAAACCCTGCCTGATGCGGGTCTTCTTTTCCCCCTTGTACAGGTTTTCGAACAGGTTGTCCACATGCAAGCCGTGGAAAACGAACCGGTCGAGACCGACTCGGCCTTTGTCCGTCACTGCCTGGACCAGGGGATGCTCCGCACCTTCACTCCCGTCCCCCTGGGGGACCAACGCCAGCGTTTCCTGGCCTTGATCGAGGACATGCGACGTCATGGGGCCGACTATACCAGCCAGCTGAGTATGCTCACCTTGGCTGGAATGCAGCGCGACAGGGAGCAGCGGGAATCGACCCACGCCCTGATGGCCGATCTTCTCCAGCGCACCGACATCCGTGAAAAGGAGGAGGAACAGCTCCAACTCTGGCAATCGCGGCTGATGTTGAAACTGGGGGAATGGTACGATCTCCAGCAGGCCGATATCGACAGCACCCTGAATCATATCGCCTCCCGCCAAGATGCCCTGGTGCAGGCACTGCGTGAAGAGGAGGAGACCACCTTCAGTCTCCCCGCCGGGGCCGGCGAATCCTCGCGGGAGCCGGAGAGCTTGCTCCGTCATCGCCTCAAGGCATGGTCCCGGCTGTGTTTTCACGACCAGTCCCAGGCCCCCGGAATCCTGGTAACCTGCCACAACATGGCCCTGGAGTTGCTCCAGGAGGTCTATGAGAAACTGCAGGGGCAGCCGGCCCAAACCCTGGTGAGCCTGGATTTGCCTGAAAATTCCGGTGACGCACCTCCCACGGCAAGCCCGCTGTGCGCCCAGGTTCCCGCACTTCGGCAAGCCGTTGCCGACATGATGCACCCGCTTGCCCCTGAACAGGCCGCGGCCGTCGCCCAACAGTGGAATTCGATTGAGGAGCAGTGGAAACAACTGCTCGAGCGCCAATATCCGCTTGAGCAGACGGGACGATGCCGTCTTGAGCTGGTGTATTTTCCGGGAATTTCCGGCAGGCGATTACTACTGGAAGGATTTGCCGGGGGGTTGCGATCCGGCAGGCCGCAAGAAACGCTTGCGGAACAGGGATGCTGCCTCGGTCTGCTGAGGAGGGCTTGAACGGGAAGAAAAAACTCAGATCAGGCGCCGTTTCTCCAGGGATATGACGTAGGCCATCCACTGCCAGGGGGCGCTGTCGATCTCAACCCCGATTTTCTTGGACCAGCGGCCGGCCTCCTCCCATCGGGGCTTGACCTGAAACTTGAAATGATTC
The DNA here is from genome assembly GCA_050255935.1 of Desulfobulbus sp. Taxonomy (GTDB): domain Bacteria; phylum Desulfobacterota; class Desulfobulbia; order Desulfobulbales; family Desulfobulbaceae; genus Desulfobulbus. Next base: position 50,229 of record JBFWIP010000001.1, read on the forward strand.
TCACCGTTGGTGGCCACCACGGTGAACTTATCGTTTTTCTTGCCAAAACGTTTCGCCAGTTCGGCAAGACACAACCCTCCCCGCGAGACATCGCTCACTGCCGCTGAACAGCAGCCGATGCCGTCGGAGACGTCAATACTCAAACCGCGGACACGAATACGAGGGTATTTTCGTTGATCCATAGCGATCTTCCCACGTTCTTGCGGACGAACAACCGGAAACCCGCCGGCGGCTCATGCTCATGAGAGCCGCGGCCGATTCCCGGGCTTCATCGAGGAAACGCCTCTAGGCGGCGTTTCCCTCGCACTCATCCCGATAAGGGTTGATAGTCATAACCGGGCAACAGGAAGTCTTCACCACCTTGTCGGCCACGCTGCCGAACATGATCCGTTCCAGCCCCTTGTAGCCATGGGTCCCCATGACGATGAGTTGCACCTTTTTTCTCGTGGCATAGGCCAGGATTTCCTCGGCCACATCACCGGAGAGCACTTTCCCGGTCACGTTGGAGACACCGGCCTCGGCAAACATGGTCTTGTTTTCCTCGACATAGGTTTCCATCTGCTGCTGGGCCGAAGCGAACAACTCCTCCTCGAGGTTGGGCAGACTGACGGGGGGAACAAAAAATCCGCTGTAATCCTCGAAGGTCTGCACCACGAACACCAGGTGCAGTTCCGCTTTGAACGTTCCGGCCACGTACGCAGCCGCCTTGACGATCTTGCCGGCGTTGTCGGAAAAATCAATCGGGGTCAGGATGCTTTGGATTGCCTGCATATCGTACCTCCTCGTACGAGAGTCGATGAACAACAGCTGAATTTGTTATTAACATATATCAATCACAGAAATTTTCACCAACATATTTGCCACGGTCGGGCACCGGGACCGTTCCGGGCCGACAAAGCGGTTGACCCCCCGTATCAAGCTGAATATATTCCAGACTCTTTTGTTGCCGGTGCATCCATGTACTGTGCCATACGGATCCGGCCCGGAATCCCGCTCCGTGCCCCATCCCAGCCGCTACCCCCGACGGGACGAACAACTGCCATGGAATTTACCCCTAAATGGATCGCCTGGGAAATCACCCGCCGTTGCAACCTGCGATGCGTCCACTGCCGTTCCTCCTCGGAACTCGCGGTAGAGGGACATCCTGATTTCCCCTTGGCCGAGGCCAAACGCATTCTCGACCAGATCCACGCCTACGCCGATCCGGTCATGGTGCTCTCCGGCGGTGAACCCCTGCTGCGCCCGGACGTGTTCGACATCGCCCGCTACGGCACAGAACTCGGCATGCGGATGTGCCTGGCCACCAACGGCGCCCTGGTGACCGCGGATATCTGCAAAAACATCAAGGACTCGGGCATCAAGATGGTGTCGCTGAGCCTGGACGGGGCCACGGCAGCGGTGCATGACGATTTTCGCAGCCAGCCCGGAGCCTTCGACGGGGTGATGCACGCCATCCGCCTGTTCAATGAGCACGGCATCGCCTTTCTGATCAATTCCTCCTTCACCAAACGCAATAAAAAAGAGATTCCCCAAATTTACCGGTTGGTCAAATCCCTCGGCGCCACGGCCTGGTACCTGTTCATGATCGTGCCCACCGGCCGCGGCGAGGAGATCATGGAGGAATTGATCCCGGCCGAGGAGTACGAGGACATCCTCAACTGGCACTACGACATGGAAAAAGAAGAAAACGACCTGCTGGTGCGGCCGACCTGCGCCCCCCAGTACTACCGGATCGTGCTCCAACGGGCCAAGGCCGAGGGTGAGCAGTTCAAACGGCGCAGCCTCAAGTTCTCCACCGGCGGCTCCAAGGGCTGCCTCGCCGGGCAGTTGATCTGCCTGATCGATGTCGACGGCAATGTCCTGCCCTGCAGCTATTTCCCGCTGTCAGCCGGCAACCTGCGCGAGCAGAGCTTTCCGGAAATATGGGAGACATCGCCGTTGCTGCTCGACTTGCGCAACTTTGCCGGCTACAAGGACAATTGTGGCCGCTGCGAGTATGTCAATGTCTGCGGCGGCTGCCGAGCCCGTGCCTATGCCGTGACCGGCGACTACCTGGCGGGCGAGCCCTTTTGCACCTACCAGCCGCGGCGATAGGAACCCTGCCCATCGTCCCCCGACAAACGGCCCTGCCGACAACCCTTTGAGCAAGAAGCACCAATGAACGACACTTTTCTCCAAGCCTGTCGAGGCGAACGTACCGCCTACACCCCGGTCTGGTTCATGCGCCAGGCGGGCCGCTATCTGCCCGAATACCAGAAGGTCCGCGGCAAGGTCAGCTTTCTCGAATTGTGCAAGACGCCGGAACTGGCCGCCGAGGTCACCCACCAGCCGATTGACATCTTCGGCTTTGACGCGGCAATCCTCTTTTCCGATATCCTCATTCCCATGGAGGCGATGAATCTGGAGTTGGCCTTCCATGAGGGCAAGGGACCGGTTTTTGCCCAACCTGTCCGCAGCCAGAAGGCGGTCGATGAACTGGTCGTTCCGGTGCCCGAGGAATCGGTGCCCTTTGTGCTGGAAACCATCCGTCTGCTGCGCAACTCTCTTCACGTGCCGCTGATCGGTTTTGCCGGTGCCCCCTTCACCCTGGCCACCTACCTCATCGAAGGCGGCAGTTCCAAGGTCTTCCTCAACACCAAGAAGATGATGTTCCGGGAGCCTCGGCTCTACCACAACCTGCTGGCCAAGATCACCGCCTGCACCAGCGCCTACCTGCAGGCCCAGGCCAAGGCCGGCGCCCAGGCCCTGCAACTGTTCGACTCCTGGGTCGGCATCCTCGCCCCCTCCGACTACGAGGAGTTCGCCCTCCCCTACGTCCGTTCGATCATCTCCGACCTGCGGGCCGTGACCGATGTGCCGATCATCTATTTCGCCAACAACGGTTCCACCCTCACCCGGCTGACCACCACCGCGGGTGCCGACGTGCTCGGGTTCGACTGGCGTCTGCCCATCGGTGAAGCCGTCGCCCGGGCCGGCAACCATGCGGTGCAGGGCAATATCGATCCGTTGGCCCTGTTTTTGCCGAAGGAAAAACTTGAGGAACGGATCAAGTCCATGCTCACCGATGCGCGGGACGCCAAGGGCTATATCTTCAATCTCGGCCACGGCATTCTTCCGGAGACCCCACCCGATCAGGTGCGGATCGCGGTCGAGGCCGTGCACCGTTTCAGCGGCAAACCCTGATCGATCAGCCCCCGTCATGGACACACCGACCGCCCTGCCCTCGCTTCGCCAATGTGTCGACCTCATGGAGCAGTACTCCATGCTGGCCAACATCCGCCATCACTCCCTGGTGGTCGCACGCCTGGCCGGGCAAATCCAGGAAGAGTTGAGCCGTTTTGCTCCCGATCGCCCCCAGGCTGACCGTCACATGGTCATCAGCGGGGCCCTGCTCCACGACATCGCCAAGACGCCCTGCCTGAACGGCAACTGCGATCACGCCAAGGTTGGCGCGGAAATATGCCGACGGCACGGCTATCCGGAGATCGCCGCCATCGTCGAGCAGCACGTGCTCCTGTGGGAATACGACCTCAGCCGTTATGAGGAAGGAAGGTTCACCGCCCGCGAGATCGTCTACTATGCCGACAAGCGGGTTCGGCATAATGTGGTGGTCAACCTTGACCAACGGCTGGAGTATATTCTTGACCACTACGGCAAAGGCAACCCCAGCCGCCAGTCGTTGATCCGGGAAAATTTCAAGAAATGTTTTACCCTGGAACAGCAGCTGTTCCGCTGGCTCCCCTTTGCCCCGAAAGACCTGGGCCGCTTTTAACGTTTCTCTGGCCTGCTTCCGCAGGATGTGCTGAATACCGACTGAAGCCCGGGGCGTCAAGATCGGCCATGTGGTCAAAATCACTCCATTCCTTGACAGCACAAAGCAGCGGGATATACTCAAAGGCAGAAGTTTGCCGCCGTTTTTCGGGAACCATCCCTGAAGCAGGTCCACCAAGGAGCCGCCTTATGAAACACCGCCCCTTTTTGTTCGTCCCCTTTCTTCTCCTCATGCTGACGGCCGCTTCCGTCATGGCCGCCGCAAAACAAACAGCTCCGCCCTTCCCTCCCAATGCCCTCGATGTTTCGGGAAACCGTTATATCCGCATGGCGCACAACTTTTTTGTGTTCTACGACCCGACCTCCGCCATGAATGTGCCCTACAAAACCACCGGCATGACCAGGATAGAGGCCCAAAAATATATTCTCCAGAAGAGCAACGCCTCCCTGCCGCAGCTCAACTGGCAGGCGGGATTGTATCCGCATTGGAAGGGCGACCTCTGGCTGCACGGCTCCCCCATGGCTTTCAAGCCCTACTACAGGCTGCACAATTACGACAAGGCTGAATTCGCCGAAGCCATCAATCAACTGCCGACTACTCCGCAAAGCCCGCCGATGCTGCAGACCGGCCTGATGAAACTCGAACATCTGCTTGGACTGGACGGACGGACGGAAATTTTTCTTTTTTCCGACGGCCAGCACATGACCTATGCCGGCATGGAGCCGCAACCACTGAACGAGGCCCGGCTTCTCGCCGGTCGATACGATATCTGCTTCAACATCGTCTCCAGCGCCACCACGGTCAAAGGCCGGCAACTGCTCCAGGACATCGCGGCGGTCAACAGCTGCTCGCAGGTGATCGATTTCGACACCGTCTTTCGTCATCCGGAACATCTCTTCGGCAAGCTGTACATGGATACCCGGGCCGACGGCTTCAACAACATCCTCTTCGACTTCGACAAAGCCTCGATCCGTCCGGAATTTTACAGCCAGCTGAACGAGTTGGGCCGTATGCTCAAGAAAAATCCACAGGTCTATGCGGTCCTTTCCGGGTTCTGCGACAGCATCGGTTCCGAGGCCTACAACATCAGCCTCTCCCAGCGCCGTGCCGAAAGTGTCCGCCGCTATCTCCAGCGAAAATTCGCCGTCAAATCGAATCAAGTCCTGCTCTACTGGTACGGCTACGCCAACCCCGTGGCCTCCAATGCCACAGAGGAAGGCCGCCGGCTCAATCGCCGGGTCACCGTCGTCCTCCGCGGCAGGCAGTGATTTTCCCCATCAAAACAAGCAAAAAAGGCAATCAAGATGCGTCTCACATTCCATGGCGCCGCCCAGAACGTCACCGGTTCCTGTCATCTGGTGGAGTGCGGCGACAAACGCATACTGATCGACTGCGGCCTGTACCAGGGAAGCCGGGAAGTCGACGAGGAAAACCGCAATGATTTCGGTTTCGATCCGGCCTCCATCGATTATCTCCTCCTGACCCACGCCCATCTCGACCATTGCGGCCGCATTCCGCTCCTCCATCGGTTCGGATTCCGCGGCAAGATCCTGACCACCTCCGCCACCCGGGAACTCGCCCGCCTCGTGATGCTTGACTCCGCCCGGATCCAGGAGGAGGAGGCCCGCTACCACAACTACAAGGCCAGCAAGCGGCGCAATCAGGAACGGATCGAACCACTCTACAACACCCTGGATGCACTCAATTGCCTGGATGTCTTCGTCGACATCGCCTCCTTCGGCAAACCCCATGATCTCTTTCCCGGCATCCGCTGCACCTTCTACGAGGCCGGGCATATCCTGGGCTCCGCCTGTATTTTGTTGGAACTGTCGGAAAACGGGCAGCAACGGCGCGTGCTTTTTTCAGGCGATCTCGGCTATGGCGGCCGGGCCATCCTGCCCGATCCGGCCATTCCCCCGCAGGCCGATATCGTGATCATGGAAAGCACCTACGGGAACCGGCTGCATAAACGGCTTGAACCTTCCATCGAGGAACTCTATCAGGCCATCAACACCACCATCGCCCGAAACGGCAATGTCCTGATTCCCAGCTTTGCCCTGGAGCGGACCCAGGAACTACTGTACTACCTGCGTGAAGGCATCGAGCAGCAACGGCTGCCCCGCCACCTGCCTGTTTTCCTTGATTCCCCCATGGCCATCTCCGCCACCCAGATTTTCAGACACCATCGGGAATGCTTTGACGACGAGACCTGGGCGGTGATCAACGCCGGGCGGGATCCCTTTGAGTTGCCGGACCTGGAAATCATTCGCGACGCCACCGACTCCATGGCCCTGAAAAATGTCCGCGGCTCGGTCATCATTGCCGGTTCCGGGATGTGCACCGGCGGGCGGATCCGTCATCACCTCCGCCACAATCTCTGGCGCAGGGAATCGTCGGTGGTTTTTGTCGGTTATGCCGCCGGCGGCACCCTGGCCCGGCAGATTATCGAGGGAGAGGAAATTGTACGGGTGCTGCACGAACAGGTGGAGGTCAATGCCGAGATCTATACCATCGGTGGCTTCTCCGCCCATGCCGACCAGCAGGAACTGCTTGCCTGGCATGCGCGGACCGGCAAGCCGGAGCGTACCTTTCTCGTCCATGGCGAACTCGAGTCCATGCAGGCGCTCTCTGGCCATCTCGACGGGACCACGGTGCAGATGCCCACCCTCCACCAATCGTTCACGATCTGAATGATCTGAATGCACAGGGAAGAACCGGCGGACACCACCGATCCCCCCGCAATGGACCTCTTACTGCTGGGGCGGGACCGGTGTGGGCTCCGCTGGAGAAGGGACTGCCGGAGCGGCCGGCTCCGAGGGCGCCTGCGGAGCTTTGGGCGCGGGTGTATCAGGGCCGGTGGCTTCATGGAGAGCTGCCTTGCCCTTATGCCACAATTCCTGGGATTCCTCCTTGGTGGCGTGCCACACCTGTTTGGACTTTTCCCCGACCGCATCATACAATTCCACGGATCCGGATTTGGTCTTCTCCCAAGCTTCTCCCGTGCCGCTCTTGAGGCTGTCCCAGGCGGTTCCGGCGGTTTCACGGGTTGCCTCGACCACTGCGCCGGTGGCTTCCTTTACTTCCTGCCCCGCACTCTCCCATTTGTTCTTGTCATGTCCGGCGGCCTTCTGTGCCCCGGAAGCACTTGCCTCCTGCCCGGCCTGCTCATCCTGCGCCCAGCTCGACAACACCGGGCTGCACAACAAACTGACCCCGACCAGACTGATGATCTGCATCATTTTCATTGATACGCTCCATTCATGTATTGAATTATAGATGCCGTTTTCGTCAAAGAGCGGACAAACGGCGTTCCGTGCTCCTTCGCCTACGGTTGTAGCGTGGAGGACGCACGATTTGTGACGTTTGATGAATTCATCACATTTCAAGCCGACAAAATGGAGGAGGCATTGGTATTGCAATTTCCACCAATCCACCCTATTTTTCAATCTATTGTCCACAAACGGGACGGACAGTACAACAACGGCGGTTCACCCTGCATTATATGCTCCCGTCCAGTAAACCAATATACCCACAGGTCCCCCCTCTTCGCACCGGAAAAATAGCCTATGTCATCCCCCCCGCGCGCCCCATGGTTTGTTGTCTTCTTGCTGAGCCTTCTCCCCCAGGGGATAGCAGCCGCCCCTACCGACAGCATACCGCCCAAGTGGTCTGTTCAATCCGCTGTTGCATACGCCCTGTCCCACAATCCGGACACTCGGGCCGCGGTGGAGCGAATGGCAGCCGCCGAGGCGGATCTCAAGGCCGCACGTTCGGCCTTTTATCCCCAACTGGGGGTGGCGGTTGAATACAGCCGCACCAACAATCCCATGTATTCCTTCGGCAACATACTCAATCAGGGCATGTTCACCGACAGCATAGATTTCAACGACCCCGGCACGACCGACACCCTCCAGACCAAGGGCGTGGTGCAATACCGGCTTTACAACGGCGGCCGCGACGGGGCGGCGGTCAATGCGGCTGAAAACCGGGGGCAGGCAAGTGTCCTTGAAAAGGACGCCATCCGCCTGCAGCTCGAGTTCAATGTGGTCCGATCCTTTTGCAGTATCGTCCAGGCGGGGGAAGTGGTGGTGGCCCGCCAGTCAGCTCTCGAAGCGATTTCGGCCTCCCTGGCCGTTGCCCGCGCCCGCTTCGAGGAGGGCAGCCTGTTGCAGGAGGAGGTGCTCAACCTGGAAGTGCAACAGGCCCGGGCCCAGGAACAGCTGATTCAGGCCCGGCATAGCCTGAGTCTTGCCCATCGTGGTTTTCTTCGTTTGCTCGGGCTTGAGGGAGAAACGGTACGCCTTGATCCACAGGCCTCGCCAATCCAGGAGATTCCCGCCGCTCAGGAAATCAGCCGGCGGCCGGAACTCAAGGCCATGAGTGCGCAGATTAAAATGCTGGAGGCCCTGGTCCGGCAGGCCCGGGGCGGCTATGCGCCCACAGCGGATATCTTCGGCTCCTATCAGGTGGACAAGGGCACGGAACTCGATGAGGGGTCGGGCAACTCCTGGACCACCGGTCTTCGCTTGAATTACACCCTGTTCAACGGCGGGCGGACCGGAGCGGAAGTGGAACGGACCGAGGCCCAACTGCGTGAAGCCCGGGAGAAGCGGCACCGCTTGGAACTGGCCTTCAGCCTCGAAATGGAGCAGGCCATACTCGCCCTGCATCAGGAGGACGAACGGCTCAAGGTGACCGAGAAAATGGTCGCCTCCGCACAGGAAAGTGCACGGCTCTCCCGGCTGCGGTTCAAGGAGGGATTACTCCTCTCTTCCGAGTTGATCGACACCGAAAACCGCCTTACCGATGCCCTGCTCAGCCATACCCTGGCCACTGCCTCCCGCAAAATAGCCATTGCCGACCTGCGCCGGACGACCGGCCTTCACCAATTTCCCCAAGGACAGTAACCATGGCCCGCCAGAATTTCCCGACCAAACATCTCGTTGCCCTTCTCTGCATTTCCTGCCTGCTCGCTCTCCCCGCGTCCGCCACGGAGCAGGACCGCACTGACAGCCACACGGTCGCCGTCAGTGTTGCCAAGGCGGAGTTGCGGGATATCCCTTCGCTGGTGGAAGTGGCCGGGACCCTGCAGGCCAAGGAAAAGGCCGCCATCGCCGCCAAGGTGACGGGCATCGTCACCCGGGTGCCGGTGGTACTCGGCTCAAGCGTCAAGACAGGGGATCTGCTGGTGGCGATCAGTGCCGGCGAGATCAGTGCCCGGCTCAGCCAGGCCGAGGCCCAGCTGGCCCAGGCACGACGCAACCTTGAACGGGAACAGAATCTGCTCAGGAAAAACGCCTCCACCGCGGAAACGGTCAAAACCATGCGGGACCAATACAACATAGCCCTTGCCGGCTACAACGAGGCCAAGACCATGCTCGGCTATACCGCCATTACCGCTCCCTTCGACGGGGTCATCACCCGCAAGGAGATCAATACCGGCGATCTGGCCACCCCGGGAACGCCACTGCTGCACCTTGAGAACAACCGGAAACTCCAGGTCCGTTCGGCGGTTCCGGAAAGCCTCGTCCTCAAGATCCATACCGGTGATCAGCTGGCCGTCAAGGTGGAGGCGGCCGGCGTCCTGGTCCAGGGCACGGTGACCGAGATCGCTCCGGCAGCCGATCCCGACTCCCGCACCGCGCCGGTGGTGATCGACCTGCCGGCCCATCCGGATCTGCGCACCGGTCAATTTGCCCGGGTCCTGCTGCCCGGATCAGGGACGCAGGGGTTGTTCATCCCGGCCACGGCGCTGGTCCCCCTGGGGCAGATGGACCGGATTTTCGTCATCGAGGACGGCCGCGCCCAACTGCGCCTGGTCCGAACCGGCCAGAAACATGAAGCAATGGTGGAGATCCTTGCCGGACTGGCTCCCGGCGAAACCGTGGCCATCTCCAACAACCGTCTGTTGCAAAACGGCCAGCAGGTCCGGATTCGGCCATGAGCGCACAACAACCCCTCCATCCCGGCTTTGCCGGAAAGCTGGCCGCCACCTTTGTCGGTTCCAAATTGACCTTGATCGGCCTGGTCGCCTCCCTGCTCCTCGGTGTGTTGGCCCTGATTCAGCTGCCGCGGGAAGAGGAGCCCCAGATTAAGGTGCCGATGATCGACGTCATGGTGTCCATGCCCGGCGCCACCCCCAAGGAGGTGGAGCAGCGCTTGGCCATCCCCATGGAAAAGCTGCTCTATGAACTGCCGGGGGTCGAGTATATCTACTCCACCTCCATGCCCGGCCGGTGCCTGTTGATCGCCCGCTTCTATGTGGGCGAGGATTTTGAAAAATCCATTGTCAGCCTGAATCAGAAACTGCAGACCAACTTCGACCGCATCCCCCACGGGGTCTCGCTGCCGCTGATCAAGCCGCACACCATCGATGACGTGCCGATTCTGGCGCTGACCTTTCACTCCAAGGTCTACGACCATTTCACCCTGCGCCGTCTTGCGGCCGAGGTCGATGATGCGGTCAAGTCCATCTTCGAGGTGGCCGAGACCAAGTTGATCGGAGGGTCGCGGCGACAGTTGCGGGTCCAGTTCGACCCGCTGCTGCTGGCGGCCCGCAACCTCAGCCCGGCCGACCTGGTCCGCCGCCTGCAGCAGGCCAACCGCCAATCCCTGTCCGGCACCCTGCGCTCCGAGAACCATGAAATCCTGCTGCAGACAGGAACCTTTCTCCACTCCGCCAAAGAGGCGGGACGGGTGGTGATCGGTGTTCATGGCGGCAAACCGGTCTATCTCGACGAGGTGGCGAAAATCATCGACGGCCCGGAAGAGCCGCAGTCCTATGTGCTCTTCGGATCCCGCGACGGCAATCCCGAAGCGGCGGTGACCCTGTCGGTGGCCAAACGGCCCGGAGCCAACGCGGTCCAGGTGGTGGACACGGTGCTGCACAAGGTGGAAACCCTGAAAGGCACCCTCATCCCGCCCGGGGTGGAGGTCAGCATCACCCGCGACTACGGGGAAACCGCGGCGGAGAAATCCAATGAACTGCTGCTGCACATGGGGATCGCGGTCTTCGGCGTGGCCCTGCTGATCCTGGTCTTCCTCGGCTGGCGGGAATCGATCATCGTGCTGCTGGCGGTTCCCTCGACCCTGTCGCTAACCCTGCTCCTCTTTTATCTTTACGGGTATACCTTAAACCGCATTACCCTGTTTGCCCTGATCTTTTCCATCGGCATCCTGGTGGACGATGCCATCGTCGTGGTCGAGAATATCGTCCGCCACATGCGGCTGCCGGAGAACCAGCGGGTTTCGCTCAAGGACATTGCGGTGGCGGCGGTGATCGAGGTCGGCAATCCCACGATCCTCGCCACCTGGGCGGTCATTGCCGCCATCCTGCCGATGGCCTTTGTCGGCGGCCTGATGGGCCCGTACATGCGGCCGATTCCGGTCGGCGCCTCGGCGGCCATGGTGTTTTCCCTCCTGATCGCCTTCACCGTCACTCCCTGGGCGGCCATCCGCATTCTCCGCAAACCATCGGGCAGCGGCGCAGCGCAGGGCCATGATCCGGACCATGCCCCTGACGACTGGTTTACCCGGCTCTACCACTGGATCATGGATCCGCTCTTGGCCCATCGCGGATGGCGGCTGGGATTTTTTGCCGTCATCATCGCCTTGCTGCTTCTTTCCTGTTCCCTGGTCTACTTCGGCAAGGTCAAAGTGAAAATGCTGCCCTTTGACAACAAATCCGAGTTCCAGATCGTGCTCGACATGCCGGAAGGTTCCCCCCTGGAGCAAACCACCCGGGTTGCCCTGGAGATGGCCGAGGTGATCGGCAGGGAACCCGAGGTGGTCAATTACCAGGTGTATGCCGGAACGGCCTCGCCCTATAACTTCAACGGACTGGTCCGCCACTACTTCCTCCGCTCAGGAGCCACGGTGGCCGATATCCAGGTCAACCTCAAGGCCAAGGGCGACCGCGACAGCCAGAGCCACGAGATCGCCAAGCGGGTCCGCCCCGAAATCGCCCGAATCGCCGCCCGCTTCGGGGCGACGGTGGCCGTGGCCGAGGTCCCGCCCGGACCGCCGGTGCTGCAGACCCTGGTCGCGGAAATCTACGGCCCCGACGAGGCCAGCCGGGTGCAACTGGCCACCAAGGTCAAACAGATCTTTGCCGCCACCGAGGGCGTGGTCGATATCGACTGGTACCGGGAAACCGAACGCAACAAGCTGGTGCTCACCGTGGACAAGGAAAAGGCGGCCCTCAACGGCCTTTCGGAGGAGGAGATCGCCCAGGCCATCGACATGGGGCTTTCCGGCAAATCGATCGACCTGTTCCACCAGCCCCGCGACAAGGAAGAAATCGAGATCATCCTCCAGTTGCCGCAGGCGCAACGGGCCCGGATCGACAACCTGCTCAACATCGCCCTGCGCCCCTCGGCCAATCCCCAGGCGCCGTTGGTTCCGTTGCGGGAACTGGTCCGGGTGAGCGAGCAGCCGGTACCGCAGCCGATATACCGGAAAAACCTCAAACCGGTGATCTATGTGACCGGCGACGTGGCCGGCGCGGCGGAAAGCCCGGTCTATCCGATCCTGGAGATGAATGAACGGATCAAGGCGCTCAATGCCGGCCAATTCGGCGGTCCGGACGGGCCGATCGCCATGTACAACCTCAAGCAACCCTTCGTGGAAACCCGGCCGGCGATGAAATGGGACGGGGAATGGCACATCACCCTGGAGGTCTTCCGTGACCTGGGCCTGGCCTTCTGCGTGGTGATGGTGCTGATCTACATGCTGATGGTGGGCTGGTTCAAGGATTACACCGTTCCGCTGGTGGTGATGGCGGCGATCCCCTTCTCGTTGATCGGTATCCTCCCGGCCCATTGGGGCCTGGGCGCCTTTTTCACCGCCACCTCGATGATCGGCTTCATGGCCGGTGCGGGCATTGTGGTGCGGAACTCAATCATCCTGGTGGATTTCATCCAACTGCGCCTCAGCCACGGTTTGCCGCTGGCCGAGGCCGTGGTCGAGGCCGGGGCGATCCGCTTCCGGCCGATGCTGCTCACCGCGCTCGCCGTGGTGGTGGGCGCCTCGGTGATCCTGGCCGACCCGATCTTCCAGGGGCTGGCCATCTCGCTCATGTTCGGCGAAATCGCCTCGCTGCTGATCAGCCGCATGGCCGTACCGGTGCTCTATTTCATGGTGCAGCAACAGAAGGGGAAATCTCCCCGGCAATGAAAAAGGGGGCTATTCTCCCCCCTTGTTTGCGTGAACCCCATCCAGGTGGTGAAGCAGGAGTTATCCCGGGGTATCCAGCACCGAGCGGACGGCCGGGGCCAGGTCGTGCAGTGACACCGGTTTCATCATGAACTCGCGGATGCCGGCCTTGGCCACCCGTTCCGGCGAGAGGGCCGAACTGTAGCCCGAACAGAGAATGATCGGCAATTCCGGCCTGATGGCCAGCATGGTGCGTGCGATCTCGAAACCGGTCTTCCCGGGCATGGTTTGATCGGTGATGACCGCATCAAAGCCCTGGGGGTTCTGCTCAAAGGTCATCAGGGCGGTTTTGCCATCGTTGCAGACCGTCACCGAGTAACCGAGTTGCTCCAGGAAACCTTTCAAATAATCGGCCACCATCAGTTCGTCATCCACCACAAGGATCGATTCGCTCCCACCCACCAAAGACTGCGATTCCGCCAGCGGTTGCTCTGTTTCGACACCTGTCAGCACGGGAAAATAGACCTGCACACAGGTCCCCTCTCCCTTGGTGCTCTCCACTTCAATCCGCCCCTCATAGCTTTCGACGATACCATGCACCACCGCCAGCCCCATTCCCGTTCCCTTGCCGCTGGGTTTGGTGGTGAAATAGGGCTCGAAGATTCGTTCCAGGTTTGCCGGGGGAATGCCGCAGCCGTTGTCGCTGACCGAAATCCTGATCCACTCCCGTTCAGCCTCTGATTCCGGCACGGCCTTGATCACCGGTTCCATGGAGAGGACAATCTCGCCGCCCTTGTCCTCGAGCGCATGAAAGGCATTGGTGCAGAGATTCATCACCACCTGGTGCAGTTGGGTGGGATTGGCAAAAATAACCCGGTCAGTTGCGGCGATCCGCTCGCGGATGCTGATGGTGGCGGGGATCGTTCCCCGAAGCAACTTGCTCACCTCCTTGAGCAACACCCCCGGCTGGAGCAGGATGCGCTTGGTGGTCTCCTTGCGGCTGAAGGCCAGGATCTGGTTGACCAACTCCGACGCCTTGCCGCCGGCCTTGAGGATTTGCCGGATCTCCCGTTGCAGGGCGACGCCGGGGGGCAACTTGATCAAGGCCAGTTCGGCATAACCGAGAATGGCGGCCAAAAGGTTGTTGAAATCATGGGCGATGCCGCCGGCCAAGGTACCGATGGCCGCCATCTTCTGCGATTGCCGCAGCTGTTCTTCCATCTGGCGTTGCTGGCGGATGACGAAGAGCCGGTCACTGAGATCACGCACCAGCTCCAGGGTGCCGAGCAATTTTCCCTGGTCGTTATGGATCTCGTTTTCCAGGGTCTCGCCAAGGAAGACACTGCCATCCTTGCGCACGAATTGGCGGCTCCAGGCGGTGGGAAAATCGTCGTGGCGGAATTTGTCGCCGTTGTCCTTGTAGAGGAGGGTCTGCTGCCGGCCGATCAGCTCTTCGGGAGAATAGCCGAACATCCGGCAGAGGGCGGGATTGGCCTGTTTGATCGTGCCCGCCGCATCCCTCACCACGACTCCGTCGGGAAAACTGTTGAGGGTTGAGAGGAAAAAAATTCGCTGTTCCTCAAGATCGCAAATTTTCGACCTCAACTCGGGATAATAATTTTTTCGGATCGAACGTTCTCCCAGGCCGACAATCGCGTCCTTCAGTTCTTCCCAATTTTCTTCACTGCCGGAGTGATCTGTCATCAGTTAGAAAGCCTCCTCAAAAATCGCTTCGATATCCGCCAATTCCAGCCGGCACGGATTGGTGACCATGCAGGGGTCGGCCAGCGCTTTGCGCGACAGCAGGGGGATGTCTTCGGGACGCACCCCTCTCTTGCCCAATCCGGACTCAAAACCGATCTGACGCTTGAACGAACCAATGGCATCAAGTATGGCCCGGCATCGCTCCTGTTCCGACAAACCGGTGGAGGCAGCCCCAAAAATTTCACCGATACGGTCATAGCGTTCAGGTGCCGCCGGATAATTGCGGCGGATCACCGCGTCGAGCAAAAGGGTGTTGCACTCTCCATGGGGCAGATCGAGCAGCCCGCCCACACTGTGCGCCATGGCATGGACGGCGCCCAGGCTGGCATTGGAGAAGGCCAGTCCCGCTTCAAGACTGGCCAACATCATCTGCTCGCGCAATGCCACATCGTTGAGATTTTCGAGTACCCGGGGCAGGAAACGGTGAATCAGACGGATGGACTCCAGGGCATGAAGATCGGTCAGCGGGGAGCTGGCGTTACTGACATAGGCCTCGATGGCATGGACGAGGGCATCCATGCCGGTAACGAGGGTCAGGTCGCGGTCCATGGTCAGGGTCAGGCCAGGATCGAGCAGGGCCAGGTCCGGCACCACGGCTTTCGTGATAATCGCTTCCTTCACCTGAATGGCGGTATTGTTGATGATCGCGAACTGGGAGACATCGGCGGAAGAGCCGGAAGTGGTGGGCACACAGATCAGGGGCGGCCCGGGGATCTCGACATTATCCACCCCCTGGAACTCGAGGATGTGCTTGTTGTTGGCCGAGACGAGACTCACCCCCTTGGCGCAGTCCATCGGGCTGCCACCGCCGAGCGCGATGATAATATCGCAATTGGATTGCCGGTACAGCGCAACCGCCGCCATGACCTCATAATCACGGGGATTGGGGGTGACCTGGTCGTAGACGACCGATTGCACCCCGGAACCCTGCAAAATATTTTGGGCCTGATCGACAACCCCCGTACCGACAACACCCTGGTCGGTCACGATAAACACCCGTCCTGCCCCAAAATTCAGGGCATAACGGCCGAGCAATTCAAGGGCACCGTCACCAAAAATAATTTCCGGAGCAAGAAATTTCCTTATATTCAATTCAATAAGCATGAAATGGTCCCCCTCCGAAGCGTCACAGATATTCTCTACAGGTATCCTATGTGAAAAAATCTGCTGCGTCAAACACCTTTGCATTCGTTCTTCCGACCAAAAAAACAGGGCGTTAGAGAGGCATCGCCCTGTTTGAGGATAAGTCGTGAAAACGACAAACGTATATCGACTGCGGGTTGTGCCGCTTGCGCCGAACTCCCCTTGCCCACCATGGAAGGGTTCATTCTCTTGAATCGAAGCGGCGACGGGGCCGAGGGCGTTTTGTCCGCACCGGCCTTGTTCTCCTTTACTTCCCCTGCAAGAATGGCTATGCTGCACACCTGTTCGGGGCAGGTGCCCCGGGACAACCCACGACAGTTCCGTCGATTTCAACCCGATCACGGTGAAGCGTTGCTCATCGCCAGCATGGTTGCCCCCACCTTGCCACGACATATAACCAACAATCCACCTATCTGCGTCCAGTTCCCCTCCTGATCGCTGTTTCCGCGATAGCTTTTCGGGTTTTCGCCAAAGAAACCGTCCGAGAAAAAAAAGTATGCATCGTCTTCGTCCGACCGCCCGTAAGAAGAAAAAGCTCCCCCTTCGATTTACCGCCACCTGTGGATCCGGCCTGGAAGAACTGGTCAGTGAGGAAATCACCTCTTTCGGAGGTGGAGAAATCGAAGCACACCCCGGTGCCGTCAGTTGGACCGGCAACCTGGAAACCGGGTATCGGGCATGCCTCTGGTCCCGTTTTGCCTCGCGCATCCTCCTGGAACTGGCCCGATTCGACGCACCCGACACCGATACCCTCTATGCCCACGCCGGCACCATCCTTTGGGATGACCACTTCACGGTCAAATCGACCTTTGCCGTGCACACCACCCTGGTCAACGCCGCCATCGATCACAGCCAATATGCCTCGTTGCGGATCAAGGATGCCATTGTCGATCAGTTCCGCAAGCGTTTCGGCAAACGGCCGGATGTGGACGCCCTGAACCCGGACATCCGGCTCAACCTGCACATCCAGGGAACGGGGGCATCCCTTTCGCTCGATCTTTCCGGCGAAAGCCTGCACCGCCGCGGCTACCGGACCGCCACCGGGGAGGCCCCGCTCAAGGAAACCCTGGCCGCGGCCATTGTCCGCCTCTCCGGATGGCTGGACAGGATCGATGCGGAACCGATTCTCCTGGATCCCATGTGCGGCGGTGCCACCCTGCTCATCGAGGCCGCGCTCATGCTCAGCGACAGCGCCCCGGGCCTGCTGCGCAAAACCTTTGGCTTCATGGGGTGGAACAAGCACGACGCCCGCCTCTGGGAACGGCTCGTCCAGGAAGCCCTGGATCGTGAAGGCCAAGGCTTGCCGGAGACCTGGCCGCAGTTCGTCGGGTTCGATGCCGATCCCAAGGTGGTGGCGGCCGCACGGAAAAACGTGATTGCAGCGGGCCTGCGCGACGTGATCGTGGTCAAGCAGCGGCAACTCGCCCGGCTGCAGAGCCCCGGCGCCCGGGGCTGCATCCTGACCAACCCCCCCTACGGCGAACGACTCTCGGAAAAAGAGGCGGTCAAATACCTCTACCGCTGTCTGGGACGGACCTTCTATAACCAGTTTTCCGGCTGGAGCATGGGGTTTTTCACTGCCAACCCGGATCTGGCCGAGATGACCGGGATGCAGTGGCAGAGCCGGTATCGGCTGTTCAACGGCCCGATCAAGTGCCAGCTCCTGGTGGGCAGCGAAAGCCGGTTCACGGATCGGGAGCCTGCGGCCTGGACGGTCGCGCCGCTTCCCGCCGGCAGCCCCGGTGAGGATCTGGCCAACCGCCTGATCAAGAACTGCGGCTCTCTCCTGCCCTGGGCCCAGGCCGAAGGGATCACCTGTTTTCGCCTCTACGACGGCGATATTCCCGAATACAACCTGGCCATTGATCTGTACGAGGAATGGATCCATGTCCAGGAGTATGCCCCGCCGGCCTCGATCGATCCGGCCAGGGCCGAGGAACGATTCAAGCTGGCCCTGCAGGTGGTCCGCTCGGTTTTTTCGGTGCCCCACAGCAGGATCTTCATTAAAACCCGCCAAAAACAAAAAGGTTCCCGACAGTATCAGAAGAAATCAAGCATGGGCAACCTGTTCGAGGTCCATGAGGGCGGCGGCCGTTTCCTGGTCAACTTCACCGATTACCTCGACACCGGCCTCTTCCTCGACCATCGAAACACCCGTGCCCGGTTGCAGCAACTGGCCCAAGGCAAGACCTTCCTCAACCTTTTCGCCTACACCGGATCCGCGACCGTCTATGCCGCCATGGGAGGGGCCACATCAACCACCACGGTCGATGCATCCGCCACCTATTTGGACCGGGCCCGGGCCAATCTTGCCCTGAACGGATTTGGCGGCCCGTTGCACCAGTTGGTTGAGGCCGACTGCCTGGAATGGCTCAAGCAGACCAATGACCGGTTTGGGGTTATTTTTCTCGATCCCCCCACCTTTTCCAACGCGCGCCATCGCAAGCAGACCTTTGACATCCAGCAGGATCACCCCGCCCTTCTGCGCCTGGCCATGCAGCATCTGGCCAAGGCCGGGGTGCTTGTTTTTTCGACCAACTTCCGAAAATTCAAACTCGACGACAGCCTGGAGCGGCAATTTGATATCCGGGAGATCAGCGAGGAAACCGTCCCCTTTGATTTCAAACGCAATCAGCGTATCCACCGCTGCTGGGAATTCCGCCATCCGTTCAATCCAGGCGAAAACACCTCGGAGGTGTTTTGATGCAACCCTATAACCCTGCCGAGGAGATCGTGGCCATTGTCGACCGGGAAAACCGGCCCATCGGTGCCGTCAGCCGGAAGATCATGCGGCAACAGCGCCTGATCCACCGGGCCTCCTACATTCTGGTGTTCAATACTGCCGGCGAATTGTTTATTCAGAAACGCAGCCGCACCAAGGATATCTATCCGGGGTATTGGGATCTGGCGGCCGGCGGGGTGGTGCTGGAGGGGGAAAGTTACGAGGAATCGGCCAAACGGGAGCTACAGGAGGAGTTGGGCCTGAACGGTGTCAAACTTCGGCCGCTCTTTGACCAGTACTATGAGGATGCGGACAACCGCGTTTGGGGGCGCATCTTTGCCTGCACCGGCAACGGCCCCTTTACCCTCCAGGAGGAGGAGATCGATTACGGACGTTTTATCCGTCTTGGGGAAATTGAACAGCTCAATCAGGTTGAACCGGTCACTCCGGACGGCATGCTCCTGCTCAGGCGTCTGCCGCATTGACGCGCTTGCCCCCTTTTGTTAGTGCTTGGTCAACGGCGCAATCTGGCCTATACTGCATCCAAGAGAAACCCTGCCGTTGGATTTGAGGCTCCATGTATGTCCATATAGCCAGGCAACCGATCTTTGACGTCCACAAAAAAATTTTTGCCTATGAGCTGCTCTTCCGGCAATCACAGGGATTGCAACTGGGCGAATTGAGCGGCGACCGGGCGACCACCAGTTTGCTCTCCACCGCCTTTCTCACTGAAGGCATAGAAAAAATCGCCGGAAGTCGTCCCTGTTTCATCAATTTCACCGAAAACCTCCTGCTCAAGGAGATCGCCCCCACCTTTCCCAAGACCAAAATCATCATCGAAATTCTCGAAGATGTCCCCCCCACCCCGGAAGTGATCGCTGCCTGCCGGGACCTCTCCGAGTCGGGGTACATTTTGGCGCTCGATGAT
Source organism: Desulfobulbus sp. (assembly GCA_050255935.1). Classification (GTDB taxonomy): domain Bacteria; phylum Desulfobacterota; class Desulfobulbia; order Desulfobulbales; family Desulfobulbaceae; genus Desulfobulbus. Next base: position 69,711 of record JBFWIP010000001.1, read on the forward strand.
TTTGTCTATGAAAAGAACCTGCTGCCGCTGATTGAGCTGGCCAATATCATCAAGATTGACTACCGGATCTCGAACGGCACTGAAATCGAAAGGATGCTCTATCGCCTGGCTCGATTCAACCTCCGATTTCTTGCCGAAAAAATAGAAACCTACGACGAATTCGAGCACGCCAGCAATCTCGGATTCCATTATTTCCAGGGTTATTTTTTCGCCAGGCCCGAATCCCTGCGCATCACCGAGATTGCCTCCAGCAAGATCAGCCTGATCAACCTCCTGATGGAAATCAACAAGCCCCAGACCTCGGTGGAGCGGCTTGAAAAAATCGTCGAAGCCGATGTCGGCATCTCCTATAAATTACTTCGCTATATCAACTCGGCCTTTTTCCACCTTCTCAAACAGGTCGATTCCATCCGCCAGGCGATCGTCTACCTCGGGGAGCAGGAAATTCGTCGTTTTGTGACCCTGGTGATCGTTTCCGAGCTGGCGGCGGATAAACCCGCCGAACTGGTGCGGTTGTCGATCATTCGCGCCCGCTGGTGCGAACTGCTGGCCGAAAACAGCCAGCTGATTGAGGAGAGGAACGAATGCTTTCTTCTTGGCCTCTTTTCCTTGATCGATGCCATTCTCGACAAGCCCATGGAACAGATCATGACCATGTTGCCCCTCTCGGATGCAGTCAAGGAAGCGCTGATTGCCATGGAAGGCCCCTTTGCCCCCTTTTTGCGGACGATGCTCACCTATGAACAGGGAAAGTCCAAGGAGTGCCTCCGGATGATCAGGATGATCAGGGTCAATCCGGCCAAGGTCTACGACTACTACCTGGAAGCGGTGCAATTCTCCGCGGTCCTGGATTGAATCCCCCCTTATTCCTCCGCACCATTCAGTGAGGTTTTTCCCTCCCACAACGAAAAAAGTCGGTTGATGCCCATAGCGGCCAGTTCGGCCATGGCCATGAACAGGCCGGGATGAAACGGGGCGCCCTCGGCCGTGGTCTGGACCTCGATCCAACGGCCATCCCCGCACATCACGAAATTGGCGTCAACATCGGCCCCGGAGTCCTCGCCGTAATCGAGATCCAGGACCGGCCGGCCGGCGACGACACCGGCGCTGACCGCCGCCACCGGCAGGATCGGTGGCAGGGCCGTCAATCGGCCGCACTCAACCATCTTCTGCAGGGCCATCCGCACCGCCAGGGCACCACCGGTGATCGAGGCGCAGCGGGTGCCGCCGTCGGCATTGAGGACGTCACAGTCCACCCGCAGGGTATATTCCCCGAGCTGGCGCAAATCGACCATCATCCGCAGGGAACGGCCGATCAGGCGCTGGATCTCCTGAGAGCGCCCGGTCTGGCCGCAAACCGCCTCGCGTCGCCCGCGGCTGTGGGTTGCACAGGGCAGCATGCCGTATTCGGCGGTGATCCACCCCTGTCCCTTGTCCTTGAGGAACGGCGGCACCTTTTCCTCCACCGTCACCCCGCACAGGACATGGGTGTTGCCCATCCGAATGAGCACCGAGCCGTCGGCATGCGGTTGAATCCCGTATTCCAGGCTGACCGGACGCAGGGCATCGGCCGGACGTTTTCTTGCAAGCATGGCATTCTCCTAAAAAAACACGATATTAACGGAACCAGCCGTATTGATTGAAAGGGGTGGCGTTCCCGAGGCATTACGCCCCCGGAACACCTTTACAGAATAATCAGGGTAATACCGGGGTTGGCGCGATTGAGATCGCGGTGACGGGCAAGGAAGGGATATTGACGCAGCAACTGACGGCCTCTGCCGGAACGGCCCTCAAAGAGTTCTCCGGGAATCACCGCCCTGATCCGTCCCTGATGTTTGAGGAAATGCAATTGCCGCAACACGGCCGTCTTGATCGCTCCGCCGACGCCGCTGGAGCCGTATCCGTGAATCAGGGTCAGGACCTTGCACCCGAGGCTGCGGCTGGTTGCCAGCTCGCTTTCCAGGCGGTCAAGGGCCTGCCGCACCAAGGGTTTCCCCCGCTCAAGATTGATCCGGCGATGGAGGATGCCGCTTGCCCCGGGGCCGTCGGCCAGGCAGGAACTGCCGCAAAAGGGGCAGGTCGTGTGGCCGGTTTCCATCTCATTGCCGCAGACCGGGCAGATCATGCCGCCGTGTTTCCTTGCACCACCATGATCCGGGCACTATTTGCGCCGCACCTCCAGGATTTCGGGCATCTGCAGCAGGTGTTGCTGCAGCCGCTGCAGGTGCGACAGGTTGACCACCTCGATCAGGACGTCGAGTTCGGCAATATTTTCTACCGTGGTCCGGGCATTCAATTCGACGATATTGGCATCGTCTGCACTGATGGTGCCGCTGATGTCGGCCAGCAGGTTCTTTCGATTCTCCGAACGGATCAGGAGCTCTGCCCGATAGGTGCTGTCGAGCGAGCCGGACCAGGAGACATCGAGCCAGCGGGCCGGATCGGTGGCCAGCAGGTTCTGGCAATCCGCCTTGTGCACCGAAACCCCGGAACCGGTGGTGATGAAACCGATGATGGCATCACCGGGAACCGGCCGGCAGCACTGGCTGATCTTGATCAGCATGCCGTCCACCCCGTCGATATCGATGGTGATCCGTTTCTGGGGGCTGCTCTTGGCCGCTTCGGCGGCACGCTTGGCCCGATCGACCATCTCCGCAACCTGCCGTTTTTCCTCAGCCTCGCGGAACTCCTCCGGTTGCAGGGTGCGCAGCAGATGGGGCACGGTGATTGAACCGCTGCCCACGCGGATGAGCATATCTTCCAGGGTGTTGCAATGGAGCTGTTTGAGCAGCAGGCGGAGATGGCCGCTTTTCAGCAGGCCGCGGAGGTTGGCATCGTATTTTTTCAACTCCCGCTCGCAGATCTCCCGTCCCAACTTGAGCGAGCGTTCCTTTTCCTCACGACGGAGATACTGGCGGATTCGGGTCCGGGCCCTGCTGGTCTTGACCAGCTGCAGCCAGGCGCGGCGGGGATGCTGGTTTTTCTGGGTGAGAATCTCGACGATGTCGCCGCTTTGCAACTTGTGTTTGAGCTGGACGATCTGGCCGTTGACCTTGGCACCGACGCAGGTATCGCCGACCTCCGAGTGGATGGAATAGGCAAAGTCGATCGGGGTGCTGCCGTGCGGCAACTCGCGGACCTCTCCGGTGGGAGTGAGGGCAAAGACATCGGGCTCGAACAGTTCGCCGCGTACCGACTCCATGAATTCGCTCGGATCCTCAACCTCCTGCAGCGACTTCACCAGCCGTTTGAGTTCCTTGAACAGACGGGCATCGCCGCTGGTGATCTTCTGCCCCTCCTTGTACGCCCAATGGGCGGCAACGCCTTCCTGGGCCACCCGGTCCATTTCCTCGGTCCGGATCTGAATCTCGATGAATTGGCCGTGGGGGCCGGAAACCGTGGTGTGCAGCGACTGGTAATTATTGGATTTGGGCGCGCTGATCCAATCCTTGATCCGGCCGGGGACCGGGGTCCAGTCGGCATGCACCGTGCCCAGGGCCTGGTAGCACTCCTTGACCGTGCGGACGATGATCCGGAAGGCAACCTTGTCGTAGACCCGCTCCAGGGGAATACGCTGGGCCACCAGCTTCTTGTAGATGGAATACAGGTGCTTGGGACGGCCGATGATCCGGACCGGCACGATCTTGGCGGCCTTGAGTTTCTGGCAGAGGATCTCAATCACCTCGTCCACATAGGACTGGCGCTCGGCCAGGGTCGACTCCATATGGGCGGCGAGATCGGCATACTCGACCGGCAGCAGATAACGGAAGGACAAATCCTCCAGTTCGCGCTTGAGCCACTCGATACCGATGCGGCTGGCCAGCGGCGCATAGAGGTCCATGGTTTCACGGGCCTTGGTCCGCCGGTCTTCCTCGTCCACGGCATCCAGGCTGAGCATGTCCTGGAGACGGTCGGCGAGCTTGACCAAAAGGACCCGGATATCCGCCCCCATGGCCAGCAGCAGCTTGCGGATGTTCTCCGCCTCATGGGCCAGTTGGGAATTATAACGGACATTGGTGATCCTGGTGGCGCCGTCCACGATGTTGGCGACATCCTGGCCGAACTTCTTTTTCAGCTCCTCCAGGGTGGCGACATGCTCCTTGAGGGTGCCATGGAGCAGGCCGGCCACGATGGTATCCAAATCGAGCCGCATCGAGGCCAGGATCGAGCCCACGGCCAGGAGATGATCGATATAGGGTTCGCCGGTCACATAGAACTGATCGGCATGACGTTCTTGAATAAACTCCCAGGTCGTGTCGAGCGGGGTCAGATCAACCCCGTGCAGATACCCGGAAGCCAGGGCGCGTAACGGTTTGATATCCGACATGACAAAGCTGTTTCCGTTCTATGGGGAGTCCCCCCGGGAATCAGGACAGGGCTTGGCGAACCTGGTCGGCGAGGAAGGCAACGACTTCCTCGGGGGTGAACAACTGCGTCTCGCCGGTCTTGCGGGAGCGCACCTCCACCCTGCCCTCTTTTTCAAAGGTCTTGCCCACGGTGAGGCGGTAGGGGATGCCGAGCAGGTCGGCATCGTTGAACTTCGATCCCGGGCGCTCGTCCCGATCATCCAGCAGCACTTCCAGTCCCTGCCCCCTGAGGGCCTCGTACAGCCCTTCGGCGGCCCGGCAAAAGGCCTCGTCCTTGGGTCCGAGATTGAGGACGATCACTTGGAACGGTGCCAGGGGAACCGGGAAAATAATCCCCTTGTCGTCATGATTCTGCTCGATGGCCGCAGCCACCACCCGGCTGACGCCGATCCCGTAGCAGCCCATGATAAACGGTTTTTCCTGGCCGTCGCTGTCCTGGAAACGGGCCTCCATGGCCTCGGAGTACTTGGTGCCGAGCTTGAAGATGTGGCCAACCTCGATCCCCTCCTTCAATCCCAGGGAGCCGCCGCAACAGGGGCAGCGATCCTCCATGGTCACCTGGCGCAGATCGCCGACGATGGCGGGCTGGAAATCACGTTCCGGATTGACGCCGGTGAGATGGCAGCCCTTCTCGTTGGCGCCGGCCACGGCGTTGACCATGCGCATCACCTCCTGATCGGCGACCACCTTCAGGTGCAGTTCCACCGGCCCGAGATACCCCACCGGCAACCGGGTCTGCTGCCAGATCTGGTCCTCGTCCAGCGGTTCGACATCGTTGGCCCCCAAAAGGTTCTTCAATTTGACGTTCTGTACCTCCCGGTCACCACGGACCAGGGCGGCCACCACCTCGCCATCGGCGGAATAAAACAGGGTTTTGATCACGTCGCAGGGTTGAACGCCGAGAAATTCCGCCACGTTGGCCACCTTTTTCATCCCGGGGGTTGCCACCTTGGCAAGCGGCTGCAAGGCTATTTCGGATGGAGGGACGTCCGGCAGCACAATGGCGGCCTTCTCCACATTGGCGGCATAGGAACATTGGTTGCAGATGACCAGGGTGTCCTCGCCGGTTTCCGCCAGGACCATGAACTCGTGGGAAAAGGAACCGCCGATGGCGCCGCTGTCGGCCTCCACCGCCCGGAAATCCAACCCGCACCGCTTGAAGATGCGGTGGTAGGCCTGGTGCATGATCTCGTAGCTGCGGCCGGCTCCCTCATCATCGACATCAAAGGAATAGGAATCCTTCATCACGAATTCACGACCGCGCATCAGGCCAAACCGGGGCCGGATCTCATCACGGAACTTGGTCTGGATCTGGTAGAGGTTGATCGGCAGCTGCCGATAGGACTGCAGTTCCCTCCGGGCAATGTCGGTGACCACCTCTTCGTGGGTCGGTCCGAGGCAGTAATCGCGGTCATGGCGATCCCGGAAGCGCAGCAGTTCCGGCCCGTATTTTTTCCAGCGGCCCGACTCCTCCCACAGATCCCCCGGCTGCACCATGGGCATGAGAATCTCCTGGGCACCGGCACGGTTCATCTCTTGGCGGACAATTTTGGTCACCTTCTGCAGGGCCAGAAAACCCAGTGGCAGATAGGTGTACATTCCCGAGGTCAGTTTACGGATGAATCCGCCCCGCACCAGGAGCTGGTGGCTGACGACCTCGGCCTCCGACGGGGTTTCCTTGGTGGTGGGCAACAACATCTGTGAATAACGCATGTCGAATCTCCGCTGGCAAATACACGTTCTAAGGTGGGGGGAAGCAGGGTAACTTATCGCTTTGGTCTTCGTTCCGCTTCCAATTTTTCCAATTCTTCAAGAAAGACCGGCAGCAGCTCGGCCTCGGCAACCTTTTTGTAGATCTCTCCCTTTTTGAAAAGAATGCCGACACCGTTTCCTCCGGCGATGCCGATATCCGCCTCCCTGGCCTCTCCCGGACCATTGACCACGCACCCCATGACCGCCACCTTCAAGGTGCTCTCCATGGTCTGCAGTTTGCGCTCGACCTCTTCCGCGAGCGAAAAAAGATCAATCCGGGTCCGGCCGCAGGTGGGGCAGGAAATCATCTCCGGCCCCCGTTCGCGGATACGCAGGGAACGGAGCAGTTCATAGGCCACCCGAATCTCCTCCACCGGGTCGCGGGTGAGCGAGATGCGGAAGGTATCGCCAATGCCCTCGGAAAGGAGGATGCCCAGCGCCACACTCGACTTGACGGTTCCCGGAATGAGGCCACCGGCCTCGGTGACCCCGAGGTGCAGGGGATAGTCGGTTTGCCCGGCCAGCTGGCGGTAGCCGGCAATGGTGGTGAGCGTGTCGGAAGACTTGATCGAAATCTTGATCGCATCAAAACCATGCGCCTCCAACAGGCGGACATTGTTGAGTGCGCTCGCAATCAGGGCATCGGGCCGCTCGGGGGTGGGATACCCGTATTGGTGCAGCAGCTCCTTTTCGATGGAACCGGAGTTGACCCCCACCCGGATCGGCACCCGGTGCATTTTGGCCGCGTCCACCACCCGGGCCAGTTTGTCCGGCCCCCCGAGATTTCCCGGGTTGATCCGGATGCCCTGGGCGCCGTGTTCCATGGCTGCCACCGCCAAACGCGAGTCAAAATGGATATCGGCGATCAGAGGGATGGAGATTTGCGCACGAAGAGCGGTGACCGCCTCGGCGGCGGCTAGGTCAGGAACCGCCACCCGGATAATTTCACAGCCCGCCTGTTCCAGGGCGTGAATCTGGCGCACGGTGGCCTCGATATCGCTGGTCAGGGTGTTGGTCATCGACTGCACGGCTATAGGCGCACCGTCACCGATGGCCACCTTGCCGACATAAATCCGTCGCGTTTTTTTACGGTTGATCATGACACTCACGTCTCCGTCAATAGGATCAAAAAACAACCAGGATATACGGCACAGTGACCTGGCGGCACGGATCGATTCCGCTTTTTTCTTTTGAGAAAAAGACCATCTTTGGCCTTAATTTGCGTTCATCCGCCGCAAATTGAGTTCCGCCTCCGAGGCGCGGACATAGAGCGGCACCAGGTTTTCCTGCCGATCCGCATTGTTTTGTGCAAGCATCGCCGCACCGCAAAACCCAATGGTTGCCGCCCGCGGATGCAACATTGAGGAACGAAACAGACGCACCTGGGGATGTTCGCGCAACTGGTCCGCGCAGGCCGACACTCCCGGCCCCGCAACCAAGGTCGGTTCCAGGATTTTGTCGCCGAGTTGGGTGGGGGTCAGCACCTCGAAGGCTCCCCGGCGCTGACAGGTCATCCCCGAAAAACGGTAGCAGGCCGCATAGACCTGTTGCTTGCGGGCATCCAAGACAAGGTAGACCGGTAACTCTAGCGGAGAGAGCTGTCCTGCCAAACCATCCAGGGTGGGGACTCCGATCAGGGGGCGATCCGCCGCCAGGGCAATGCCCTTGGCCGCCGCCATGCCGATGCGCAACCCGGTGAAGGAGCCGGGCCCCTGGCTGACCGCAACCCCGTCGAGATCACTCCAGGAAACGGACAAGGCCTTCATCATGGCGGCCACCGAACCCAGCAGCCGCCGCGAATGGGTCACTTCGGGCTGGAGGGTGTATTCCGCCAAAACCTTGCCGGAGTGTCCATCCCCCCTGGTCAAGGCGACGCTGCCGCAACCGGTGGCCGTCTCGATCGCCAGGATCAGGACATCAGCCATCGTTTCACCAGGCGGAGGATATCGTTGTAGAACACGAAAACCATCAGGGTGCCGAGAATGGCGATACCGATCTTCTGGCTGATCTCCATGGTCCGTTCACTTAAACGGCGCCGGCGGACCGCCTCGAGCGAAAGAAAAACCAGGTGGCCGCCGTCAAGAACGGGAATGGGCAGGAGGTTGAGAATCCCGAGATTGACACTCAAGAGTCCCATGAAATACAGCAGGTTCATCCAACCGGCTTCCATCTGCTGCCCGGCAAGCTCGGCTATCCGGATGGGGCCGCCCAACTCACTGGCGGGAATAACCCGTTGGATCATCTTGACGATCCCCATTACCGTCAAATAGCCGAGATTCCAGGTCTGTATCAATGCGGCCTGGCAGGCCTGGCCGATGGAGGCGTCAATATAGCGAATTTCGTCACTGCGGACAATGCCCAGCATATAGCGTTTCCCGACCACCTCGCCAAAAAGGTTTTTCACCTCCTGCATGGTGGGCTGACCGGAAAACCCGAGTTCCTGACCGGCCCGAAGAATTTTAAGGGAAACTTCTCCCCCCTGGCTCTCTTTCACCGCGTTGGACACCTGTTCCCAGGTGGTCACCGCCTGCCCGTTGATGCTTTTGATCTCATCCCCGGATTGCAGGCCGATCCGCTGGGCAACCGAATCCGGCTGGATTTCACCTATTTTGGTCGAATCCACCGGTTCGGGCATGCCGGCCCACACAAACATGAGAAAAAACAACACCACCGCGAAAAGCAGGTTGAAAAGCGGGCCGCCAAAAACAATGCCGAATCGCTGCCACACGGTTTTATGGGTAAAGGATCGATGCCGATCTTCTTGCCTGACCTCTTCATCAGGCTGTTCACCGTACATCTTGACATATCCGCCCAGCGGAAAGGCGCTGATCAGGTATTCGGTTTCTCCCCATTGCCGGCTGATCAATTTATTGCCGAATCCCAGGGAAAATTTGAGCACCTTGACGCCGAAGAGTTTGGCGAACAGGAAATGGCCCAGTTCATGGACAAAAATCAAAACACCAAGAACGAGAATAAATGAAAAAACAGAAACCATGGAAATCCTATGGAAATTTGCCGTTCCCGCAAAAAGCTATGGCACTGAGGTTTGCAACTCCTCCTGCGCCTGATGGCATGAAACACCGCTTCTTGTGGAGTTGATATTGTGGGGCTGCCGTCTAAAATCGTCGTTTCCGCAAAAGACCGCGAAGACGATGCCCGTGCCTGCAACTCGTTGTTTCCTTTTGCAATGCCGGGTTCCCCCGTTTTCAGGGCCTTTTCACAAAGCTGTTACAATCGTCACAGTATGTGGCAGCATTTGGACTCCTCCGGGGTGGTGTCCCAAATGCCTGCTCAAAGGGTGCGGATCACCTGTTCGGCGGCGATGCGGGCTGCCTGGTCCGCGGCCAGAATTGCCTCGAGATCGAGATCGTCATCCTGCGGGGTATGGGCAAGGCTGTGCTCAACCACACGGGCAATATCCAAAAAGCCAATCTGCCCCCGCAAAAAGGATTCCACCGCCACCTCGTTGGCCGCATTGAGCACCGCCGGCTGAATCCCACCCGTACGCAAGGCGGTAAACGCCATCTGCAAGGCCGGAAATCGAAGCAGATCAGGTTGTTCGAAGCTGAGATCACTGCAGTGCGACAAACGAAGACGCGGTAGATTCAGCGGCAAACGCTCCGGATAGGTCAGGGCGTAGGCAATGGGAATACGCATGTCCGGAATGCCCAACTGGGCCACCACCGAACCGTCCTGGTATTCCACCAGGGAGTGAACAATGGATTGGGGATGGACCACCACTTCAATCCGCTCGGGCTCCACATCAAAGAGCCATCGCGCTTCGATGACCTCCAGCCCCTTGTTCATCAGGGTTGCCGAGTCGATCGAAATTTTGCGCCCCATGGACCAGTTGGGATGGGCCAGGGCCTGCTCGGGGGCCGCCTGCATCAGGTCCTGCAGGCTCCAGGTACGAAAGGGACCACCGGAAGCGGTGAGAATCAGTTTGGCCACGTCTTCATTGCGTCCGGCCTCCAATGCCTGAAAAATGGCACTGTGCTCGGAATCGATGGGCAACAACCGTACCTGATGCCGACGGACCTCTTCGATCACCAGGCGTCCCGCCATTACCAGGGTTTCCTTGTTCGCCAGCCCCACGTCCTTGCCGGCGCGAATGGCTGCCAGGGTGGGCAACAGCCCCGTGGCACCTACCACAGCGGTCACCACCATATCCGCTTCGCTCAGGGTGGCCACGGCGCAGTTGCCCTCCCCCCCGCAAACGATGCGGGACCGATAGGAGGGGGGAAGGAGTTCGGCCAACGGGGCAACCAGTGCGGGATCAGCGATGGAAATACACTCCGGAGAGAATTCGCGAACCTGCTGACTCAACAATTCTATGTTGCTGCCGGCCGACAGGCCGACCACGTTGAACCGGTCCGGGAACTGGCGGACAATCGCCAAGACATTGGTGCCTATCGAGCCTGTGGAACCAAGGAGTGCAATTCGTTTCATTGGAGAAAGTGGAAAGAAAGCAGGTAATAAAGCACGGGCCCGGTGAGCAGGAGGCTGTCGATGCGATCGAGCAATCCACCGTGACCCAGGAGTACTGTTCCCGAATCCTTGACTCCAACGGAGCGCTTGATCAGGGATTCGGTGAGGTCGCCGGCAATGCCGATGGCGATCATCAGGCAACTGGCGACCAACAGCAGCACGGGGTTGGCCGGCTGCGGAAAGAACAGGTTGATCCCTTCTGCGGCGACAACGCCGGTCAGGATGCCGCCAACCCCTCCGGCGACCGTTTTTTTGGGGCTGATCAGGGGGAACAATTTACGGCGGCCAAAGGTTTTGCCGGCGTAATAGGCGCCTGTGTCGGAACCAGCGATCATGGCGATGAACAGGGCCAGCCAATAGGGCCCTTGAGGGAGAAAACGAATCAGAACCAGGTGGGCGAGGCATCCGGAGATGTAGAGGGCGGCGAAACTGCCGCAGGTCAGATAACGAAGAACGTCCTCAATCTTTCCGTACCCTTGTAAAGAAGAGACGATAAGAACCATCAGGGAGGTAAAAAGCCCCACCGGCAACAAATCGATCCGTCCGTTAAAGACCGCCAACAGCGGCAGCAGACAGGCAAGGAGGGTCCCATAGAGGCGGATACCGGTGATAAAACCGCAGGTCATCCGAAAAAATTCATGCAGGGCGATTGCGGCACCGATTAGGCTGACTCCCCAAAAAATGACGGGAGTTCCCAAAAAGAGCAGCAAAAACCAACAAACCGCCATGAGCACCCCGGGTATCACACGATTCATCGTTTTCTATGCACCGGTAAGTTGGGCTCCGGTTTTGCCGAAACGGCGTTGTCGTCGGGAGTAGTTCTGGAGGGCGGCGAGAAATTGGTCCTTACGGAAATCGGGCCATTTGATCGAGGTAAAATAAAGTTCGGCGTAAGACGCCTGCCACAACAAGAAGTTGGACAGCCGATTCTCCCCTCCGGTGCGGATGAGGAGGTCCGGATCAGGTTGACCGGCGGTGAAGAGATGATCACCGATCGTCGCTTCGGTCAGCATCTGCGGCTCCAAGAGACCATCCTGGCACTCCTGAACGATTTTTTTGACGGCATCCAACAGTTCTGCCCGTCCTCCGTAGTTGAGCGCCAGGTTCAAGGTCATCCCGGTGCAGGATCGGGTCCGATCAATGCTCTGTTGCAAAACCTGCCGTACATCTTCAGGCAGCCTATGAAAAAGGCCAAGGCAATTGAGGCGGATATCATTGCTGAGCATGGTTTCCAATTCTGCCTGGAGGTAGGTTTTCAACAACCCCATCAGGCCGCTCACCTCTCCTTTCGGCCGCTTCCAGTTTTCGGTGGAGAACGCATACAGGGTGAGGAACTGAATCCCCAAGGATCGGGCGACCTCAACAATTTCACGAACCGTATCGACCCCGGCCTTGTGGCCAAACAATCGTGGACGATGACGTGCTTCAGCCCATCGCCCGTTGCCATCCATGATGATGGCGACATGACGGGGAACGATACAGTCTGAGTCTTGGAAGTCCACAGGCGAATAGAGGTGCGGGACAGGGCCGATCAAACGGCCATGACTTCCTTTTCTTTGCCGATGACAATCTCATCGATTTGACCGATGAAACCGTCGGTGGCCTTTTGTGACTCTTCCTGAAGGCGGAACATCTCGTCCTCGGAAATTTCCTTGTCCTTCTTCATCTTTTTGAAGGCTTCGTTGGCATCACGCCGAACATTGCGCACGGCAATCTTATGCTCCTCCGCGAGTTTCTTCACCTGCTTGACCAGTTCCTTACGGCGTTCTTCGGTCAACGGCGGGATGCTGAGACGAATAACGTTCCCGTCACTGCTTGGAGTGATGCCAAGATCTGAAGCCAAAATGGCCTTCTCAATTGCCGGCAGGACCTGGGGGTCCCACGGCTTGATGGCGATCATGTTGCTCTCCGGAATGGTCAGGGCGCTGACCTGTTCCAGTGTCATCTGGGAGCCATAAGCGTTGACCTTGATCCCATCGAGCAGGGACAATGTCGCCCGGCCGGTACGAATTTTTACCAGATCGCGTTTGAGCGCCTCGAGGCTTGAGGCCATTTTATCCTTCAATTGATCGATAACGGCTTTGGTCATAATTTCCTCATGCAGCGTGCAACCTCAGCAAGGGGTATTCTTGATGAGGCTGCATCGGATTCAGTTGGTAATCAAGGTTCCCACATCTTCCCCGGTCACCGCTTTGACAATATTGCCGGGCCTTGTCATGTCAAAAACAAAAATCGGCAGATTATTGTCACGGGCAAGGGAGATGCCAGCGGCATCCATGATTCTGAGATCATCACGCAAGACCGTGGAAAAGGTCAAGGTATGGTAGCGAACGGCATTGGGGTCCTTTTCAGGGTCCCGATCATACACCCCGTCAACCCGTGTGGCCTTCATGATGACATCGGCCTTGATTTCCAGGGCGCGAAGTACCGCGGCAGTATCGGTGGTAAAATAGGGATTGCCGGTGCCAGCGGCAAAAATCACCACCCTTTTGTGCTCCAGATGATCGAGGGCTTTCAGTCGCTCATAGGCTTCACAGACATTCAACATGGTGATGGCGGACATGACCTTGGTCGGAATCCCCAAGTTTTCCAGGCCATCCTGTACGGCCAGGGAATTCATTACCGTCCCGAGCATGCCCATGTTGTCGGCCGAGCTCCGATCCATGCCACTGGCAGCCCCGGCGACACCGCGGAAAATATTTCCCGCCCCAATCACGAGGGCGAGTTCGATTTTGAGGTTATGCAGTGCCTGAATTTCCTGGGACAAGTACTTGATGACCTCGGTGCTGATGCCGTAGGGGCGGTCGCCCATCAGCGCTTCACCACTGATTTTCAAAAGGACTCGTTTGAATTTCATTTCGCCGCTTTCCTCGTTTCTTCTCGTTCCCACATTTAGGCCATGGGTAATATTTTGACGACGCACCCTCGGAGATCAAGCAGGAATATTATCCGATCTGAAAACGGGCAAACTGTTTAACGGAAATATTTTCGCCCATTTTGGCGACAAGTTCATTGAGCAGGTCCTGAACCGATAAATCCGGATTCTTGACATATTTTTGCTCAAGCAGACAAATTTCAGCGAGATATTTCTCGATTTTTCCGCCAACGATCTTCTCGACGATCTGCTGGGGTTTCCCGGAATCAAGAGCTTGTTTCACGTAGATCTCTTTTTCGCGCTCCAACAATTCCGCCGGCACTTCCTCACGGGTGATGGACACGGGGTTGGCGGCAGCGATGTGCATGGCAATGTTTCTGGCGAAGGCCTTGAAGTCATCGGTTTTGGCCACGAAGTCCGTCTCGCAGCCGACCTCAACCATAACACCGAGTTTCCCTCCGGCATGGATGTAACATTCGACGACACCTTCCTTGGTCTCGCGGCCGGCACGTTTCGCCGCTACCGCCAATCCCTTCTGACGAAGGAGGTCAACGGCTTTTTCCATGTCACCGTCTGTTTCGGTGAGGGCTTTTTTGCAGTCCATCATGCCGGCATTGGTCTTATCCCGCAATTCCTTTACCATCTGGCTTGTAATTGTCACAGTCATTCTCCTCAGTCAACGTGCATTTAAGCACATCTCATAGTCAACAGTATACGCAAAACCGACAAAGAAGCCCTCAGGCCCCTTTGCCGGTCATTTAAACAGGGGTGAAAAGTAAAATGAAGGAAAATTATTCCTCTTCCACCTTGGCGGCGAGATCCTCTTCGGCACCGGAACTCATTGCCGCCTCAAGGTCATCAATATCGGCAGGTGTCTCTTCGCCGCGACGGGACTTTCCTTCCAGCACGGCTTCGGCCATCATGGAACTGATCAACTTGATGGCTCGGATGGCATCATCGTTGCCCGGAATGACATAGTCAATGCCATCAGGGTCGCAGTTGGTATCGGTCAAGGCGATGACAGGAATGCCGAGTTTAACAGCCTCGCCAACGGCAATCTCTTCATTTTTGGGATCAACGACAAAAAGGACGTCCGGAAGAGAGCGCATATTCTTGATACCACCGATATTACGGTCAAGCTTCACCCGTTCTTTTTCCATCTGCAGGATTTCCTTTTTAGGGAAACGATTGATCGTTCCATCAGCCTGCATCGCCTCAATTTTTTTCAGTCGATCAACGGAATGCTTGATGGTCTGGAAGTTGGTCAACATGCCTCCAAGCCAGCGATGATTGACAAAATACATGCCGCAACGTTCGGCCTCTTCCTTGATAATGGATTGCCCCTGCCTTTTGGTACAGACAAAAAGCGCTGATCCTCCTTCTCCGACGATGTCGGCGAGGGCGGCATACGCCTTTCTGAAAAGTTTCATGGTAATGTCGAGGTTAACGATATAAATTCCATTTCTCGGCCCATAAATATAGGGCTTCATTTTGGGATTCCAACGCCGGGTCTGGTGACCGAAGTGCAGACCTGCCTCCAACATTTGCCGCATGTTTACTGATGCCATGGTATCTCCTGGTATGTTTTGGTTAAACCTCCATCCTGTCGGCCGATTTCATCAACGATGAAACACCTGGACCTCATTTTCAGGATGTGTGTGATAAGGCCACGGGGCCCGGAAAACAAATAAATTTTTTATAATAGCACGATAATTTGCAATTGACAAGTATGTCGGAATTTCGATGAGAAGTTAACCGCGAAAAAAGAGTAACAAACTATTTTTTCACCAATTTCTTTCTTCCACCAAGAATGAATTCAAGCCAGCGAAAGGCGAATTGCAAAAGTGCCTCATCATCACGCCCAATACGACGGCGCTCATCCTTGGTCAATCGGAACTGAGAAAGAATGTTATATTGTTGCAGGTAGGAACGGAAATCGTCGAGGTTGTAACAGGCCATAAAGGCCAACCGTTGATAGGGACCGGCCTTGCCCTCTCCCGCCCAAGGATTAGTGGCGAAAAAAGCATCCAACTCTGCCCACATGTCATTGATCAAGTTGCATTGATGGAGCTGCTGTTCGCGTTCCCATTGCTGAATGGTATAGGTGTGGGGTTCAAGATGACCTTTGCAGTAGGGGTGATGGGTGAGGAAATAATGAATTCGTAAAGGCTCCCCATTGCCGGTGCATTCGACTCCACGTTCGAGAGGATACGTTCGACAGGCTGTGGGTCGGTTTGCATACACCGTACACCCCGTATCACCAAGAAACGGGCAGGACCCAGCCTCGTCATCGAGCAGTTTGAGTCGCAAGCCTGGAAAGTAGGGATGACTTCCTTCACAGAGCGTCGTGTGGCGTTCAACCACTTCCGAGCTGGTCAGCCCCAGATGTCGCTTCAGCAGGACAATGTCATACGGATAAAGCAGCAAATTGACATTGCGACAACAGGTGAGAAAACAGGGAACACCGGGATGGCAGTGGAATTGAAAAGGATCCCTGCCCAATCGTTCCCGATCTATGGGGACAATATTTTCAAAATCCATGGAGCGATAATTGAGTTGGAGCCTCTCGGGAAATGAGGATTTTCATTCAAATTCAAGGCGGGCAAAAGATCATCCTCCAGGCATATTCCTGATATTGCGGGGATAAAGCCTTGAGCAACCACGCCGAGATTGGACAAAAAACCTTTTCCGGATGGGCGCGCATTAAAAAACAATCGACAAAAAGTCGTGCCGCATGACAACAAAGTCTTCCGGTTTTTCGCGGCAACTTTCGAGAAAGGCCTAGAGAAAAAAAAAGCTGGCATGAAGGTTCACACCAGCTTGGAAAACAATATAGGCGAATAAAAACGGATTACTCTTGCTCAGGTTGTGCCTCAACAACCGATTCCTGATAATCAACCAGCTCAAGAATAGCCATCGGGGCGGCATCACCGGCACGATTTCCAGTCCGTAGAATACGTGTATATCCACCTTGGCGCTCGGCATATTGACCGCTTAATTGATCGAACAACTTGGCCACAATTTCTTTTGAGCGGATGTAGGACAAGGCCTGCCGCCGCGCGTGCAGGTCACCACGTTTGCCCAAAGTGATCATTTGTTCTGCAACACGCCGTGCTTCCTTTGCTTTGGGAACAGTGGTAACAATCCGCTCTTGGTCGAGCAATGAGGTCACCATATTACGCAGCATTGCATCACGGTGCGATGATGTCCGGCCAAGTTTACGACCTGCTTTTCTATGTCTCATGGTCTTGTCCTTTTCTCTCCAAAAGAGTCCTCGAGAGAAACTCTATGATTTACTCTTCCAGTTTTTCTTCTCGTTGATCGGGAGGTACCCACCCGTCATATTTCATACCCAGCGTGAGATTATGCTCTGACAGAAGTGCCTTGATCTCATTGAGTGATTTACGCCCAAAGTTTTTTGTTTTCAACATTTCGGCGTCGGTCTTGTTCACCAGTTGTCCAATAAACTGGATCTGGGCGTTCTTCAGGCAGTTTGCCGAACGAACCGAAAGCTCCAAGTCCTCGACATTTTTATCAAGGAATGGAGGATAGGCTTTTCCTTCCTCATCCTCATCAGAGTTCTCGGGGGCCTTGGCGATTTCTTCATTGAAGTTGATGAAGATCGTCATTTGCTCTTTGAGAATTTTGGCTGCGTAGGCCAAGGCATTTTGCGGTTCGACACTACCGTCCGTCTCGATTTCCATGGTCAGCCGGTCATAATCGGTCTGTTGACCGACACGGGCCTGGCTTACAACATACTGGACCCGAACAATGGGAGAAAAAGAGGCATCAACAGGAATGACGCCAATGGGTTGCCCTTCTTTTTTGTTCTGTTCGGCGGAAACGTATCCCTTACCCCAATGAACTTCCAACTCGGCCTGAAAGGACATATCAGCGGTCAGGGTGCAGATGTGAAGATCAGGGTTCATCACCTCGACATATCCGCCGCCGTTAATGTCCCCGGCGACCACCTTTCCCGGCCCCTGTTTCTCGATAAGCACGGTACGAGAATCAGGCCCGTTGAGTTTCAGCCGAACCTGTTTCAGATTAAGGATGATTTCGGCAACATCCTCATGCACCCCATCAATGGTCGTAAACTCATGAAGGGCTCCGTTCAGCCGAACACTTGTAATTGCCGAGCCGCGAATAGAGCTGAGCAGGATTCTCCGCAGCGAGTTGCCGATGGTCGTTGCAAAGCCACGTTCAAGAGGTTGACAGACGAATTTTGCATAACAGTGCGAAAGCGTACTTTCGTCGACCTCAAGCTTTTCAGGAGAAATAAGGCTATGCCAGTTTTTATAAAAGGGATTGTCGTCCCTGATTTCTTGTGCCATGCAATACCTAACGATTGAAGTTACTTGGAATACAACTCAACAATAAGTTGTTCCTGAATTGGCATCGTTATTTCTTCGCGATTTGGCAATGCTTTGACAACACACTGGAATTTCGCCTGATCGAGTTCGAGCCAACTCGGTAGTCCACGACGTACCGCGCCCTCGAGGTTGTCAACAATCACTTCATTCTTTTGGTGCTTTTCCTTTAAGGTAATTACATCGCCAGCCTTAATCTGGAATGAAGGGATATTGACCTTTTTGCCGTTTATAGAAAACAGGTTGTGACGAACCATTTGCCGCGCCTGGTCACGTGAACTGGCGAATCCACTACGATAAAGGGCATTATCAAGACGCCGCTCAAGCATGATCAGCAGAATCTCGCCTGTTACTCCCTTGGAACGCTCCGCTTGTTCAAAATACCGGCGGAATTGTCCCTCAAGCATTCCATACATCTGCTTGACTTTTTGTTTTTCGCGCAACTGAACCGCATAGTCGGAAACCTTGCGGAATTTATTCTGTCCATGTTGCCCGGGTGCGAAAGAACGGCGTTCAAATGCGCATTTGTCCGAATAGCAACGGTCACCCTTGAGGAACATCTTGAGATTTTCACGTCTGCACAGCCTGCAGGATGGGCCTGTATATCTTGCCAACTTTTACCTCCAAAATTTATCCGATGAGATCTCTGCCTGTTGAACGGATAGATGAGTGTGCGTATCAAACTCTTCTTCGCTTAGGCGGCTTGCACCCATTATGAGGAAGCGGGGTAACATCGACAATACGGCTTACGTCAAGTTCAACAGTGGTAAGGGCCCGCAATGCTGCTTCGCGACCGGGACCGGGGCCTTTCACCCGAACCTCCACTTTGCGAAGGCCGTGTTCCTTTGCCTTGGAAATGGCATCATTCAAGGCATTCTGCGCCGCGAACGGTGTCGATTTTCTGGAACCTTTAAATCCGAGAACGCCGGCACTTGACCAGGAAATGGTATTGCCCTGTCGATCGGAAACAGTAATGACCGTGTTGTTAAATGTAGAATAAATAAAAACAATCCCTTCAGGGATGTTCTTTTTATCTTTTTTCTTTACTTTCGTATTGACCTTGCCTGATTTAGCCATAGCGACTCCCAATTACTCTTCGATCAGAACAGTGCGAGTGATATTATTTTTTACGAACAGCTGCACCACGTCTGGGTCCCTTGCGAGTGCGGGCATTCGTTTTTGTTCGTTGCCCCCTCACCGGTAATCCGCGACGATGCCGACGCCCACGATAACAACCGAGATCCATGAGACGCTTGATATCCATCGAAACTTCACGCCGCCGATCACCTTCAACCACGTATTCACTTTCGATAACTATACGGATTCGGTTTACATCATCGGCACTCAGATCATCACTGTTCATCTGATAAGGAAGATCGACCTTATCGAGAATTTGGCGAGCGCTCGTTAATCCAATGCCGAAAATATATGTCAAAGCTCGATCCATGTGTTTGTTGCGTGGCAGATCCACACCAGCTATTCGTGCCAAATTCGTACTCCTTTATCAGAATCTTGCTAGATTATTAACGACGTTTTATCCTTGCCGTTGTTTGTGCTTTTTATTGACACAATCAACTCTGACAACACCTTTCCGCTTCAAGATCTTACATTCGCTGCAGATCTTTTTGACTGACGAACGTACTTTCATTTTTCACCCAAAATCATTTAGTATTTTTCCCCTTCCCGCCTTTCGCCCTGAAGGTTACCCTTCCGCGCGTAAGGTCATAGGGCGACAATTCAACGGTAACCCGGTCGCCGGGAAGAATTTTAATGTAATGCATCCGCATTTTTCCAGAAATATGTGCCAGAACCTTATGCCCGTTATCCAGTTCAACCTGAAACATGGCATTGGGTAAGGGTTCTATGATAGTGCCTTCCACTTCAATGGCTTCTTCTTTGGCCATAAGGTTTATCGCTCCCAAAAATAGACGAGCAGAAATTTTAATTATATATCGAACAAAACCCGAATTATCAAGCGTTTTCGTACCCTGCTGGTCATTTGCAGAAATTCTGATTTATTCAGACGGACGTTCACTCAGAATTACAGGGCCGTTCTTGGTAACCGCAACGGAATGCTCAAAGTGGGCTGATGGCTTACGATCTGCGGTGATAACAGTCCATTGATCTTTGAGAATCTTGACTTTTGCTCCGCCTAAATTGACCATGGGCTCAATGGCAAGCACCATCCCCTCCAACAGACGCGGAGAGGCCTGCCGCTGAACGTAGTTTGGTATTTCAGGCGGCTCATGCAACCTTGAGCCAACCCCGTGACCAACGAATTGCCGGACAACAGAAAATCCATGGGATTCACAATAATTTTGAACGGCCCGTGAAATATCCGAAATTCTGTTTCCAACCAATGCCTGTTCAATCCCCTTCATCAGGGAATCACGTGTTACCTCCAAAAGCAATTGAACCCTGGGTTGAACTTCCCCAACCGGTAAGGTGATTGCCGAATCGCCATAAAATCCTTGAAAAAGGGTTCCAAAATCAAGGGAGATAATGTCCCCATTTTTCAAATGTTTTTTTTTGGAGGGAATCCCATGGACGACTTCTTCATTTACAGAGGCACATAAACTCGCAGGAAAGCCCTTGTACCCCTTGAAAGCCGGAACAGCTCCATGATCACGGCAATATTCTTCCGCTAATTTATCAAGGGCAAAGGTTGTTATCCCTTCAACAATACGACTGCGAAGCAGGTTCAATACACCGGCAACAATCTGATTGGCCTGTTGCATAATTGCAATTTCATCAGGCGTTTTCAGTGTTATCGCATTATCACTGGCACTCACGTTCACTCCGTTACCGGCCTTTGATACGACCGGATTTGAGGAAACCGTCGTAGTTCCTCATAATCATGTGGGACTCTATCTGAGAAATCGTATCAATGGCAACACCCACAACAATCAACAGGGCTGTACCACCGAAATAAAACGGTACGCTTAATTTGCTGATCAGTAGAGTTGGCATGACACAGACGGCACTTAAATAGATTGCTCCGACAACAGTCAGCCTGGTCAGAACAAAATCAAGAAATTCGGAAGTTTTCCTGCCAGGCCGGATTCCTGGAACAAATCCACCGTTTTTTTTCAGGTTTTCTGCCACATCATCCGCTTTGAAGGTGACAGCCGCATAAAAGAAGCAGAAAAAAACGATCATCGCCACGTACATGCCATAGTAATAGGGAGTACCCGGTGAAAAAGTAGCGGATAGTTGTTGTACCCAATCAATCTTGACAAACGACCCGATGGTAGCAGGAAACATCATAATGGACGAGGCGAAGATTGGTGGTATTACGCCTGAAACATTAATTTTCAAGGGCAAATGAGACGATTGACCGCCATAGACCCTTCGACCGACGACACGTTTTGCATATTGGATCGGGATCCGGCGCTGTGATGTCTCAACGAAAATAATAAAGCCAACAACCAAAACCATCATGGCAATGATGATCGGCACAAAAATCAGAGACAGCTCGCCGGATTTGATCAGTTCGATCGTATTGCCGACTGCGGCAGGCATTCGAGCAACAATTCCGGAAAAAATAATTAACGAAATGCCGTTGCCGATACCACGCTCGGTCATCTGCTCACCAAGCCACATGATAAATGCGGTCCCTGATGTGAGTGTTATGACCGTGAGCAGCTTAAATTGCACGCCGGGATCGATGACAACCGAAACCCCATTGGGACTCGTCATGCCCTCAAGCCCCGAGGCAATGAAAAAACCTTGGATGATCGAAAGGACGACAGTCCCATATCGGGTATACTGGGTGATTTTTCGTCGACCGGCTTCTCCTTCCTTGGAAAGTGCTTCCAATTGGGGAATAACTACAGTGAGCAATTGGATGATAATGGAGGCGGAAATATAGGGCATGATGCCCAAGGCGAAAATAGAAAACTTCTCCAGGGCACCACCGGAAAACATGTTAAACATCCCGAAAAGGGTGCTGGCGTTTTTAGCAAAAAACGCGGTAAGTGCCTCTCCATTAATACCAGGGGTCGGAATTTGGACCCCCATACGATAGACCAAAAGCATAAAGAGAGTGAAAATCACTCTCTTTCGCAATTCAGGTATACTTGCAGCACTGACTAGACCTGGCATGCATTACACCTCGACAGTTCCACCGGCTGCTTCAATCCTCTCTTTCGCACCCTGGCTGATTTTGTCCACTTTTACAGTAAGAGACTTCTGCAACTCGCCGTTGGCCAGGATTTTTACCAAAGCGTCTTGTTTGATGATTCCAGCTTCAACCAAGGCCTCATAGTCGACAACAGAACCATTTTCAAATAAATTCAAATGATCCAGGGTGATGATCGTGTAAACTTTTTTGAAAACGTTATGAAAACCTCGCTTGGGTAAACGGCGATGGAGCGGCATCTGGCCGCCTTCAAATCCGGCCCGCATACTGTATCCGGATCGTGCACGGGCACCTTTATGTCCCCGGGCGGCCGTTTTACCGGCGCCGCTTCCAGGACCGCGTCCTACTCTTTTTCTGTCCTTACGAGCACCTTCATTCGGTGCCAAGGTATTCAATTTGAGCACGATCAATCCTCCATCTTTATCAAATGCTGAACCTTGTTCAACATACCGCGCAACTCAGGGGTATCTTTACGGGTCACGGTTTTATACATTTTGGTCAAGCCCAAACCGACCAGGGTTGCCCGAATAGATTTTGGACTCCCGATACTGCTTTTCACTTGGGTAAACGTGATGTTTTTTTCCATGATGCACAAACTCCTTCGGCGCCTTAAGCCATCAATTCTGCAACTGACTTGTTCCGCAGTTGAGCAATCTGCTCTGCACTTCTGAGTCGTCTCAGCCCGTCCATGGTTGCCTTCACCAAGTTGTGCGGGTTGTTTGATCCAAGGCATTTGGTGAGAATATTCTGTACGCCAGCCGCTTCGAGAACGGCACGCACGGCACCGCCGGCAATCACACCGGTACCATCGGATGCCGGCTTCAGCATAACGGAACCGGACTTGAATTTCCCGGTGATATCATGGGGAATGGAAACAGTTGTCAACGATACGGTTTTCATGTCCTTACGTGCCTGTTCAATCCCCTTACGGATCGCTTCCGGAACCTGATTGGCTTTCCCCAAGCCGTATCCGACGCGTCCCTTTCCATCACCGACGACTACGATGGCGCTAAAACTAAACCGGCGGCCACCTTTAACAACCTTGGCCACGCGATTGATATAAACTATTTTTTCGATGAGCTCTTCCTGAATTCCTTCTTTAGCTCGTTTAAATTCAGCCAAGAAACACCCCCGTTGTTAAATTTGAGCCACTCTATACAAGCGCTTGAAATTAAAACTGTAATCCGCCTTCGCGGGCACCATCCGATAAGGACTTGATACGACCGTGATAGAGGTAACCCCCTCTATCGAATACGACCTTCTCAATACCGGCCGATTTTGCCTTTTCAGCGATCATAAGCCCGACTTTTTTAGCCTGATCACATTTATTGTCAGCATCCTCAGAGGTAAAGTCCTTATGATCGGTGGACATTGCAACCAACGTCTTGCGCTGGTCATCATCAATGATTTGAGCGTAAATATGACGGTTGCTGCGGAATACACTAAGGCGGGGTCGTTCACTCGTGCCTGAAATCTTGACTCGAATTCGCTGAACCCTCTTCTTTCTTGCCGTTACTTTCGGATTAGTTTTGGCCATGGTCGGATACTAGTATTGTCAGAATTTATTTTTTACCGCCGGCCTTGCCGACTTTCCGCACGATGTGTTCGTCAAAATAACGAATGCCTTTCCCTTTGTAAGGTTCAGGTTTGCGAATTGCTCTGATCTGTGCCGCGGTCAACCCAATGAGTTCTTTGTCAATTCCTTCGAGGGTTATTGAGTTGTCCTTATCCACCGTAGCAGCAATACCCGCAGGCAAGGCATACTCGACGGGACTGGAGTACCCAACATTCAAGGTCAGGGTGCTTCCGCTTACGTTGGCTCGGTACCCTACACCTTCAACCATGAGTTTTTTGGTGAACCCCTCATTAACCCCAATCACCATGTTGTTGACCAGGGACCGGGTCATTCCCCAAAAAGCCAGGACCTTTTTGCTGGTTCCCTTAGGGTTGCAAACCAAACTGTTATCCTGGGCAACAATTTCTATCTCAGGACGAACATCACGTTCAAGACTGCCTTTCTTCCCCTGCACCTTGATATGTGTTCCCTGTATTTCAACCTTAACCCCCTGAGGGATCGAAATCGGCTGTTTTCCTATTCTGGACATCAGGATCTCCTTTATTCAGCAAATCTCGTTTATTACCAAACTTCGCAAAGTAATTCACCACCGATATTTTGCTGACGGGCCTCCTTATCGGTCATAACGCCTTGGGAGGTAGTCAGTATACCGATCCCCAATCCACTCATAAAAGTCGGGATATGCTTGCTTCGCTTATACTGACGATGACCGGGTTTGCTGATTCTACGGATACCCGTTATTACCAGTTCATTATGCGGTCCATATTTCAGGTCAAGCTTCAGTGTGCCTTGGGGGCCTTGGTCGCTGGTCTGATAATCAGCAATGTAGCCTTCCTCCTTCAACACCTTTGCTACGCTGACCTTGAGTTTGGACAGTGGCATCTCAACTGAACTGAAACGCGATTTGGTAGCATTTCTAATTCTTGTCAGCATATCTGCCAACGGGTCACTCATAGACATTGAATAAATCCTCTTAATATGAAAATTGGCTTTGTATACCTTCGTTTACCAACTTGATTTTGTGACTCCGGTTATCTCCCCTTGGGAGGCCAATTTACGGAAACACAATCTGCAAATGCCAAATTTGCGGTAATAAGCACGTGCTCGTCCACACAAAGGACAACGATTGTAACGTCGCACTTCAAATTTCGGGGTACGTTTAGCCTTGGCAATTAAAGATTTTTTGGCCACAGAATCCTCCTAGAACGCACTGTCTGCATCTGGGTGTTAGGAATTATTTTTTTCTAAAGGGCATTCCGATAGCATCAAGCAAGGCCCTTGCCCCTTCGTCAGTTTTGGATGAGGTGACAATAGTCACATTCAATCCCCGGATCTGGTCTATTTTATCGTAATCAATTTCAGGAAAAATGATGTGCTCGGTGATTCCCATCGAGTAATTACCACGACCATCAAATCCCTTAAAAGAAACACCGCGGAAGTCACGTACCCGGGGCAAGGCAATGTTGATCAGTTTCGTCAGGAAATCGTACATCCTGTCCTTACGCAAAGTTACCCTGGTGCCGATAGGCATCCCTTCACGAAGTTTGAAGGTTGCAATGGATTTTTTGGCGCGGGTGACGACCGCCTTTTGCCCGGCAATCAAGGTCAGTTCTTCAGCCGCCTTTTCAACCACCTTCGGGTTTTGAACGGCTTCACCGAGCCCCATATTGAGGACGACTTTCTCAATGTAGGGGATATCCATTACATTATTTATACCCAACTGCTTTTGCAGTGCGGGTTTTATTTCCTTTTCGTATTGTTCTTTTAATGTGCCCATTCTTTACTCCGTAAGCGAGGATGCCGTCATTGAGCTGATTCGATGGTTGCTTTGCATTTTTTGCAAATTCGAACTTTAGTGCCGTCATCAAGAATCTGCTTACCGACACGTACAGTTTCGGCGCATTCAGGGCACACCAGCATGACATTGGAAATATGAATGCTGGCTTCTCGCTCAATAATCTGGCCGGGCTGTGTGGCATCAGTGGCTTTCTGGTGTTTTTTGATCATGTTGATCCGCTCAACAACCACCCTGTTCCGGTCTCGCTCGACACGCAAAACCTTACCAACCCTACCTTTGTCTTTTCCCGCGATGACTTCAACCTTGTCATTAACGCGTACATTGCATTGACCTTGACGCATATCGTAATCCCCTAATTTTCGTTAGGTAAATGTGGATAAATTTATAAAACTTCAGGAGCAAGGGAGATTATTTTCATGAAGCCAAGTGATCTCAGTTCACGAGCAATAGGTCCAAAAATACGCGTACCAATGGGTTCACCGTTGTTTGAAAGCAGTACAGCAGCATTCTCATCAAACCTGACCGTCGTATCTTCAGGACGTTTAATAGCCTTTACAGTTCGCACGACTACGGCATTGAGAACATCCCCCTTCTTGACCTTTGCATGGGGAATGGCTTCCTTAACCGTTACAACAATAATATCACCAATACGTGCATAGCGCTTACCGGTGCCGCCAAGGACGCGAATGCAAAGTATTTTCTTCGCCCCGGAATTATCGGCTACATTCAACACGGTTTCAGTTTGGATCATGACCTCACCCGATTATCTTCTCGATTCGTATCTTAAGCTGATCATTAAGGCGCTGTTAATTACACAGCACGCTCTACAATGCTTCGAACCAGCCATCTTTTTCTTTTGGACAAGGGACGGC
Source organism: Desulfobulbus sp. (assembly GCA_050255935.1). GTDB lineage: Bacteria > Desulfobacterota > Desulfobulbia > Desulfobulbales > Desulfobulbaceae > Desulfobulbus. Next base: position 95,950 of record JBFWIP010000001.1, read on the forward strand.
ATTCTTCAATGACAACCAAGTCGCCTATTTGGCATTGATTGGATGCGTCATGAGCCATATATTTGACTTGCTGCCGGATGTATTTCCCATACAATTTGTGGGGAATCTTACGCTCGACGAGAACAACGACACTTTTGTCCATTTGATTGCTGACTACAAAGCCTTGTCGCGTTTTTTTTACGTTTCCGCTCATTGTATTTTCCAAATCTAAAATTAGTCAGCTATGCTGCTTGGTTTTGTTTCTCAGCAAGAATAGTCTGAATTCTAGCAATGTCCTTCCGGAGTTGATTGAGTTTGGCAGGGTTCTCCAGGCGACGGATACCATGTTTAAAACGAAGTTTAAACAGATCTTCCCGAGTCTCCCCTTCCTTCTTGTGCAAGTCTTCGACAGTCAAATTTCTCAGATCTTTCGCTTTCATATCACTCTACTCTTACTGATGACAATCGTGGGAAATGGAAGCTTGAAACTGGCAAGCCGTAAGGCCTCTAGAGCCAGATCTTCAGGAATTCCTTTCAATTCATAGAGAATGCGGCCAGGCCGGATGGTTGCCACCCAGTATTCCGGAACACCCTTCCCCTTTCCCATACGTGTTTCAGCAGGCTTTTTGGTGATAGGTTTATCCGGGAAGACACGAATCCAGAGTTTGCCACCACGTTTAACCTTACGATTAATGGCAATACGGGCGGCTTCAATTTGTTGCGCTGTCATCCGTCCACAGCCAACGGCTTTGAGAGCGTAGTCGCCAAAGGCCAACTCAGCGCCTCGCTGAGAGGTGCCGTTCATTCTTCCTTTAAACTGTTTTCTATGTTTAACTTTACGAGGACTTAACATATTTCAACTCCTTGGGGATTCACCGGGGCCGCGTTGGGTGATCAAACGGCTTGAGCCTGGCTGTCACCTATATTCTCGGTGTCCGCCAAAACTTCGCCTTTAAAAATCCAAACCTTAACCCCGATAATTCCATAAGTGGTTTTCGCTTCGGCAGTTCCATAGTCAATATCGGCTCTAAGGGTATGCAACGGTACACGACCTTCTTTGAACCACTCGGTCCGTGACATTTCAGCACCACCAAGACGACCTGAACAGGAAATTTTTATGCCCTGGACCCCGAAACGAAGAGCTGAATTAATTGATTTCTTCATTGCCCGACGAAAGGCAATTCGTCGTTCAAGCTGGGTGGCAATATTCTCTGCAACCAGTTGGGCGTCGGCTTCGGGACGGCGTACTTCCTGGATATCGATGAAGCAACTCCGCTTGAACTTCTTTTCGAGATCTTTTTTCAACCCCTCGATTTCAGCACCCTTCTTGCCGATGACGATACCGGGTCGGGCAGTGAACAGCTTAACCTTCACCTTCTCGCCTGTCCGTTCAATGATTATGCGGGCCACGCCGGCATGATACAGCCGTTTTTTCAGAAATTTGCGGATCAGCTGATCTTGGTGCAGATTGTTTGCATAGTCCTTATCAGCGTACCAAATGGATTCCCAAGAGCGTGTAATATTAATACGCAGTCCGATGGGATTTACTTTTTGTCCCAAGATAACCCTCCGTTCCCTCAGCTAATATTCTATAAAATGAGTGCGATTAAGCTTCATCGACAATCACAGTTATGTGACTGGTCCGTTTTAAAATACGTGTTGCACGCCCTTGGGCTCTTGGACTGAAACGTTTGAGCATCGGCCCACCATCCACCGTAATCTCTTTTACATAAAGACTGTCAACATCCACAGAATCGCGTTGATCGGCATTTGCAACAGCAGACTCAAGGACCTTACGAATAATTTTCGCAGCCTTTTTCGGCATAAAACGCAAGGTGGTCACAGCAGTATCAGCTTTCATTCCACGAATAACGTCTGCTACAAGGCGCGCTTTTTGTGGTGAGATACGTATATATTTAGCGACGGCTTTTGTTTCCATCGTATTCACTCCTCAGGATATTTCCTGCAAGATCTATTGTTACTTGCGGCCTTTCTTATCGGATGCATGTCCGTAATATGTACGGGTAGGCGAAAATTCACCTAACTTATGCCCAACCATATTTTCGGTGACGTAAACCGGGATGAATTTATTACCATTATGGACGGCAAAGGTAAATCCCACCATTTCCGGCAAAATGTCAGAGCGACGGGACCATGTTTTAATAACCTTACGTGAGCCGGTTTCCTGGGCCTGCAATACTTTCTTCATCAGATGGTCGTCGACGAAGGGGCCTTTTTTTATAGATCGAGCCATTCCATGTATCTCCGTGCACTATTTCCGTTTATTGACGATATCGCGATCCGAAGCCTTGGGCTTCCTGGTTTTATATCCCTTGGAAGGCATGCCCCAAGGTGAACAGGGATGTCGCCCACCAGAGCTTTTTCCTTCACCACCACCCATGGGATGGTCAACCGGGTTCATCGCGACACCGCGTACAGACGGACGGATACCTTTCCACCGTGCACGTCCGGCCTTACCAAGTTTTTCGCTCCCATATTCCGCATTACCTACCTGGCCAATGCAAGCGCGACAATCTTTATGAAATTTACGGACTTCACCTGAGGGGAGTTTGACCAATACCTGATTCCCATCCTTGGCCATAAGTTGGGCAGCGGCACCGGCGGAACGGACCAACTGGGCACCCTTCCCTATTTTCATCTCAATATTGTGAATAACCGTACCAAGTGGAATATTATGCATCGGGAGACAGTTGCCCACCTTGATGTCAGCCCCGACACCGGCAACAACAGAGTCGCCGACGGCGATGCCATTGGGAGCGAGAATATAGGCCTTCTCCCCGTCTGCGTAGGTCAGCAGGGCCAAGTTGGCTGAACGGTTTGGATCGTATTCAATGGAGGTTACCGTTGCAGGTACCTGTTCCTTATTCCGTTTCCAATCAATGATTCTATATTTACGTTTGTGACCGCCGCCTTTGTGACGGGCAGTGACGCGTCCGTAAACATTACGCCCGCCAGTTTTTTTCAGCGTAACCGTCAAGGATTTTTCCGGTCCTTTATCCGTCAGGAAGTCCTGCCGGATTGAGACGTGATGACGGTTTCCAGGTGATGTCGGTTTATGGATTTTAATAGACATTTCTCTTCCTATAATCGCAGCAGACGAAACTTAATGATCGCAAATCAAAGCTCGTCAAGGAAATCGATTTTCCCTTCTGACAAGGTGATATATGCTTTTTTCCAATTACTCGTTATCCCAGTGGAGCGTGCACCAACACGTTTCCGTTTTCCCGTCATATTCGCCGTTGCAACCTTGGAGACGGTTACGTTAAACAAGCTTTCGACGGCCTTTTTGATCTCAATCTTGTTGGCACGCCGGTCAACCTTGAAAACGACTTTTGACTCGGTTTCTTGCAAGAAATTGCCTTTCTCGGTCAGGCACGGGCTTTTAATCACTTCATAGATAACTTTCATACCAATACCCTCTCCTCAATTTTTGCAAGACTGGATTGGATAAGCATCAGTTTTGAATGTTTGAGAATGTCGTAAACATTCAATCCCTCAACCGGCAATACCTTATATCCGACTGCATTGCGTGAGGACAAGCTGATCTGATCGTTCACCCCTTCAGTGACCACCAGGCAATTGTCAAACTGGAAGGTGTTCATCACTTGAACAAAATTCTTGGTCTTAATCTCGGGCAATTCGAATTTATCCACAACCACCAGGTTGCCTTCCTGGTTCCGTGCGCTTAGCGCCATCCGTAATGCCAACCGTCTGACCTTCTTGGGCATGCTGTAGCTGTAATCGCGGGGTTTCGGACCGAAAACGGTGCCACCACCACGCCAAACAGGGGAAGTCCGGCTACCGGAACGGGCCCGTCCAGTTCCCTTCTGACGCCAGGGCTTGGCACCGCCACCCCGGACTTCACCACGGGTTTTGGTACAGGCATTGCCACTGCGGCGATTAGCCCTCTGCATGCAAACGACTTCGTGAAGAATGCCGGTGTTGACTTCCACATTGAATACGGAATCGTTCAACTCAGTTTCGCCGACTTTTTCTGCTTGAGTGTTTAGAATTTCACAAACTGCCATGAGAATCTCCTTAAAAGCAGTCCAGGATCACGCTTTTGAATAGATATTGACTACTCCGTTCTTTGCTCCTGGTACAGTCCCGCGAACGAGCAAAACGTTGTCTTCGGTGCGAATGTCAACGACTTTCAGATTTTTCTGAGTAATGGTTTCGTTTCCCATCTGACCGGGTAGTTTTTTGCCTTTCAGCACCCGTGAGGGCCAGGCGCTGCACCCTATCGAACCGGGTGCACGATGAAAATCGGAACCATGGGTTTTGCGGCCACCACCAAAACCATGGCGGCGAACAACACCCTGAAAGCCACGTCCTTTGTTTTTTCCCGTGATATCGATCAACTCACCGATGGAGAAGATTTCAGAGATGGTGATCTCCTGGCCTACTTCATACGCTTCAGGATCAGCAACCCTGAATTCCTTGATGTGGTAAAAGCCTTTACCACCCGACCGCTTAAAGTGTCCTGCTTCAGGTTTATTCAAGCGCGAGGCTTTCTTCTCGAGAAAACCGATCTGTATGGCGTTGTATCCTTCTTTTGCTACAGTTTTTTTCTGCAACACAGTGCAAGGACCTGCTTCTATGATCGTAACCGGGGTTGATCGGCCGTTTTCATCATAGACCCGAGTCATACCCAATTTACGTCCTAATATTCCTTTTGTATTCGGCATCTGTCTACCTGGAGTCAATTCTTAATCACTTCAAGCGATTATAATTTGATCGATCAGTTTCTGCTTTGCCAACAACAATCAGGGAAGTTTGATTTCCACATCAACCCCGGCTGAAAGCTCAAGCTTCATCAGGGAGTCAATGGTTTGTTGTGTTGGCTCTAAGATGTCCAGCAGTCGACGATGGGTGCGCATCTCAAATTGTTCACGAGACTTCTTATCCACGTGGGGCGACCGCAATACGGTGAACTTATTCGTGCTGGTGGGCAACGGAATAGGTCCGACAACTGTTGCACCGGTCCGCCGTGCCGTATCCACGATTTCTCTGGTGGACAGATCAAGGAGCTTATGATCATACCCTTTTAATCGTATACGAATTTTATCTGCAGGAATCATAACTCTCCTTTCATTCGATAATTTCGGAGATTACCCCGGCGCCCACGGTACGGCCACCCTCGCGGATGGCAAAACGGAGCCCAACTTCCATGGCAATCGGGGTAATCAACTCACCGGTGACATGCACATTGTCTCCCGGCATAACCATTTCTACCCCTTCCTCTAACGTGACCACGCCGGTGACATCGGTGGTCCGGAAGTAAAACTGCGGCCGGTATCCGTTGAAAAACGGCGTATGGCGACCACCCTCTTCCTTGGTCAGGATATAGGCCTCGGCCTTGAACTTTTTATGCGGCGTAATCGAACCCGGTTTTGCCAAAACCTGGCCGCGGACAACCTCCTCGCGCTTGACGCCGCGGAGCAGGGCGCCGATATTGTCACCGGCCTGCCCCTCGTCGAGCAGTTTGCGGAACATCTCAACACCGGTACAGGTGGTCTTGCTGGTCGGACGGATACCAACAATCTCAACCTCGTCACCCACATGAATCACACCACGCTCCACACGACCGGTGGCAACCGTACCGCGACCGGAAATGGAGAACACGTCCTCAACCGGCATGAGGAACGGTTTGTCAATCGCACGCTCAGGCTGGGGGATATAGCTATCGACCGCATCCATCAGATCCCAGATGCATTTGCTCTTTTCTGCGTCTTCGGGATTCTCAAGCGCCAGCAGTGCGGAGCCCTGGATGATCGGGATATCGTCACCCGGGAAGTCGTACTTGTCCAGCAACTCCCGCAACTCCATCTCGACCAACTCGATCAGTTCCGGATCGTCCACCATGTCGCACTTGTTCAAGAAAACAACCATGGCGGGGACACCGACCTGGCGGGCAAGCAGGATGTGCTCACGGGTCTGCGGCATCGGACCGTCGGTGGCCGCAACGACCAGGATCGCACCGTCCATCTGCGCAGCACCGGTGATCATGTTTTTGATATAGTCGGCGTGACCGGGACAGTCCACATGGGCATAGTGACGGGTCGGGGTCTCGTACTCGACGTGGGCAGTGGCGATGGTAATACCGCGTTCCTTCTCCTCAGGCGCCTTGTCGATCTCGCTGAAGTCAGTGAAATGGGCCATGCCTTTGGTTGACAGTACACGTGTAATCGCTGCAGTCAGTGTGGTTTTCCCATGGTCGATGTGACCGATTGTTCCTACATTGACATGCGGCTTTGTCCGCTCAAATTTTTCCTTCGCCATCTCATGCACCTCAAATGGGCTATACTCGTTATACGCCTTTAATTTTATGAATTATTGTTTCAGCTGTCTTTGCGGGAATCATCGCAAATTCGCTGAACATCATGGTAAATGTAGCTCTACCCTGAGTAGCCGACCGGAGGTCCGTTGAAAAGCCAAACAACTCCGCCAGAGGAGCTTTGGCGTGAACCACCTGTCTGCCCAGCTCAGTTTCAACACCGTTGACCTGAGCACGTTTTTTATTTAGGTCGTTGATGACATCTCCCAGATATTCATCCGGGGTGACCACTTCAAGATTCATTACCGGTTCCATCAGTACCGGATTTGCCAGACCGACCGCTTTGCGGCAGGCCATGGTTCCAGCAACGCCAAAGGCCATTTCGGTTGACTTTTCCTCGTCATAGGAGCCGCCGACCAGTCGAGCCTTGATATCCAGCATCGGATAGCCGACGATTGGCCCGGAATCAAGGCTGTCGATAACGCCTTTTTTAATCGCCTCGATAAACTGAGGAGGGATCAGTTTCTCGTCCACACAGGATTCGAAAACTTTACCGCTGCCCTTCTCTCCCGGCATGACCTCGAGCTCGACGTGCCCGTATTGCTCCTTCCCGCCGATAGCCTCGAAATGCCCCTCCGCCTTGGCGGATTGGGTGATTGTCTCCCGATAGGCAACCTGCGGTTTGCCAACGTTTGCCCGGACCTTGAATTCCCTTATGAGCCGGTCGACGATAATTTCCAGATGCAACTCGCCCATCCCGGAAATAATGGTCTGCCCCGTCTCTTCACTGACAGATATCCGGAAACTCGGATCCTCCCAGGCAATTTTCTCGAGGCTGTCGGCAAGCAGGCCTTCATCGGCCTTGGTTTTGGGCTCAATGGCAATCCCAATAACGGGCTCCGGAAAATCAATGGACTCCAGAACGATAAAATCGCCGTTTTGGCACAGGGTATCGCCTGTACGCGTGAATTTCAGTCCAACGATGGCACCGATATCCCCGGCGCCGATCCGATCGATCTCTTCACGCTTGTTGGCATGCAGTTTTAACAGTTTCGAGATCTTTTCCGTTTTCCGTTTGCTGGGATTGAACACCTTATCGCTCAATTTCAGTTCACCTGAATAGACGCGAATAAAGGAAAGATGCCCAACATACGGATCACTTTGCAGCTTGAACACCAAGCCACAAAATTTTTCGCTCCTCTCCGGCTTACGGATAAGCGGCGCACCGTCCTTATCCGTCCCCTCGACAGGGGGAACATCTACGGGTGATGGCAAGTACCATGTGATCGCATCCAGCAAAGGTTGTATCCCCTTGTTCTTGAATGCGGAGCCACAAAGGACTGGCACGAGGTTCAGGCTTATGGTTGCTTTACGCAACGCCGCTCTGATTTCACCGGGAGCGATCTCTTGATCGTTTAAAAATTTTTCCATGACGCTTTCATCGAAGTCGGCCAACTTCTCGATCAGCGCCATTCTCGCGGCCGAAGACTCTTCTACATGTGCATCCGGTATTGGCTGCTCGGTGACCAGTTGCCCCTTTGATTCCTCGTCAAAGGTCAACATTTTCTGATCAACGAGATCAATTACCCCGACAAACTGGTCTTCTGCACCAATGGGCAGGGTAACGGCAACCGGTGAAGCTCCTAAACGGCTTTCCAACTGTTCGAGGCATCGCTGGAAGGAGGCCCCGATCCGGTCCATCTTATTGACGAATGCTATCCGTGGGATGCGATATCGATCAGCCTGCCTCCAAACCGTCTCAGACTGAGGCTCGACACCGCCCACTGCACAAAAAACAGCGACAACCCCGTCAAGAACCCGGAGACAGCGCTCCACCTCGACGGTGAAATCCACGTGCCCCGGGGTATCGATGATATTGATTTGGCAGTCTTTCCACCTGCAGGTTGTTGCAGCGGAGGTGATGGTAATACCCCGCTCCTGTTCCTGCTCCATCCAGTCCATGACGGCTGTACCCTCATGGACCTCACCGATTTTATGCGACCGGCCTGTATAATAGAGAATTCGTTCAGTGGTTGTCGTTTTTCCGGCGTCAATATGGGCCATAATGCCTATATTGCGCACTATCGATAATGGATCTCCATCAGCCACTGCGGAACACCCTATATTGCATACGCTCTTTCAAGTACTCATGAAAAAGTGACCGCTGTTGGTACTCCAACACGGCCACCTTGTCAAGAAAAAAACAACTTCTTACGATCTTTCCGTTACCAGCGATAATGGGCAAAGGCCTTGTTCGCTTCTGCCATCTTATGGGTATCGTCTTTTTTCTTCACAGACGCCCCACGGCTGTTGTAGGCATCCAGCAACTCGGCCGCCAGCTTGTCCGACATGCTTTCCCCGGAGCGGCTTTTGGCAAAACTGATGATCCATCGGATGGCCAACGCATTGCGACGTTCGGGACGAACTTCCACCGGTACCTGATAGGTAGCCCCACCCACACGGCGGCTCTTCACTTCGACCTTGGGCCGAACGTTCTCCATGGCTTCTTCAAAGATGAGTAACGGCTCCTGGTCGGCAACCTTGCTGCCAATGATCTCCATCGCATCGTAGAACAGCCGACGGGCAAGGGTCTTCTTGCCGTCAACCATCAAACCATTGGTGAACTTGGAAACCAACACGGAATTGAATCGAGGATCCGGCGCAACCGGGCGCTTATCCAGCAATTTTTTTCGAGGCATATCTTATAACCTGTTCAGCTTCCTTACGGATATTATTTCGGACGTTTAGCCCCATATTTCGACCGCCCCTGACGACGATCGTTCACACCCAGCGTATCCAGGGTGCCCCGGATGATGTGGTAACGCACACCAGGGAGGTCCTTGACACGACCGCCGCGGATCAGTACCACCGAATGCTCCTGAAGGTTATGGCCGATCCCCGGAATATAGGACGTTACCTCAATACCGTTGGTCAGACGCACCCTCGCCACCTTGCGCAACGCAGAGTTCGGCTTCTTGGGAGTGGTTGTATAAACACGCACACATACACCACGTTTCTGCGGACAGTTCTGCAGCGCTGGGGTGTTGGTACGCTTAGTCATTTTCTTTCGTCTTTTTCTGACGAGTTGGTTAATAGTGGGCATGCAAGCAGCTCCTTTTATAGATACGATCCAGCCCCACCCCACAGGGGCGTTCAAGCATGAAAGATTGAGTATTTAACCGATCAGAACACTGAGGTCAAGTGATATCTTCGTTAGCCTTCCTGGTTAAACCGATATTGTTTCAACCCGGTGCCTGCGGAGATCAACCGTCCCATGATGACATTTTCCTTTAAACCGGAAAGATCATCAATTTTACCCGCCATGGCGGCGTTGGTCAGGACCTTGGTCGTCTCCTGGAACGAGGCGGCCGAGATAAAAGAATCCGTGGACAACGACGCCTTGGTCACACCGAGAAGCAGCGGTTCGGCGGCAGCCGGTTGCAGGCCTTCCTTCAACATCCGCTCGTTTTCTTCCTGAAACTTCCACCACTCCACCTGCTGATCAAGCATGAAGCGGGAATCCCCGGGATCGGTGATGCGGACGCGCTTGAGCATTTGCCGGACAATGGTTTCAATGTGCTTGTCGTTAATCTTTACGCCCTGCAACCGATACACTTCCTGGATCTCGTTGACCAGGAACCGGGCCAGGGCTTCCGTTCCCTTGACCCGAAGGATATCGTTGGGTAGGCGGATACCTTCCATCAACGGGTCGCCAGCCTCAACCCAGTCATTCTCATGCACGGTAATGTGCTTCGACTTGGGGATGAGATATTCCTTGGACTCGCCGATTTCCGGAGTAACAAGAACCCGGCGCTTGCCCTTCAAATCCTTGCCAAAGCTGACCCGTCCGTCAATCTCGGAAATAATCGCCTGTTCCTTGGGTTTACGGACCTCGAACAATTCGGCGACGCGCGGCAAACCACCGGTGATATCCTTTGTCTTGGTGGTTTCACGCGGGATTTTTGCAATCACCGTACCGGCGGCGATAACATCCTGTTCGCTGACCGTGATAATCGAGCCAACCGGCAGCAGATACCGGGCAGAAAGCTCGCCATCGGCCAGTTTCATCGTTCGACCGCGGTCATCCTTGATGGAGATACGCGGGTTCATCTGCTTGCTCGAACTCACCGAGGTGATGACCTTGCTCGCCTTGCCGGTGATCTGGTCGACGCGCTCCTGCATGGATTCGCCTTCCACCACATCTCCGTATTTGACCTTGCCGCCGACCTCGGCAACGATGGGGATGGAAAAGGCGTCCCAGTCGGCGATCACTGTTCCCGGATCGACTGCCGCACCGTCATTGATGCGCAGAGTGGCGCCGTAAGGAACCGGGAACCGCTCACGATCAAGGCCCTGATCGTCAAGCACCGTGATTTCGGCATTCCGGTTCATGACCACCTGCAGGCCTTCACTGTTGGTGACCGAGTGCAGGTTCTTATAGCGAATCTGGCCTCCCCGCTGGGTACGCACCTCCGCCTGCTCCACGGAACCGCGGGCAGTACCACCGATATGGAATGTACGCATGGTCAGCTGGGTTCCCGGCTCACCAATCGATTGGGCAGCAATAATGCCAACAGCCTCACCGATGTTCACCATATGCCCGCGACCGAGATCACGGCCGTAACACATGGCGCAGATACCGCGTTTCGCCTCGCAGGTCAGCACCGAACGAATCATGACCCGATCGACACCGGCGGCTTCGATAGCCTCGACCCGATCCTCGGTGATCTCTTCGTTCATGCCGACGATCACTTCGCCGGTGTGCGGGTCGACCACATCCTCCAGGGCGACACGGCCGAGAATACGCTCGCCGATACGAACGATAACTTCGCCACCCTCGATCAGGGGTTCGGCCAAGGTCCCACGCATGGTGCCGCAGTCTTTCAGCACGATGGTGGAATCCTGGGCGACATCAACCAAGCGCCGGGTCAGGTATCCGGAGTTTGCGGTTTTGAGCGCGGTATCCGCCAACCCCTTACGGGCGCCATGGGTCGAAATGAAATATTCCAGGACATTCAGTCCTTCACGGAAGTTGGCCTTGATGGGGGTTTCGATAATCTCGCCGGAGGGTTTGGCCATCAACCCGCGCATGCCGGCCAACTGACGGATCTGGTCCTTGGAACCACGGGCACCGGAGTCCGCCATAATGTAGACCGAGTTGAAACTCTTGATTTCCTGGACCTTGCCGGTGGTATCCGGCATGAACTCGACCGCCATCTCATCCATCATTTCCTTGGTGATCTTGTCCGTGGCCTTTGACCAAATATCAATGATCTTGTTGTACTTTTCGCCGTCGGTAATCAGACCGTCGGAATACTGCTGGTCAACATCGGCCGCTTCCTTTTCCGCCTCCTCAACAAATTCCTCTTTCCGTACCGGAATCTTCATGTCGTTGATGCAGATGGAAATACCGGCCCGGGTGGCATATTCGTAGCCCAGGTCCTTCAGCCGATCGGCCAAAATAACGGTTTCCTTGGTCCCACCGTGACGGTAGGTGTAGTCGATCAGAAAGGCCAACTCCTTTTTCGACAGTTCCTTGTTTACCAAGGAGTACGGAATCACATCAGGCAACAACTCACCCACGAGTATGCGGCCGACAGTGGTATCGACCATGCCGTTTTTCAGCCGAACCCTGACCCGTGCCTGCAGGTGGGCCGCCCCGTGGTCATAGGCGATACGCGCCTCTTTGGGCGACGAGAAGACCATTCCTTCGCCGTCCACCCCCAAACGCTCACGGGTCATGTAATAGAGCCCGAGAACGATATCCTGGCTGGGGATAATGATCGGGCCGCCGTTGGCCGGGGAGAGGATGTTGTTGGTCGACATCATCAGCACCCGGGCTTCAACCTGGGCCTCAACCGATAAGGGCACATGGACCGCCATCTGATCACCGTCAAAGTCGGCGTTGAAGGCGGCACAGACCAACGGGTGGAGCTGAATCGCCTTGCCCTCGATCAGAACCACCTCAAAGGCCTGCATGCCGAGACGGTGGAGGGTAGGCGCGCGGTTAAGGATAACGGGATACTCCTGAACGATGTCGTCAAGAACGTCCCAGACTTCTTTTGTCCCTTTTTCCACCATTTTACGCGCACTTTTGATGGTGGTGACATAACCTTTGCGTTCAAGTTGGTTATAAATAAAGGGCTTGAACAGTTCCAGAGCCATTTTTTTGGGCAAACCGCACTGATGCAGACGCAGATGGGGGCCGACAACGATAACCGAACGTCCGGAATAGTCGACGCGTTTTCCCAAAAGATTTTGGCGAAAGCGTCCCTGTTTCCCCTTGAGCATGTCGGACAGCGACTTCAACGGTCGTTTGTTCGGTCCGGTGATGGTCCTTCCGCGTCGGCCGTTGTCAAAGAGGACATCCACCGCCTCCTGGAGCATGCGCTTCTCGTTGCGGATGATGATATCCGGGGCATCGAGTTCAAGCAGGCGTTTGAGACGGTTGTTGCGGTTGATTACGCGTCGGTACAAATCGTTGAGGTCCGAGGTGGCGAAACGACCACCCTCCAGAGGCACCAACGGGCGCAGGTCGGGCGGCAATACCGGGATGACCTCGAGGATCATCCATTCGGGGCGATTACCCGAGTCGCGGAAGGCCTCGACCACATTGAGCCGCTTCCCGTACTTGGTCCGTTTGGTGACCGACCCGGTCTCCTTCATCTCCTTGCGCAAAGTCTCGGAGAGTTCCTTGAGATCGAGCCCCATCAGCATTTCACGAATCGCCTCGGCACCGATCCCGACGCGGAACTGGTTGGGACACTCCTCCAAGGCCGTGCGGTATTGGTCTTCATTGAGCAGGGTACCCACGGGAATGGCCTCGACCTCGGAAGCAACCACGGCATAGGATTCAAAGTAGAGAATCCGTTCCAATTGCTTCAGTGTCATGTCGAGAATGGCACCGATCTTTGAAGGCAGGCTCTTCAAAAACCAGATATGGGCAACAGGTGCGGCCAGCTCAATGTGCCCCAGCCGCTCACGGCGAACTTTGGACTGAATAACCTCAACGCCGCATTTTTCGCACACCACCCCCCGGTGCTTCATGCGTTTGTATTTCCCGCAGTTGCACTCGTAGTCCTTGACAGGCCCAAAAATTTTCGCACAGAACAAGCCGTCACGCTCGGGTTTGAACGTCCTGTAGTTGATGGTTTCCGGTTTTTTTACCTCACCATGCGACCATTCCCTGATTTTCTCCGGGGAAGCCAGGGATATCTTTACCTTGTTAAAACTGACGGGACCTTTTGGTTTTGCAAAGAAACTAAACAGTTCTTCCACGTATTCACCTATGCTCTATTCAAAATAAACCCGATTCTACAGCAGAAACCTGAACTCTTTTATGAATTCTTCAAGCCATCGGTTATTCCTGCAACTCAATATCGAGGCACAATCCTTTCAGCTCTTTAACAAGTACGTGGAACGACTCGGGCAAGCCTGTTTCCAGAAAGTTATTTCCCTTGACGATCTTCTCGTACATGGTCGTGCGGCCTTCAACATCATCGGATTTTACAGTCAAAAATTCTTTGAGCGTATATGCGGCACCATAGGCCTCCATAGCCCAAACCTCCATCTCACCCAGACGCTGCCCACCGAACTGGGCCTTTCCGCCCAGGGGCTGTTGCGTGACCAGGGAGTAGGGGCCGGTCGAACGGGCATGGATCTTGTTGTCGACCAGATGATGGAGTTTCAGCATATACATGGTCCCGACCGTCACCCTGTTGTCAAAAGGTTCTCCGGTCAAACCATCGTACAACACGCTTTGGCCGACCTCGTCGACGCCGGCATCAACCAGGGACTGGCGAATTTCCCGTTCAGAAGCGCCGTCGAACACCGGGGTTGCAACATGAATACCCCGACCGTTTTTGCGCATGGTATCCAAAAGCTCTTCGTCACTGACGCCCTCGGTCAGTTGCCGATATTCTTCTGCGGAGTAGACCTCCTGCAATCTTTGTTTGAGGCGGTCAATTTCCATATTCTTGGCCATTGCGGTGAGTTGCTCGCCAATCTTCTTGGCGGCAAATCCGAGGTGGCATTCCAAAACCTGGCCAACATTCATACGCGAGGGAACACCCAGGGGATTGAGAACGATATCCACGGTGGTGCCATCGGCAAAAAAGGGCATATCCTCCTCGGGCAGCAGGCGCGAAACAACACCCTTGTTTCCATGGCGGCCGGCCATCTTATCGCCCACCGAGAGTTTGCGTTTGGTGGCGACATAAATTTTGACCATTTTCACCACACCCGGAGGCAGGTCGTCTCCTTTTTCCATACGCTCGACAATGCCTTGATAACGGCCACGGACAATGGAGGCCTGGGTGTTGTACCGTTTGAATATGGCGTCGATTTCCTCGTCATATCGCGCTTTTTCCGAGAAATCGAGTTCGGGGAGATCGGCAAAACTGACCTGGCTGATTACCTTGGCGGTCAACTGTTTGCCCAACTTCAAGATTACCTTGCCATTCTTGTCCTTGATATCAATCTTGGCCGTGCGGCCTTCGAGCAATCCACCCAATGCATTTCGCACCCCATTGCGAAGGCTGCGCAGTTCATCTTCCATGTCCCGGTTGAGTCGGTCGATCTCCATCTCCTCGATCATCAAGGTGCGCTCGTCCTTATCGACCCCCTTGCGCGAGAAAACCTTGGCATCGATGACGACCCCTTCAATACCGGGGGGCACCCGGAGAGAGGAATCTTTAACATCGCCGGCCTTTTCACCGAAAATTGCGCGCAGCAGTTTTTCCTCCGGAGAAAGCATACTTTCCCCCTTGGGAGTCACCTTCCCCACCAGCATATCCCCGGCACGGACCTCGGCACCGATGCGGACAATGCCGGAATCATCAAGGTTGCGCAATCCCTCTTCCCCAACATTGGGAATATCTCGGGTGATTTCCTCCTTGCCCAATTTGGTGTCCCGAGCCATGGTCTCGAAAATTTCGATGTGAATCGAGGTAAAGGTGTCCTCCTTCAGCAGCCGTTCGTTGATGAGGATGGAGTCCTCAAAATTGTATCCCCGCCAAGGCATGAAGGCGATGGTGACGTTTTTTCCGAGTGCGAGTTCCCCCACCTCGGTCGACGGACCGTCGGCAAGAACATCACCCTTGGTGACGCGGGTACCCGGCAAAACAAGGGCCTTTTGGTTAAAGCAGGTGTTCTGATTGGATTTTTTATATTTTTGCAGGTGATACACGCTAATGCCGGTATCAAACCCATCCACGCCGGGCTGGTCGTAACGCACGACGATGCGATTGGCGTCAGCCTCTTCCACAATGCCGTCTCCACCGGATAACAGGCAGGCGCCTGAGTCACGCGCCACATATTTCTCCACCCCGGTACCGACGAGGGGTGAATAGGGTTGCAACAACGGCACGGCCTGGCGTTGCATGTTTGACCCCATGAGCGCCCGGTTGGCATCGTCGTTTTCCAGGAAGGGGATCAGAGACGCTGCCACGGACACCATCTGGTTGGGCGCAACGTCCATCATGGTCACATCCTCGGCGGAAACCATGGAAACCTCACTCTGAGAACGGGCAATCAGGTAATCATCGGCAATACGGTCTTCGTCATAGTTGACCTTGGCCGGAGCGATGACATGTTGCTCTTCCTGGAGAGCGGAAAGATATTTGTAGTCCTGCGAGACCACCCTTTCGGTCACATAACGGTATGGCGTTTCGATGAAACCGTACGGATTGACCTTGGCATAGGTTGCCAAGCTGACGATCAAGCCGATGTTGGGCCCCTCAGGAGTTTCAACCGGACAAATACGCCCGTAATGCGTGGGATGAACGTCACGGACCTCAAAACCGGCGCGCTCGCGGGATAAACCGCCGGGCCCGAGGGCGGACAGACGACGTTTGTGGGTGACCTCGGAGAGCGGGTTGGTCTGGTCCATGAATTGGGACAACTGACTTGTTCCGAAAAATTCCTTGATGGCAGAGGTCACAGGTTTGGGGTTGACCAAATCATGGGGCATGAGGGTTTCAATTTCCTGCAGGGTCATGCGCTCCTTGATCGCACGTTCCATACGGACCAATCCCATACGGAACTGGTTCTCGCACAATTCTCCCACCGTGCGAACACGACGGTTGCCCAAATGGTCAATATCGTCCCCGTCCTTCAACTCATCCTTGATGCGAACCAGGTATTTGACACTCTTGACAATATCCTCATTGGTCAGGGTTCGTACCTCAATGGGGGTGTTGAATCCAAGTTTGGTGTTGATCTTGTACCGGCCGACCTCGGAAAGATCGTAGGTGGAAGGGTTGAAGAAGAGATTGTCAAAAAAGGATTTGGCGACCTCATGCGTCGGAGGACTGGAGGGACGGAGGCGGCGATAAATTTCGATAAGGGCTTCATCGGTGTCCTTGATCTTATCGAGCAACAGGGTCTTTCTAAATGATTCGCTGTAGTTCACCCCATCAATATACAAAAGGGAAAAATCAGTGACACCGGCAGCAGCCAATGATTCAAGAATTGCAGAGGTCACGGTATCATTGCAGCGAACGAGAGGTTCACCTGTCTGGGGATCGAGAATATCCGCGGCGAAAAATCGACCGTGCAGATCTTCAGCTTCAACAGGGAGGGAACCGATACCCAGGTTTTCAATTTTTTTGGACAGGCTCTTGGTGACCTTTTTTCCTTTTTTGGCAAGAATGCTGCCATCTTCCGGATTGATGAGGTCCGTATTCAACCGCTGATTGGCAAAAGTAATCGGGTTGAAGGCGATGGTATATTTGTCATTGTCAACGGTGATCGCATCGGCGTGGTAAAATTCGTTGAGCAATTCCTCATCGGTATAGCCCAGGGCCTTCAGCAGCACACTGACAGGCAATTTCCGTCGACGATCGATTCGGACATAGAGGATATCCTTGATGTCGAATTCAAAATCGAGCCAGGAGCCGCGAACCGGAATAATGCGGGCGGAGTACAGTCGTTTACCCGAGGCATGCGATTTACCGTGATCGTGCGTATAAAACAAACCGGGGGAACGCTGTAGTTGGTTGACAATAACGCGTTCGGTACCGTTGACCACAAAGACGCCATCCTGGGTCATAAGCGGCAGGGCTCCGAGAAAGACTTCCTGCTCCTTGATGTCGCGAACCGTTTGTACGCCGGTCTCCTCGTCAACATCAAAGGTGATCAGGCGCACGGTAATTTTCAGCGGGGCTTCATAGGTCATCCCCCGTTCAATACATTCGGCCACCGTGTATTTGGGCTCGCCAAAACTATAACGAACAAATTCAAGGGAGCACAGACCGTTAAAGTCGGTAATCGGGAAAATGCTCTGAAAAATGGACTGCAAGCCGTGATCCTTGCGTTCCTCAGGCGCAATATCCCGCTGCAGAAAGTGCTCGTAAGAATGCCGCTGCATCGCGATAAGATGTGGCGGTTCCAAAACCTGGTTTGTTTTTGCAAAACTCTTACGTACTCTTCTCATGATTTCCTCGAAACATTCCGCCTGAAGCAGGTCACATTTTAATATTTCACTGTAATTACAGATGAAAATTAATCAGAATCCGGCCTGAAAATAAGAAAAACCTACAAACACAGGAACGCTACGGGGCTAAAAGCCCTATAGCGTTACCTGATTGGGTGATGAGCTGACGGGTTAATAATAACCCGGGGTGTGTAATAATAAGATGAATTACTTGATCTCTGCGGAACCACCGGCTCCTTCGATCTGAGCCTTGATTGCGGCAGCCTCGTCCTTACTGACGCCCTCTTTGACGGGGGAAGGAGCACCTTCAACCAACTCTTTGGCCTCTTTCAGTCCCAATGCGGTGATGGCACGCACTTCCTTGATGACCTTGATTTTTTCGCTGCCTGCACTGGTCAGGATAACGTCAAATTCGGTTTTTTCCTCAACGGCGGCACCACCTTCAGCGGGAGCGGCAGCAGCGACGGCCACAGGCGCGGCAGCGGAAACACCAAACTTCTCCTCGAGTTCCTTGATCAACTCGGAAAGCTCGAGAACGGTCATGTTAGCAATAAACTCAATTACATCTTCTTTGGAAACAGCCATTGTTCATTCCTCCTGGTTTATGATAGCTTGCCCCACGATACGGTGGGGTTTGATTTAATTATCTTTCTGATCCTTAACCGCAGACAGGGCATAAAGCAGTTTCTGCGGGACTGCGGCAAGTACGCGTACAAACCCTGACGGTACGGCCGACATGGTTCCAAGCAGTTTGGCCAGCAATTCTTCTTTGCTGGGCAACTTGGAAAGAGCCACGACATCCTCGGGTTGCAACATGCTTCCTTCCAAGGAAGCAACGCGGATGGAGAAGGCCTCAAACTCCTTGGCGAAGGCGGAAAGGGCTTTTGCCGGGCCTACAGGTTCGGTGAAGCCGACAGCCACAGCCGTCGTACCGCTGAACGAATCCGTAAGGCCTTCATAGGCTGTTCCCTTAACTGCCAGACGCAGCAAGGTGTTCTTTGCCACCTGAATCTGTCCATCGTTTTGGCGCAGATTCTTGCGCAGTTTTTCCAGTTCCGTCACTTTAAGTCCACGGTAATCGGCGACTACCGCAAATTTTGCTTTGGAAAAGGTTTCGTTGAGTGCACTGACTATGTCAGTTTTTTGATCGCGATTCAACGCCTGAACCTCCTTTAATGTGCGGGACTGTCCTTAAGAGCAGAGAGAGGAATGAAGTTCAAACCGGCAATCCAATCATTGCCAATATGGCCTCGGCAGGTAGCGGCGAGCCGCTATTAAACTTCGGTACCTGCTGTCTCAGACCTTCCCAACAAGTTAAAATAAAAAAAATAAAACTAATGAACAGCAACGACTAAACTTCCCAATCAATCAGGCAGCCTTGATTAAGGATCGTACCTGCAGCGGATCTACCTTGAAGCCGGGACCCATGGTGCTGGAAACCGAAATGGCGCGGATGTAAACACCTTTACTGGTAGACGGTTTAAGCTGGATCAGTTTATCGATAAAGGCCACGATATTTTCAACTAATTTTTCGCCGCCAAAAGAGCTTTTCCCCATAGCGGCGTGAACAACACCTGCCTTATCAACACGAAAGTCAACCTTGCCTTTTTTAATTTCGTTCACAACCCGGGTAATATCGAAGGTGACGGTTCCAAGTTTTGCGTTGGGCATGAGGTTACGCGGTCCGAGTATGCGACCGATTTTGCCGACCTCTCCCATCATATCCGGGGTAGCAATTGTTTTATCAAAATCCAGCCACCCGCCTTTAATCTTTTCAATAACCTCATCCGAGCCGGCAAAATCAGCACCGGCCGCCAAGGCCTCTTTTTCTTTTTCGCCCTTGGCGAAGACAAGAACACGTGCGGTTTTGCCTGTTCCATGGGGGAGGATGACGCTGGACCGAACCATCTGGTCGGCATGACGGGGGTCGACGCCGAGCCTGACCGCAATGTCGATGGTTTCGTCAAATTTTGCATATTTTGCTTTCAGCACACAATCAAGCGCTTCCGTAAGGTCAAATAGTTTAGCTCGATCTACGGTCGCAATGGCGTTTTTATAATTTTTTCCACGTTTGGGCATATCAGCTCCTTATTCTCCCTGGTGTGCTGTGGGTTCACACAGGTACGAAAAAAATCAGTTATTTTATAACGGTAATGCCGCAGCTCCGTGCAGTCCCTTCGATAATGCGAACGGCATGCTCAATGTCATAGGCGTTGAGATCAGGCATTTTGATTTCAGCGATTTCCTTTATTTTGGCGCCATCGAGTTCGGCAACACGATCCTTTTTGGGATTGCTTGAGCCACTCTTCAGTCCGGCCGCCTTTTTCAAAAGAACCGATGCAGGCGGAGTCTTGGTGATGAAGCTGTAGGAACGATCGGAATAAACAGTAATAACCACCGGAATGATGGTATCACCTGCGGACTGTGTTTGGGCGTTAAAGGCCTTGCAAAAATCCATGATATTCACGCCGTGCTGGCCAAGGGCAGGGCCAACGGGAGGGGAAGGGTTCGCCTTCCCGGCAGGGATTTGCAGTTTAATATATGCTTGTATTTTCTTTGCCATTGCTCAACCTCCCCGTGTTACCGGGAGCTTTAGTTTTTACTTACCTGAATATATTCAAGTTCCACCGGAGTCGAGCGTCCAAAAATGGAAACCATAACGCGCACACGACCTTTGTCCGGAAAGACCTCTTCGATGACACCTTGAAAATTTGCAAAAGGCCCATCAATAACCCGAACCGCATCCCCTTCGGCAAACACAACCTTTGGCTTGGGCTTGTTGGCCCCTTCGGCAATGCGCCCTAAAATTTTATGCGCATCCTTGTCGGTCAATGAAGGTATCTTTTTATAGATATCCTTGTCGGATCCGGCCTGGTTCATATTGATACCGACAAAGCCTGTTACACGCGGCGTATCCTGCACCGTGTGCCAGGTGTGTTGGTTCATCTCCATATTGACCAGAATGTAGCCGGGAAAAAATTTACGCTCGGAAGTTTTGCGCGAGCCTTTTACCATTTCGACTACTTGTTCGGTCGGGACGAGAATTTCTCCGAATAAGTCGTCCTGACCTGCAAGTCTGATCCGTTCTTCAAGAGTCGTCTTGACCTTATTTTCGAATCCTGTATGTGTATGTACAATATACCAGCTTTTTGCCATGTAACTTTCCCAGCCCGTCAATCATTTAAGTACGAGTGAAACAAGTTTCCCCAATAGCAGATCGACCGAGCCGAGATACAATGAGATCACGATGACCAGCAAAATGACGAATCCTGTCAATCCCGCGGTAGGTTTCTTTCCAGGCCAAACAATTTTACGAAATTCAGACTGAACTTCGGATAGAAAAAGCTTGATGCCCGACGGAGACAGCGCTGCACTTTTCTGTCGGTCACCAAGCTCTTTTTTATTGTCTATGCCCTGTTTACCTGATCGATTTGTTTTTTTTGTCGACATTATGTGGTGCTGAGAGCCTTCAATTCACTAGTGTGAACACAGTGGCAGGCCAGGAGGGACTCGAACCCCCAACCCCCGGATTTGGAGTCCGGTGCTCTACCATTAGAGCTACTGGCCTGTTTATTTGGTTTCCTTATGTGGGGTATGCGTCTTGCAAAAAGGACAATATTTTTTCAGCTCCAATTTATGGGGAACTGTTTTTTTATTTTTTGTTGTCGTGTAGTTCCGTTGCTTGCATTCTTGGCAAGCCAACGTAATTGTATCTCTCATAATCCGCTCTATAGAGTGACAGCAGCCGGGCCCAGGAGCCCGGCTGCAGATTCGTCATCGAATGTTCCCAGAAGAATCAAGGAAAATTTATTCGATAATTTCAGAGATGACGCCGGCGCCCACGGTACGGCCACCCTCGCGGATGGCAAAACGGAGCCCAACTTCCATGGCAATCGGGGTAATCAACTCACCGGTGACATGCACATTGTCTCCCGGCATAACCATTTCTACCCCTTCCTCTAACGTGACCACGCCGGTGACATCGGTGGTCCGGAAGTAAAACTGCGGCCGGTATCCGTTGAAAAACGGCGTATGGCGACCACCCTCTTCCTTGGTCAGGATATAGGCCTCGGCCTTGAACTTTTTATGCGGCGTAATCGAACCCGGTTTTGCCAAAACCTGGCCGCGGACAACCTCCTCGCGCTTGACGCCGCGGAGCAGGGCGCCGATATTGTCACCGGCCTGCCCCTCGTCGAGCAGTTTGCGGAACATCTCAACACCGGTACAGGTGGTCTTGCTGGTCGGACGGATACCAACAATCTCAACCTCGTCACCCACATGAATCACACCACGCTCCACACGACCGGTGGCAACCGTACCGCGACCGGAAATGGAGAACACGTCCTCAACCGGCATGAGGAACGGTTTGTCAATCGCACGCTCAGGCTGGGGGATATAGCTATCGACCGCATCCATCAGATCCCAGATGCATTTGCTCTTTTCTGCGTCTTCGGGATTCTCAAGCGCCAGCAGTGCGGAGCCCTGGATGATCGGGATATCGTCACCCGGGAAGTCGTACTTGTCCAGCAACTCCCGCAACTCCATCTCGACCAACTCGATCAGTTCCGGATCGTCCACCATGTCGCACTTGTTCAAGAAAACAACCATGGCGGGGACACCGACCTGGCGGGCAAGCAGGATGTGCTCACGGGTCTGCGGCATCGGACCGTCGGTGGCCGCAACGACCAGGATCGCACCGTCCATCTGCGCAGCACCGGTGATCATGTTTTTGATATAGTCGGCGTGACCGGGACAGTCCACATGGGCATAGTGACGGGTCGGGGTCTCGTACTCGACGTGGGCAGTGGCGATGGTAATACCGCGTTCCTTCTCCTCAGGCGCCTTGTCGATCTCGCTGAAGTCAGTGAAATGGGCCATGCCTTTGGTTGACAGTACACGTGTAATCGCTGCAGTCAGTGTGGTTTTCCCATGGTCGATGTGACCGATTGTTCCTACATTGACATGCGGCTTTGTCCGCTCAAATTTTTCCTTCGCCATCTCATGTCTCCTTGGGCAAAAGTTCAATCAGACTCAATCGATTACTTTTACCAATCGACTGATACTTTGGAGCCCGCGATCGGACTTGAACCGATGGCTTCCTCCTTACCAAGGAGGTACTCTACCACTGAGTTACGCGGGCGCAAGAAAATTAGATCAGCTTACAGCTATGTGGAGCAACGCAAAAAAATGGAGCGGGAAACGAGACTCGAACCCGCAACCCTCAGCTTGGAAGGCTGATGCTCTACCATTGAGCTATTCCCGCTTGATCGCGTTACCTGCGCAACGTGC
>JBFWIP010000002.1:0-74997 GCA_050255935.1 Desulfobulbus sp.
ATAACTTTACTCTCACTCATGACGTATCCTTTTTTGTTGGAATTGAGTTTTGGCGAACTGATTCCAATCAGGATACGTCATTTTCCTTTTAGCGCTCCCTCAAACACCACTTTCGAGCATAACTCTATTTTTTTCCGCGGCCCCCAGAATTACAAGACCATTGTTGATTGCAGCTATTCTCACCTTGAAGGTCTTCTACCCACTCAACCCTTCAATTTGATATTACTACTGTGTATAGGAACCAATTGAGAATTACCGAAAGGGCAGTATCCTCGGGAGTCATATTGAGTAAATAGTTTGCTGGTGCCCCGACATTGAAATGTTACAAAGTTTCCAACTTTATTTGGATAAAAATTAGCTTCTCCTAAGAAATGCTTTGAGAAAGTTACCAACTTTATTTTTTTCTATAGGAGGGCATTAACGTAAATTCAATAAATTGCGACACGATTAGTTTCCAACTTTATTTGTATCCCACAACCCTTGTGGGTTGAAAATAAAGTTGAGAACTTCCAAATAAAGTCGGTAACTATAGAGTTAACTGCTTGTTTTTACATGCACTGGTTCTAAAAAACGACCTCAAAGTTACCATCTTTATTGAATTTACTGAAACTCAATTTACGGAATATCAACACATAAGTGGCCTTTAGTTTCCAACTTTATTTTCATCCCACAGTTATTCGGGTCTTTGGCAGAGTTGCAGAAAAGGTGGCGCCGCTTCTTGCCTGATCTTCAGGTAGAGGTCTTCAAAATCCCGATATCCGCATGCTCGTTTTACGATCCTGTTGATAGGAGCATTAAATGCTTCAAGTTTGGCCGAGGTAACCAGGTGTTTGATCCGGCCAGAATTTCATTTCTGTCCCGGTCGATGCCTTTGGCGAATTGTATCAAGCGCTCCAAGCCTGTTTCCTTGGCCCATTTCGGGCGAACATAGGTCCACAGGGTGCCGATGCATCTTTGAGAAGATACGCCTGAAATAGGTAAGCGCGAATTCTACCCCACCTTTTTTTCATCGAGCTTTTCTGTCAAGTTGATCTCCCGATCAACCCAAGGAGAGTACGATGAACAACGAATTTTCTTCACCCCCCGGTGGCGGCAAGCGATTCTGGCTTGCGCATGCTGCAGCTCAGGTTAAAAGCGGATTAACCTGTGCTGCATATTGTCGGCAGCACCATCTGTCCTATCCACGTTGACCTACTGGCAAAAGAAATCACCCAAAACACATAACCAGTAAGCGCCAACCTACCACCTCAGTACGATAAGCCTGAGGAATTTTTTCCTGAGGCTTTTTTTAAGGTGGCTAGGGACGCAGCTGTATTGGAGTAGCAAATTTTCGCATGCGAAATGATGATAATAGTCCGATTTTTTTTACTTTTTAGGTATTGTCCTCGCACCACTTTTAAGTGGGTTTCTTCTCTTTGCAGTGAACATAATATTTTTGTTCATGTCAAAATGGTGTTTAGAATACGATTGCATACATTCGTGAATGTATGTATATTCTTTGGCTACGAAAAATGCGCAAAGAGCCAACCGATCCCCGGAATCTTGGAACGTTAACTCCTCTGTTCGTGGATATCAGGCAAAAGTTCACTCTATTGGGTAGCAATGCGCAATGAAGATGACATGAGGAAGGAAGCCCTGATTAAGGAATCTGAAAAAAAAAGGAAAATCGTCACTTTAATTCTGTAATTACGGTAACGTAAATTTTGTCCTGTATCCAGTTGTCACAGATTTTTAGGTATAACTCATCTAATCACCCATCGTTAGGAAGAGGTCAATGAAGCTGTTAAGAAAACGAAACGTTATTTGGGTAGTCACCCTTATGCTAGGGCTTGCCCTAACCGGTTGTAAAGAGGAACGTGAACAAAAGGCAACTGCCTCTGCCCCGGTTGAGGTGGAGGTGGTCACCCTCAAAACCGAGCCCGTCGAACTGTCGACGGAGCTTCCTGGGCGAACTGCTGCCTATAAGATTGCCGAAGTCCGGCCACAGGTGAGCGGCATCATCCAAAAACGATTGTTTACGGAAGGGAGTAAGGTTAAAGCTGACCAGGTCCTGTACCAGATCGATCCCGCCATGTATCAAGCTGCCTATGATAGTGCCAAGGCAGCGTTGTCGAAAGCTGAGGCTCAGGAAAAATCGGATAAGATAAAAGCCGATCGTTATCGGGTATTGGTCCGAACCAAGGCTGTTAGCGAGCAGGAACAAATTGAGATGGAAGCAGCCTGGAAACAATCGGTGGCCGATATTGCTGCCGCCAAAGCCGACTTGGCCACTGCGCGCATTAATCTTAATTATACCAAGGTGACTGCTCCTATCACCGGTCGCATTGGTAAATCAACGGTCACTGAAGGTGCCCTGGTGACCGCACAACAGAGTGCGGCGTTGGCTACCATTCAGCAGCTTGATCCGATGTATGTTGATGTCAATCAATCGAGTACAAAATTGATTCGGTTAAAAAAAGAGGTGGCTGCCGGGCAGGCCATCGGAGGCGAGAAACCCAAATCTCCGGTAACCGTCATCCTTGATGATGGATCGGAATACGGACAAGTCGGTAGCCTGGAATTCTCAGATGTTACCGTTAACCAGAACACCGGTTCTGTTACGCTTCGGGCCATTGTTGCCAATCCCAATCAAGAACTGCTTCCCGGTCTGTTTGTCCGCGCACGCATCGATAAGGGGCTCCAGCCGACCGCACTGCTGGTGCCGGCGGCAAGTGTTCAAAGAAACAGCAAGGGACAGGCAACGGTGATGGTCGTCAGCAAAGGCTCTACGGTTGAAACTCGTATTGTCCAAACAGGCCAAAATATCGGTGACCGCGTTCTTGTCGTTGAGGGCCTGCAACCCGGTGAGCAGGTGATTGTATCCGGTCTACAAAAAATTCGCGGCGGCATGGTGGTGCATCCGGTTATCCAACAAACGAAAACCGCAGTCAATCAGACTACCTCCACCCAACCAGCAGCCAAAACGGAGTAAGTCATGGTCCGATTTTTTATTGATCGACCCATTTTTGCCTGGGTCATCGCTATTGTCATTATGTTGGCCGGCGCCTTGTCGATTTTGCGCTTGCCTGTTGCCCAATACCCGGAAATTGCACCACCCTCGGTGCAAATTACTGCGAAATATCCCGGTGCTTCCGCCAGAACCATCGAAGACAGTGTAACCCAGCTCATTGAGCAGAATATGAATGGGCTGGATAACCTGCTCTACATGAACTCCCAGAGCTCTTCATCCGGTACAGTTACGGTAACCCTGACCTTTGAAACAGGCACCGACCCGGATATTGCCCAGGTGCAGGTGCAGAACAAATTGCAACAGGCACTCACTCTTTTGCCGCAGGAGGTGCAGCAGGAGGGGGTTCAGGTTACGAAATCCAACTCAACCTTTCTCATGATTGTGGGTTTGATTTCCGAAGATGGTACCATGAATAAGAATGACCTTTCCGACTTCATGGTTTCTACCCTGCGGGATCCCCTCAGTCGTACTCGCGGTGTTGGTTCTATCCGAATTTTCGGCAGCCAATATGCTATGCGCATTTGGCTTGATCCCCATAAACTGAACAGTTACCAGCTCACCCCGGCGGACGTCACCACCGCCATTAAAGCGCAGAATAATCAGGTGGCTGTCGGTGATCTCGGTGGTGCGCCGTCTGTGGCCGGTCAACAGGTGAGCGCCAGTATGATGGCTCAGACCAAAATGAGTTCGCCTGACCAGTTTGCCCAAATACTCTTAAAGGTGAACAGCGATGGTTCTCAGATCCGCCTGAACGATGTGGCCCGGGTTGAAATCGGCGGTGAGAGTTACGATTCCCTGACCACATTCAATGGTAAACCGGCTGCAGGTATGGCCATCATGCTGGCCACCGGCGCAAATGCACTGGATACGGCTGCTGCGGTACGGGCAAAGCTCGCCGATCTTCAGCCCTATTTCCCAGACGGGGTGTCCGTTGTCTACCCTTATGACACTACCACTTTTATCAAAATCTCCATTGAAGAGGTTGCCCATACACTTGTGGAGGCCATTGTTTTGGTCTTCTTTGTCATGTTTCTTTTTTTGCAGAACTTCCGCGCAACCCTTATCCCGACTATCGCGGTACCTGTCGTTCTTTTGGGAACCTTTGGCGTAATGTCCGCCTTTGGCTTTTCGATTAACACCCTGACCATGTTTGGTCTGGTTCTGGCCATCGGACTTTTGGTCGACGACGCCATCGTTGTCGTCGAAAATGTGGAACGCATCATGGCGGAAGAGGGATTATCCCCGCTTGAGGCTACGCGCAAATCCATGGACCAGATCACCGGCGCCTTGATCGGTATTGCCCTGGTCCTTTCCGCCGTCTTTGTGCCCATGGCTTTTTTTGGTGGTTCCACTGGTGCGATTTATCGTCAGTTTTCGTTGACCATTGTTTCCGCGATGGTGCTTTCGGTCCTGGTGGCCTTGGTTCTTACTCCGGCGCTGTGCGCAACCATCCTCAAACCAATCAACAGAGAACAGCATGGGCAGAAAAAGGGTTTTTTCGGTTGGTTTAACCGCAATTTTGAGCGCAGTGCCGATGGTTATAAAAATACCGTCAGCTATGTGCTCAAACGGACAGGACGCTTTGGCTTGATCTATCTGCTGCTCATCGGTGGCATGGTCTTTTTATTCACGAAACTACCAACCTCCTTTTTGCCTGAAGAAGATCAGGGCGTGTTTTTGACCATGGTCCAGTTGCCCACCGGTGCAACGCTCTCCCGAACGCAGGACGTCCTGAAGCGGGTTCGCGATCATTATTTGGTCGATGATAAAGAAAACGTGAAATCTGCTTTTACCGTAGCGGGTTTTAGTTTTGCCGGTACCGGTCAGAATATGGGTATGGTCTTTGCGCAGTTGCGTGACTGGAATGAACGGAAACGACCGGACCAATCGGTCTTTGCGGTTATCCGCCGAGCCATGGGCGCATTTGCTGGGATCAAGGAGGCCATGGTCTTTCCATTTAACTTGCCTGCCATATCCTCGCTTGGTTCTTCCACCGGTTTTGATTTCTACCTTCAAGACCGTGCGGGGCTTGGCCATGAAAAATTGATCGAGGCTCGAAATATGTTTCTCGGCCTGGCGGCAAAGAATCCCAATTTGGTGCGAGTTCGCCCCAATGGTATGGAAGATACACCGCAGTACAATGTGGATATCGATTTTGAAAAAGCCATGGCATTGGGGGTATCGGTCAGCGGGATCAATACCACCCTGTCAACTGCCTGGGGTTCGAATTATGTCAATGATTTTGTGCACCAGGGAAGGGTGAAAAAGGTGTATGTGCAAGCCGATGCTCCTTATCGTATGCAGCCGGAGGATCTGGACCTCTGGTATACGCGCAACAGCGGTGGCGAGATGGTTCCCTTTACCACCTTCAGCTCAGGACACTGGAGTTATGGCTCACCGCGTTTGGAACGGTTCAACGGTAATTCAGCGGTGGAAATCGTGGGTGAAGCCGCACCAGGGAAATCCAGTGGTGATGCAATGAAAATCGTTGGCGAATTGGTGGCACAGCTGCCTGCGGGAATCGGGTATGAGTGGACCGGCGCCTCCTTTCAGGAACAGAAGGCAGGTGCTCAGGCACCGGCGCTCTATGCTATTTCGATCCTGGTGGTCTTTCTCTGTTTAGCGGCACTTTATGAGAGCTGGTCGGTTCCGTTTTCAGTTATTCTCGCCATCCCGCTCGGTGTTCTGGGAGCATTGGCCGCTGCATACTTTCGTGGAATGGAAAATGATGTTTATTTCCAGGTCGGTTTGTTGACCACCATCGGTTTGTCCGCCAAAAATGCTATCCTCATCGTTGAGTTTGCCAAACGCCGCTATGATAAAGGGAAGGACTTGGTCGAGGCCACGGTGAGTGCCTGTCGCCGCAGATTGCGGCCCATCCTCATGACCTCCATGGCATTCATGCTCGGTGTTTTGCCCCTTGCGATCAGTACTGGCGCCGGTGCCAACAGCCGCCACGCCATCGGTACGGGTGTACTTGGTGGTATGCTTTCAGCCACCGTTCTGGCCATTGTCTTTATCCCGCTCTTTTTCGTTCTGGTGTTGCGGATTTTTAAAACCAAAAGGGCGTTGGTGGAAAACACCGCACCAAAATCGGAGGTATGAGATGTTTACCTCAGCATCCAAACATATAGCGGCCACCGCACTACTTACCCTTTTGGGCGGTTGTGCCCTGGCACCGGAGTACACCCGGCCTGAAATGCCCGTTGCCTCGCAACTGCCGGCTATTTCCAACCTTGCAACAAAATCAGGCCAAGCCCCAACCACCCCAGTGGTTGGGGCTGAGCTTGGCTGGCGGAATTTTTTTGTCGACCCGCAACTGCAGACCATTATAAAAAATGCGCTTATCAACAATCGGGACCTGCGGGTTTCCGCACTCAATATTGCCAGCTATCAGGCACAATACCGAATTCAGCGTTCAGCTCTTTTCCCAGAAATAAATGCCACCGGTTTCGGCACCAAGCAACGGACCTACAGCGGCGGAAACAATGCGACCCTTGAATACTACTCGGCATCTGTGGGTATTTCTTCCTATGAACTTGATTTTTTCGGCCGTGTACGCAGTCTGAAAGACCAGGCACTGGAGCAGTATTTGGCCATGGAGGAAACCCATCGTAGCGCCCAAATCAGTCTGGTTGCCGAGGTCGCGGGTGCCTACCTGACTTGGTTGACCGATAAAGAGCTGCTGGTAATCACTGAAGATACCAAGCAAACGGAGGAGGAATCCTATCAATTGGTCCAACAACGGGCCAACGAAGGCATGGCAACACAATTGGAGTTGGCCCAATCGCGGACCAGCTTAGAGACCGCCAAGGCCAATTTAGCCATGTATCAGCGCCAATTGGCCCTGGACATCAACAACCTGACCTTGCTCACCGGTTCATCGCTGCCAAGCCTTGGGCGCGTCAGCAAAAAAATTGATGACCAAATGGCGTTGGCCGCACCGCCGGATCGTCTGTCTTCAACTATTCTGCTGCAACGACCGGATATTCAAGCGGCTGAACACACGCTCAAAGGTGCTAACGCTCAGATCGGTGCCGCCCGTGCCGCTTTTTTCCCCAGTATCAGCCTTACGGCCAGTGCCGGTAAGATGAGTGGTGATCTTTCTCATCTTTTTGATGGTAACTCAGGAGCTTGGCTCTTTACCCCCAGCGTCAGCCTGCCTATCTTTACTGCCGGTCGTCTGCAAGCAGAACTGGATGTGGCCAAAATCAGCAAAGATATTTCCGTTGCCAATTATGAATTAGCCATACAAACAGCCTTCCGTGAGGTGGCCGATTCCCTTGTCGCCAGAGAAACCTATGACCGCCAACTGATGGCGCAAAAGGCAAATCTGGCGGCAAACCAGGAGTATTACTCGCTTGCCAAGATACGTTATCAGCAAGGTCTGGATAGCTTCTTAACCTTGCTCGATGCTCAGCGTTCCCTCTATACTGCCCGCCAGCGATGTCTCATCCTGCAACTGGCCCAGTTGCTCAATCGGATCAATTTGTACAAGGTTTTGGGCGGAGGCTGGAAGGAACGGACCCAGGATGTTGATGCGAACACTCAAACAGTTGGAGGGTGAGCATGGCGCGAAGAACCAAAGAAGAAGCCTTGGAAACGCGTAAGAACATCATTGATGCTGCGGTTCGCGTTATTGCCCAACATGGGGTTGCCAATGCTTCCCTGACCGATATTGCCACAGAGGCAGGGGTCACGCGGGGGGCGATCTATTGGCACTTTGCCAACAAGGCCGATTTACTGAATTCTCTTTGGGAACAGGTGCAGGAGTTTTACGCCCCATTGACCGAAGCCAGTGAACGCATGGATGAGCCGGATCCGCTCGGTAAACTCGAAGAGCTCTATCTTTCCTTTTTTGCAGGCATGGAAGATGATCCGTTGCAACAGCAGCTTTTCCGTATTCTTTTTGATGAGGGAGATCGCAGCAAGGATACCGAGACCATCCGGCAACAGCATCATCATCTTCGCCGGGAACGATACCAGGGGTTGCAGCTTGTTCTTGGCAATGCGATCAGGCGTGGTCAGATTCCCTCCGGATTTGATGTGCAACTGGGTACTGTCACTATTTTTTCCATGATCCATGGGCTTATTGCCAACTGGGTGATGAATCCGGAAATGGTGGACATTAAAAAATACGGTCCGATGGTGGTCAAAATGATCTTTCAGATGTTTCGTTCACAAGCCCCACTCGAGCAATCGGTTTGAACTTGGTACAAGATATCCTATACTCCAGGCAGTGATTACCTGCCTGGAGTCGTATTTTTTCAGCAAATCACATTCCCTTTCCCCTTTTGATACGCTACTCTGTCGTTAGGGTCGCGGAAAAAAAATATCCAATTCTGTTTGTCTTTCGGCCCAGCTACGGCGTTGCTTTAGCTGATGAATATGCCTGATATTCACCAGTTAAAGCGCCTTGTGTTTGAACCGAAATCTGGCGCATTATTCGAATATTTTTTTCATTCCCCGACCCTTAAACGCATGTTGCCTCCATTCATCCTGCGAGAAAACGGTTTCCGCAATTTCAGAGGAGAAGAGAGGCTGCGCTTCTCTTACGCCTTTACCCCATGGGCTCATTACCTTGGAGGTTATGGAAATAATGTCCGGTCAAGAACCTCATCCGTCAGGGATAACCGTTTGTCAGGAAACATCCACCGCCTCGGATATAAAGACTGTGGCCGGGGAGCTTTTCAACCAATGCGGCGAGCCTGATCCTAGCCTGACCCTGGTTTATTTTGCCGAGACCTACGATCACGAGCAGCTTTGTCACTGGCTGGATCTGCTTCCAGGTCCGGTGGTCGGCTGTTCTTCAGCCGGCCAGTTGACACCTCTTGGTTTCCAATCCACCGGTATCAGTGGGTTGCGCCTCTTCAGTGCTCATTTTCAGGCTATTTCTTACCTGATTCATCCGCTGGAAAATCTTGTAGAACAGGTCGAAGTGATTGCGGCTGATGTCCAGGACCGGTTGCATTTTTCCAAAAAGCAGGCTTTTGGGATGTTGTTGGTCGATGGTTTGGCTGGCCGCGAAGAAGCCTTGAGTGCCTTACTTTATCGTGCCCTGGGCGATGTCCCCATTGTTGGTGGTTCGGCTGGGGACATGCTCCGTTTTGAGAAAACCTATGTTTATCATAAAGGGAGGTTACTGCGAAACGCAGCCGTCTTTACCCTGTGTATGACCTCCTTGCCTTTTGTCGTGTTCAAGCATCAGCATTTTAAAGCCACCGAAAAACGATTGGTAATCACCGAAGCTGAACCGGAGATGCGATTGGTGCGTGAAATTAATGGTGAGGTGGCCGTCAAAGCTTATGCAGATCTGATCGGAGTTCCGGCAACGGCGTTGAACGCCTCGGTCTTTTCCCGTTATCCACTGATGTTGCGTATTGGCCAAGACTATTTCGTCCGCGCCATTTCCGGGGTCGAAGAAGACGGGAGTCTCAAATTTTTTTGCGCCATCGACAAAGGTCTGGTGCTGACCATTGGTGAAGGGCAATCGGCAGTGGCGGCACTTACACAGACTTTCGACGAGGTTCGGGAGGAGATCGGCGAGCCGGTGATTATTCTTGGCTGTGACTGCATTCTCAGGCGTCTGGAGATGGAAGAACGGGGAATTGACGGCGATATCGGCCGGTTGATGGCTCAAAACCGGGTCTTTGGATTTAATACCTACGGCGAGCAGTACAATTCATTGCATGTGAACCAGACCTTTACCGGCGTGGCTCTGGGAGGGAAACTATGAATACCCAAGATGCTTATCTGGCTAACTTGCAAGCCAAACTCATGGCTCAGGCAAAGACCATCCAGGTCTTGATGGATGCGGTGGAGCAACAGTATGCCGGGGACGGCTCATCAATGGAATTGCTCACCCAAAACCTTGCCCTTGAAAAAGTGGTGCAGCGAAAAACGGAACATTTGCGCCAGCAGGGGGACACCCTGCAAGAGGCACTTAAGGAGTTGCAGCTTACCCAGTCACAGCTGATTCAGGCCAATAAGCTGGAATCAGTCGGACAACTAGCTGCCGGCATTGCCCACGAGATTAATACCCCAACCCAATTCATCGGTTCCAATGTGGATTTTCTCGGGGAATCTTTCGAAGGGATGCAGCGGTTGATCCACCTGCTGATTCGGCAGTTGAACCATACCGAAGGCGAAACCATATCCCTTAGTAAAAACGTAGTGACGGGATTACTGATGGAGGTCGACTGGGAATATCTTGAAGAGGAGGTCCCATCGGCCATTAAACAAACCAAGGAAGGGGTCAAACGGATTGCTTCCATTGTCCAGGCGATGAAAGAATTCTCCCATCCAAGCAGCAAGGAAAAAGTAAAAAACGATATCAATAAACTCATTGAGACGACGGTCATCGTCACCACCAATGAGTGGAAATACGTTGCCGATGTACATACAGATTTTGCTTCCGACCTCCCGCTGGTTTCCAGTCTGGCCGATGAGCTGGGTCAGGTTATTCTCAATATTCTTGTCAATGCCGTCCATGCCATTGAAGCAAAACTGAAGGCTACCGGAGGCAAGGATAAGGGGGTGATCACCATTGCTACCCAGCAGATCGGGGAGCAGGTGGAGGTTCGCATCAGCGATACCGGAACCGGTATCCCCAAGGAAATCCTCAGCCGGATTTTTGATCCATTTTTCACCACCAAGACCGTGGGAAAGGGGACCGGCCAGGGGCTGGCCATTGCCCATGATGTGGTGAGTAAAAAGCACGGCGGCATTCTCACTGTGGAAAGTGTCGCCGGTGAAGGTGCCACTTTTATACTGCAACTCCCCATTGAAAAGGCCCCGGGGATGGATCGTGAAAGCTGTTTTCTGCCGGAGCAATAAATCTTTCCGATATCCGTCGTGTCTCAGAGAGGCCGGGTCGTAATTGCCCGGCCTTTGTTGTTATTCAGCCATTGTTGGAGTTGTTCCATATAGAGATAAAAAACCGGGGTCACATAAAGGGTCAGGCTCTGGGAAAAGAGCAGGCCTCCGACCACGGCAAGTCCAAGCGGCTGTCGCGATTCTGCTCCCGCACCATAGCCCAAAGCAATGGGGATGCCGGCCATCAGGGCCGACATGGTGGTCATCATGATCGGGCGGAAACGAATTACGCAGGCCTGATGGATGGCTGTTGCCGGATCTTTCCCTTCTGCCTGGGCCGCTATGGCAAAGTCGATCATCATGATGCCGTTTTTTTTCACCAGTCCAATCAGCATGATAATGCCGACAAAGGCATAGACCGAAAGCTCCACCTTAAAAATCAGCAGGGTAATCAGGGCGCCGAACCCGGCAAAGGGCAGGGCGGTGAGGATGGTCAGCGGATGGATAAAGCTCTCATAGAGGATGCCGAGCACAATATAGATAACCACAATCGCCACCGCCACGAGCCAGCCCATGCTTGCCTGGGAATCTTGAAACTGTTGGGCATTCCCCTGGAAAGAGGCGGAGACTCCGGCGGGGATCTCGATATCGGCCTGTTGCTGCACCTCGCCGAGCACTTGGCTGAGGGCAAAACCGGGCTTGATGTTAAAGGAAATGGTCACCGAGGGGAGCTGGCCGGAATGGTTGATGGAAAGCGGGCCCAAACGTTCCTGCAGACTGGCAACGGTGGAGAGGGGGACCAGCGGCCCATGGCTTGAACGGATATGGAGCAGATCAAGGGAGCCCGCATCGATTTGGAACCGTTTTTCAAACTCGACAATAACACTGTACTGATCATTGGCGGCAAAGATGGTGGAAACGTCACGGTTGCCGTAGGCGCTGTAGAGCGTATTTTCAATTTGCTCCGGGGGGATTCCTAATAAAAGGGCCCGATCACGGTCAATATCCACATAGAGTTCGGGGTTCTCCATTTGCAAATCACTGGAAACATCGACCAGGCCAGGGATATCGAGCATGACCTGCTCCATCTTTCGCGAGACGGCGTACAGTTGCTCGGTGTCGGCTCCCCCCAAGGTGAGCTGGTACAGGCTGCGTGAGCGGCGGCCACCAATGGTGACTGGCAAAGGGTTCACCAGCATGGCCCGAATACCGGGTATAGAGTTGAGCTTGGGCCGCAGTTCTTCGATAACTTCATCGGCGCTCAGTTTTCGTTCAGCGCGCGGCTTGAGGACGATGATCAGTCGACCATCGGAGTTGGTGCTGACCATGAATCGATCAATGTTGGCATCTTTTCTGGTTATATCCGCGAGTTCTTGCATGTGATCGACCAGGTTTGCCCAGGATATGCCCTGGTTGGTCTTGATGGAGGCGATGATGAATGCCCGGTCTTCTGCAGGAATGAATCCTTTGGGGATAACGACAAAGAGGTAGACCG
Organism: Desulfobulbus sp.; assembly: GCA_050255935.1. Lineage (GTDB taxonomy): Bacteria > Desulfobacterota > Desulfobulbia > Desulfobulbales > Desulfobulbaceae > Desulfobulbus. The sequence goes on from JBFWIP010000002.1 coordinate 12,321, forward strand.
TGACGGCAAGGAGACCAAGGGAAAGGAGCATGGTGGTGCGGCGATAGCGCAAGACCACCTGCAGGGAGCGATCATAGAGATTGACTATCCACGTATAACCGGCTTCCGTCATCTGAAACAGCCGACCATGGTTTTGATGGTGGTGTTCGCGGAGGAAGCGGCTGCAGAGCATGGGCGCCAGGGTGAGACTGATCACGCCGCTGATAAGGACCGACATGCCTATGGTCACGGAAAATTCACGGAAGAGCCGTCCCATTACCCCGGTGAGGAAGAGCAGGGGGATGAAAATAGCCACCAACGACAGGGTCATGGATATGATGGTAAAGCCCACCTCACGGGCGCCGTCAAAGGCAGCCTGCATCCTGGATTTGCCCATCTCCATGTGGCGGACAATGTTCTCCAGAACCACGATCGAATCGTCGACCACAAAGCCCACCGACAAGGTCAGCGCCATCAGCGACATGTTGTTGAGGCTGTATCCGAGCAGATACATAACCGCAAAGGTGCCGATGAGGGACATCGGCAACGAGAGACTGGGGATGATGGTGGCACTGAGGTTGCGGATAAAGAGAAAAATAACCAGCACCACCAGAATCAAAGTCAGGAGAAGGGTGAACTGGATATCTTCCACCGAATCTTTGATCGATGTGCTGCCGTCGCGGAGCACATCGAGCCGGATTGAGGCTGGAAGCCCCTCGGTCAGTTTCGGAAGAAGCCTCTTGACCGCGTCCGCCACCTCGATAGTATTCATGCCCGGTTGCTTTTCAATGGCAAGAAAGATGGCCTGTGCCTTGGTGGTTGGGGTGTAAAACCAGGCGCCCGACTGATCATTCTCAACACTGTCGATCACCGTGGCGATCTCGGAAAGTTTTATTGGCCGGCTGTTGCGTACGGCCACGATCACATCCTGGTACTGCTGGGCGACCTTGAGCTCACCGCTGGCCTGCAGGGTTAGGTTGCGGTGCGGCCCCACCAATTGCCCCATGGGCAGATTGGCATTTTGGGCACTGATCGCCTTGGAAACTTCCGCGGGATCAAGATCAAAACCTTTGAGTTTTCCCGGGTCAAGTTGTACTCGAACCGCATATTTGCGGGATCCACGTAGGGTCACCTGGGCCACACCGTTGATCATCGAGATCCGCTGGCTCATGATCTCGCCATACTGATCGAGCAAGGAGAGCGGCAGGATCGGACTGCTGAGGGAGAGGTAGAGGATCGGATCCACCGCCGGGTTGGTTTTGCGGAAGGACGGTGGCGAGGGCATGTCATCGGGAAGTCGGCGGGCAGAGAGGGATATTGCGGTCTGCACATCCTGCGCCGCGGCATCGATATCGCGCTCAAGCGAAAACTGGAGTGTGATCTGGGTGGAGCCGGTACTGCTCACAGAGCTCATCGAATCAATGCCGGTGATGGTGGCGAACTGCTTTTCCAGAACCGTGGCCACGGTCGAAGCCATGGTTTCCGGACTGGCACCGGGGAGATTGGCGTAAACGACGATGGTGGGAAAATCGACATTGGGCAGATCGGAAACCGCCAGCTGTTTGTATCCGATCAGGCCAGCGATCAGAATACTCAACATCACGAGCACGGTCATCACCGGCCGGCGGATAAAGAGATCGGAGACGCCGGTCATGGTTGTTTGGCCCTCTGGACCCCTACCGCCTGGGTGCGGTCCACGATCTTGGTGCCGTCCTCGAGGAGCATCTGGCCGTCTGTGACCACCTTTTCGCCCATTTTGAGGCCGCTTTCAATAACCGTATATTGCAGGTAGCGCATCCCCTGGGTCACTAAACGGTATTCCGCACTCTGATCCTGCCGGGCCACAAAGAGATAAGATCCCTGCTGCCCGACCTGGACAGCTTGGGTGGGCACGACCAGCGCATCGACTTTATCGGTGAGGTGGAGGCGGACATTGATCAATTGTCCCGGCCAGAGGAGTTGGTTCCGGTTGGCAAATTCGGCCTTGAGCAGGATAACTCCGGTGGTGGGGTCAACCGTGTTGTCGATAAAAACCAGTTTGCCGCTCACCGGTTGCTGCGCCGGATTCTGCATGGCCAGGACACGAATCGGTTGCTGTTTTTGGTAGGTCATAATTTGCGGCAGGTATTGGCCCGGCAGGGTAAAGCTGACCAAGATGGGATCCGTACTTTTGATGGTGACCATGGGATTGTCGCCATTGGCTTTGATCAGGTTTCCCTGATCGCTGAGTAGTTCTCCCGCGCGTCCGGTAAAGGGCGCCTTAATCGAGCAATAACCAAGGGCAAGCTTGGCGCTTTCAACCGCAGCCAGATCCGCTTTTACCGCGGCACTCACGGTGGCGACCCGGGTTAGGGCTTGGTCGGCCATTTCCTGCGAAATTATTCCCTTGGCGGCTGCAGGCTTGTAGCGGGCCTGATCACGACGAGCATTTTCCAGATCCGCTCTATCCTTGGCCAAAAGAGCCTCGGCCTTGGTTAGCTCGGCAGCAAAGGGGCGGGGATCAATGGTAAAAAGCAGTTCCCCGGCCTGGACTTTCCGGCCTTCCTTAAAATGGACCGTTTGCAGAACGCCCGTCACCTGGGAGCGGATTTCCACGGTGTTCAGAGCCTCCACATGCCCAGTGGCGCTCATCTCAACCGGAATTGTCCGGGTGGTACAGAGAACCGTGCTCACCGGAACGGCAGCTCGTTTTTTCCCGCCTTTTTTTTCCTTTCCTTGGTCCGGGGAACAGGCAGTGAGTACAAGCAAGCAGAGCAGGGGGATCGCTAAACCTGCCATTGCCTTCAACGTGGGAAGGGCAACGAACGTTTGCCCCAAAAAATGAGGAGACGATGCAATCTCGGATACTCTATTCATGGACGTGCAGGTGCGGCCTCTGTGGATTTGGGATTGATGAGCTCCGTAGAGAGAGGAAGAGCCGTATTGTGCCAGCCGCCACCCATGGCTTTGAAGAGCGCAATCATGGCCAGTGATAGGCGCTGATCACTTTGTGCACGTTTATCTTCAGTTATAGCCAGGGTTGTTTCCGCCAGCAGGACATTGAGGAAATTATTGAGTCCGGCTTTGTATTGGAACCGGGAAAGATCGGTCGACTGGCGGGCGGAGTACACAGCCTCGCTCAGTTGCGCTCTGGCGCTCTGTTCCCGGTCAAAATCCACCAGCGCGTTCTCGACTTCCGCCAATGCATCCAGCACTGTTTTTTCGTAATTCAGACGCGCCCGATCTAAACGGGCTTCACTGGCTGCCAGGGTGGCCCGTCTGCGGCCACCGTCAAAGAAAGACCACTGAACCGTTGGTCCCAGGGCCCAGTAGCGGCTCCCCGAGGTGATAAGCTGCTGCAAATCCGCACTCTGCACGCCAACCAGGGCTGAGAGGGAAAAGCGAGGGAAGAGATCAGCCGTGGCCACACCGACTTCCGCATTGGCTTGTGCCAGTTGCTGTTCGGCACTGCGGATATCCGGACGTTGGCGGAGCAACTCGGAAGGGAGGAGACCAGGGAGGCGTGGTGGCGGTTGCGGCGGTGGCGACGTCCCAAGCCAGGAACGCTCTTGGGGTGCTTTTGCCAAGAGTAGCGCCAGGTGCTGGCGGGCTTTTGCCGCCGAACTCTCCAATGGGGGAAGCTGGGCCCGAAGCAGGGCCAGTTGGGTTTGCGCCTGAGCCACCTCCAGAGCATTTCCCAGACCGGTGGCAAACCGTTCACGGGTAAGATGCAGGGTTTGCTCTTGCAGTTCAGTGTTTTGTTGAGCAAGGAGCAACCGTTTTTGCGCTGCCCGCAGGTCGATATAATTTTTGGCCACTTCAGCAGTCAGACTTATCAAAACATCGCGATAATCCTCCACCGTGGCCGCCAGGGCGGCTGTAGCGGCTTCGCTCCTGCGTCGATTGCCGCCAAAGAAATCAAGTTCCCAGCCGGCATCAAAATTGAGCACAAAAAGATCCTGTCGGGTGCCCCCGGAGGGTACATGCTCGCTTTTGCGGGAATTGGTGTATGCAGAGCCCAGGTCCACGCTCGGTAAGAGGTCGGCATCGACAATACGGCCCAAGGCCCTGGCCTCACGAATGCGGGTTTCGGCAATGGCCAAATCGGGATTGGCGGCAATGGCCTCTTTGATCAGGGCATCGAGCTGGGTATCCCCAAAAAGTTGCCACCACTGCTGCAGGTCTTTCGCCTCGCCATGGACCACTCGTTTCCCGCCGTTTTCCCAATTTGCGGGCAATTGGGGCTGCGGTGCTTGATAGTCAGGCCCCACCGGTGAGCAGGCGGCAAGCAGGAATACCAGTCCCCATCCGAGAAAATGGTATGTGAAGGTTGGGAAACGGCAGGTGGGCATTGAGAGGAAATCCCGGAAACAGAGAAGATTGGCGGTGCTATTCGAGGAAATTGTCGAAGGTACCAAGATGTGGTCAACGTCTCGTCGGTCACCTGATACATCTACCCCATCTAAGGCGCCTAGAATACATGAATATTAGGTAATGTTCAAAGTAAATTGCTGGCAGGGTTTGGCCTCGGGTTTTGACCGGGTTCAGCTTCGGCGGCCATGGCGGATTCCGAGTTTGTCCATCCGTGCGCGCAAGGTATTGGGATGAATAGCCAAAATTTCCGCCGCTCCTCCCGGGCCGTTAATCTTGCCCTTGCAGTGATGGAGCACCCGGTTGATATGCCCGGCCACCACCTCGTCCAGTTGGGGCAAGGGGTAGGGGGAGGAGGGTTCTGTTCCCAAAACCGCCGCAGAACCTTGCTCAAAGGGCAGGGAATCAAAGTAGAGATTACCGTCCCGGTGGAGGATCAGTTCCCGTTCGACCAGGTTCTCCAGTTCGCGCACATTGCCGGGCCAGCTGTAGCGGCGCATCCGTTCCAGGGCTCCCGGGACGATGGTGGGCAGGTTTTTGATACCGATTTCGCGGGCCTTGCGGGTAATAAAATGCATGGTCAGAGCCGGGAGGTCCTCACGCCTTTGCCGCAGGGGCGGGATGATGATCGGAAAGACATTGAGCCGGAACCAGAGATCCTCGCGGAAGATGTTTTCCCGGACCATGCTTTCGAGATTGCGGTGGGTGGCGGCAATAACCCGGATATCCACCGGAACCGGTTTATGCCCGCCGACCCGTTCGATCTCCCGGTTCTGCAGAACTCGCAACAGGCGGATTTGGGCTTGAGGCGGCAACTCGCCGATCTCATCCAGGAAAATAGTGCCGCCGTTGGCCCGTTCGAACCGGCCCCGTTTGTCGCTGATCGCTCCGGTAAAAGAACCTTTTTCGTGACCAAAGAGTTCACTGTCGACCAGATGTTCCGGGATGGCTCCACAGTTGACCTTAATCAGGGGGCCGTCTTTATAGGTGGAGGAGAAGTGGACGGCATTGGCGATCAACTCCTTGCCGGTGCCGGTTTCTCCAAGCAAAAGCACGGTGTTGTTGAGCGGTGCCACTTGTCGCACCATCTGGACCACGTTGGCCAGGCCGCCGTCTTTGCCGATAATTTCATCGCCACTGCGCTGACTAAGTTCCCGGCTGAGAAATCGGTTATCCTCGACCAGCAGGGCACTGTACCGCTGGATTTTGTCGTGGGCGATCGCATTGGCCAGGGCAATGGTGAAGGGTTGGGAGATATCCGCAATCATTTCGACGTGGCGCGGGGTGAAACAACCTTCGTGGTTGCCGCGCAGGGTGAGTGCTCCCTGTAGTTCGTCGTCCATCCACAGGGGAAGGATGAGGTCGGATTTGTTTTTCAGTTTAAAAAGCGGGGAGAGTTTGCGGACCAACTCGTTGTGATCCGGGGAGATGATCAGCGGCTCGTGCATGGTGGCTGCCATTTCCTGGACATCTGCCCAAAGTTCGCGGGAGATGGGCAGGATTTCCTCGGGGTATTCGTCCTGGTTGTCTGTGGCCAGGGCAATGCGGCGTAGAGCACCGAGTTCCTGGTCCCGAATGGTCAGGCTGAGGCCGATAATCGGAAAATGCTGTTTGAAATAGTCGAAAACATCGGCAATGGCAGTGGTGATACGCAGGCTGCCACAAATCCGTAGAGTGGTTTCACGGAAAAAATCGTCTTGTCGGACCATTGGTGTCTATTATTTGGGTTTATTTGTACATTTACTAAATGTTGTAATTTGATGGTAGCTTACCATATTTGGGTGAAATATTTTCATTATTTGGTAATTTAGTAATAGTTTATTCAATATATCATTGAAACTACATGGAAAAAATAATGGTATGGTTCTCGCTTCAATATCATGTTGTACAAAGCGGCACGCCCTTACAATGGGGTTCAATGCCTACATATTAGCCAAGTAGCAACTGAGATCGCGTCGTAAAAATTTCGATCTATTGCGTTGCAGCGTTTTTGCCGACACTCGACATATCGTATGTATGTGCCTTTGCGCCTGGAAAAACGCTGCTCCTTGTATCTCTTTGTTTTAACTGAGCCATCTTGCAGAATGTGATGGTTTTATGACGAGTCCATCGAATTTTAAGGGATCTATGGAAGAACAGCAGCAGGTACCTCCCCGGCAGGCAACAGGACACACCAAGAAGAAAATTGTCTTTTTGATCAGCATACTTTGCCTTACGGCGATTGGCGGCTATTTCTGGGTCCGGGGTAAAACCCACATTGCAACTGACAACGCATTTATCCAGTCGCCAATTCACTCGGTGGCTGCGAGAATCAGCGGTTCGGTCATTGAGGTGCTGGTGGCGGATAATCAGCTGGTTCACCAGGGCGACTTACTGGTGGTTCTTGATGATCACGACGCCCGGGCCGAAGTGGACAGGGCCAAGGCGGAACTGGCGCTCGCCCGCAATGAGGTCGGCAGCGACCAGGCTCAGGTCGAGCGGAGTCGGGCCGAGTTGGCTCGAAGCCAGGCCCAAGTCCTGCAAGCAAACCAGGACCTGCAACGAGCAGAGCTCCTGTTTCGCCAGAAGGTGATTCCCAAGGAACAGCTCGATCGGGTACGGACTCAGCAACTGGTGGCCTCGGCCCAGGTGCGCGAGTCGAAAGAAAAACTGCAGCAGGACATTGCCACCGTCGGGGTTCCAGTGGGCGAGGCCCCCGGGGCGCTGGTGGCCAAACGCCAAGCGGAATTGTCCGCGGCCCAACTGAAACTCTCCTACACCAAGCTCTTTGCCCCAGTGGATGGGTATGTTACCCGAAAGGCGGTGGAGACCGGTAATTGGATCCAGCCCGGTCAGGCGTTAATGGCGGTGGTGGCCACTGGGGAAACCTGGATCTCCGCCAACTATAAAGAGAGTCAGCTCACCGATGTTAAACCAGGGCTGCAGGTGCGATTTTCCGTTGATACCTATCCTGGACAGGAATTTACGGGTCGGGTCGACAGCATCATGGCCGGCACCGGGGCTGCCTTTTCCCTTCTGCCGCCCGAAAATGCCACAGGCAACTATGTCAAAGTGACTCAACGCATCCCCGTGAAAATTACCATTGATCCCGTCGACCCGTACCAGCATCCATTGCGCGTGGGTATGAGTGTGGTCCCGACGATTCTGGTTCCGAAAACCATGTCCGAGTTACTCGGATTCACCCCCGGACCGCTCAGCCTGACCGCTCAACTGATACAGGGAGAAGATGTCCTCAACGCCCGTCAATAAATGGCTGGTGGCGGCAACTGTCATGTTGCCGGCCCTGCTGGAGGTGATCGACACCTCGGTGGCCAATGTGGCCTTGCCCAATATGCAGGGCAGCCTCAACGCCGGTACAGACGAGGTGAGCTGGGTTTTGACCTCGTACCTGGTTGCCAATGCAGTGGTCCTGCCCATGACCGGTTGGTTGGCACGCTGTTTCGGTCGCAAGCGATTCCTCATGGGATGTGTGGTCGTTTTTACCCTGGCCTCGCTGATGTGCGGAGCGGCAGTCAACCTGGAGATGTTGATTGTCTGCCGTATTATCCAAGGGGCGGCGGGTGGAGCGCTCATCCCCATGAGCCAGGCCATTTTATTGGAGAGTTTCCCCAGGTATCAGCAGGGATTGGCCAACGCGATCTTTGGTGTGGGGGTGATGTTCGGTCCGGTTATCGGGCCGATTTTAGGTGGTTGGCTCACGGATAATTTCAGCTGGCGTTGGATTTTCTATATTAATTTTCCGCTCGGGATTGTGGCCCTGCTGATGGTTGGCTCCTTTGTCACCGATCCTTCGTACCTCAAACGGAGCAAGGACTCGGTCGATTACTGGGGCCTATTGCTGTTGACTCTGGGCATTGGCGCCTTGCAGGTTGTGCTGGATAAGGGGCAGCAGGACGACTGGTTCAATTCACCGTTCATCGTGTTGTGTTCCATTGTCTCGGTTGTCTCTCTGACGCTGCTGGTGATTGTGGAACTGCGCCAACGACAGCCCGTGGTTAACCTGCGGCTGTTTCGGGACATCTCCTTTTCCGCCGGTAACCTGGTGATGTTCATGGTTGGGTTCGGCCTTTATGGGGCGATTAGTATCATCCCCATGCACCTGCAGAGCATGATGGGCTACACCGCAACCCAGTCAGGCATGGTGTTGGCCCCCGGAGGTTTGGCCACCCTTATTGCCATGCCTATTGCCGCCGTCCTGATGCAAAAGATCGATGGTCGCAAAGTGGTCTTTATCGGCCTTTGTTGCGGGGCTTATTCCATGTTTCTCCTTCATGCCTACACGCTGGAGGCGGCATTCAGCAATTTTATCTGGCCCAGGATTGCCAACGGTATCGGGTTGGCCTGTATCTTTGTTCCCCTGGCCACTATTACTTTGGGCAATATCGCCAAAGAAAAAATGGGTGATGCCTCCGGAATGTTCAATCTGCTGCGTAATATCGGTGGCAGTGTCGGTATTGCCGCGGCGACCACCTTGCTTGCCCGGTACTCCCAGACCAATCAAAACATCCTCATTGCCCATGCCACCCCCTATGATAGCGCCTATCAGGCAAAAATTTCGACCCTGCTGCACGGCCTGCTTAACAGGGGATATGATCTAGTCAGCGCCCAGAAACTCTCCTTCTTGGACGTCTACACCACCGTCCGGGAGCAGGCGGGGATTCTGGCCTATAACCAAACGTACTGGGTATTGGGACTTGCCTTTCTGGCAGTTGCCCCAATGTTGTTGCTGCTCAGAAAACCTAAAGAAGGACAGGGGCCAGTGGCGGCGCATTGATATGCAAGAGGGAATGAAGAAACGCGCATCACCGGTTTATTGTACAGCGAATGCACCTTCATCCCCCAAGTATTCATTGCATAATCGTCGGTTTGTCATGGATAAAAACGGGAGCGGGCAACCGGTTCTGCAAACGGTTTTTACATTCGTTCAGGAAGACCGCCTGCTGCGAGGGGAATTTCAAGGGGACACGGTGATCTTTGGGCAGATATTGGGACACTTTGTTGCTGAAAACCAGATAGAATTACATCTGCAGTGGATTTGCCGGGCCCAAAAAATTCATTGGGGCACCTTGTCTGGTTTGGTGAGTGGGAACAATCGTTGTGGGTTGACCTTATTTGTTAATTGGGAGCGCGGCAACGAGGCCAAAGAACGAGGGTGGGCAAGTTTTCGGGAGCTTTTGCCCTAATTACCCCCTTGAAAAAAAATGGTTTAATCTGGTCTTGGGTTGAGGGAGCGGTTGCATGAAAGGGCGAAATTGGTTGTGGGGCATGGTCTTGGTTGCGCTTGTAGTGGTGGCTGCGCTTATCTGGCGCCAGATGCATCCACAAGCGCTGCCGGAGGGATTTGCCTCCGGCAATGGCCGGGTCGAGGCGGTGGAGATCGACATCGCCGCAAAAACCGCCGGTCGGATCAAGGAAATTCTAGTGGATGAGGGCGATTTCGTGAACAAGGATCAGGTCCTTGCCCGGATGGATACCCAGCAGTTGGAAGCGCAGCGCCGGGAGGCAGTGGCCCAGCTGCAACAGGCCGGGTTCGGAGTGGAAACGGCCCGGAGCCAGGTCGAGCAGCGCAAAGCTGAGAAAAATGCCGCCCAGGCGGTGCTGGCGCAGCGGAAGGCCGAGTTGGAGGCCTCCAAAAAACGGCTGGAACGGTTTGAGGTCCTTTCCCGCAAAGGAGCGACCTCGATCCAGGACCTGGACGACACCCGTGCCCAGTTTCTCGGCTTCCTGGCTGCGGTCAATGCGGCTGAGGCCCAGATTGCCGCAGCTGAGGCCGCCATTACCACGGCTAAGTCCCAGTTACTTGGTACCCAGTCTGCTGTCAATGCGGTTCAGGCCACCATTGAACGGTTGCAGGCGGATATTGAAGACGGCGTTCTCAAGGCGCCTGTGGCTGGGCGAATCCAGTATAGGGTGGCGCAGCCCGGCGAGGTCCTGAGCAGTGGCGGCAAGGTGCTCAACTTGCTCAACCTGGCCGATGTCTACATGAGCTTTTTTCTCCCCACCGAAAATTCGGGTAAACTTGGATTGGGGAGCGAGGTTCGTTTGCGGCTTGATGCAGCGCCCCAATTTGTGATTCCGGCCCGAATTTCTTATGTGGCCGCTGTGGCTCAGTTTACCCCGAAAACCGTGGAAACGGCCAACGAACGGCAGAAACTGATGTTCCGCATCAAGGCCCGGATCGAACCCGAACTGTTGCAGCGTCACATGACCCAGGTCAAGACCGGCCTGCCCGGAATGGCCTTTGTGCGTTTGGATTCGGCGCGGAACTGGCCGGATCGGCTCACGGTCAACCTGCCGCCGATACCGCAGCAGGAAAAACCGTGAGCGCCAATTTTTCCAATCCAGTTGCCCGGTTGACCGAGGTCAGTCTGCGCTACGGCAACACTTTGGCTTTAGACCAGGTTACCCTGGATCTGCCTTCCGGGTGCATGGCCGGGCTGATCGGGCCGGATGGAGTCGGTAAGTCGACCCTTTTTGCTCTGGTGGCGGGTGCCCACTCCATCCAGCAGGGTGGGGTGCTGGTTCTGGGGGGCAATATGGGCGATCGTCGTCATCGTGAGCAGGTCTGTCCGAGGATTGCCTATATGCCGCAGGGGCTTGGGAAAAACCTCTATTCCACCCTTTCGGTCCGGGAAAATGTTGATTTTTTTGGGCGGCTTTTTGGCCAAGGGCCATTGGAGCGGCAACAAAGGATCGACCACCTGCTGCAACGGACCGGTCTGGCACCCTTCGGCAATCGGCCTGCGGGCAAGCTCTCCGGGGGCATGAAACAGAAACTCGGGCTTTGCTGTGCCTTGATTCATGATCCGGACCTGTTGATCCTTGATGAACCGACCACCGGGGTTGATCCACTCTCACGAGTCCAATTTTGGGATCTGATCGACTCCATCCGTAAGGGCCGACCCGGTATGAGCGTGCTCGTGGCCACCGCCTATATGGAAGAGGCGGCACGATTCGACTGGCTGGCGGTGATGGAGGCTGGAAAGGTCCTGGCCACCGGTGCTCCGAAGGATTTGCTTGGGCGGACTAACACCACCACTCTGGAGCAGGCATTTATCGCGCTGCTGCCGGAGGAGCGTCGTCGTGAGCATCAGCCGGTGGTGATTCCACCGCGTCGTGACGGCACGTCCACGGCAACAGCCATTGAGGCCGATCATCTGACCATGCGTTTTGGCAGTTTTACCGCTGTTGACCACGTCAGTTTTCGCATCAAGAGCGGGGAAATTTTCGGGTTTCTGGGGTCCAATGGTTGCGGCAAAACCACCACCATGAAGATGCTCACCGGCCTCTTGCCGGCCACCGAAGGCACGGCGCAACTGTTCGGTCGTCAGGTCAACCCCAAGGATATCGAAACCCGGCGTCGGGTCGGCTATATGACCCAATCCTTTTCCCTTTACTCCGAATTGAACGTACGCCAGAATCTTGCACTGCACGCCCGTCTGTTCGGTGTTTCCACCCAGGAGATTGAGGGCCGGGTCCAGGAAATGGTTAGGCGGTTTGCCCTGGATGGTGTTTTGGAGAGTATGCCGGGCAATCTGCCGCTCGGACAACGGCAACGGCTGTCTCTGGCCGTGGCCATGATCCATAAGCCGGAAATGCTGATCCTCGATGAACCGACGTCCGGAGTGGATCCCATCGCCCGGGACCGGTTCTGGCAGAGCATCGTCGATCTGGCCCGTAATGACGGGGTGACGGTATTCATCTCCACCCATTTCATGAACGAGGCGGAACGCTGTGATCGCATTTCGTTGATGCACGCCGGGCAGGTGCTGGTGAGTGACAGTCCGGAAGCAATCAAAAAACAGAAGGGAGCGGAAACGCTTGAACAGGCGTTTATACGTTTCCTTGAAGAGGCCGGTGCACAGGATGAACAACAGTCTGTGCCGATGATTGGCGAGCAGGCTGGCCCTCCTTCTGCCGTTAATCCTGCTGGAGTTCATTCCTGTGCACCGCATTATCCGGGACCGGCCTGGTTCAGTTTCAGGAGGGCGTTGAGTTATTCACTGCGTGAAACCATGGAGCTCCGGAGGGATCCTATTCGCGCCACCCTGGCCCTTCTGGGCAGCGTCATTTTGATGGTGATTATGGGCTACGGCATCAGCTTCGACGTTGAAGATCTGCCCTTTGCCGTACTGGACCGGGATCAGTCGGTCATCAGTCGCGATTACTTCCTGAATATTTCGGGTTCACGATATTTTATCGAGCGGCCGGTTATTGCCGACTATGCTGAACTTGATCGGCGGATGCGTTCGGGAGAACTCAGTCTGGCCCTGGAAATTCCTCCTAATTTCGGACGCGATCTGGAACATGGCCGGAATGTAACCGTTGCCGCGTGGATTGATGGTGCCATGCCGCAGCGTGCCGAAACCATACGCGGTTATATGAAGGGTATGCACAGCCTTTGGCTTGCCAATCTGGCCGCCCGTCAGTCTTCGCCCCGCACCACGGGTAACCTGGTGAATATTGAAACCCGCTATCGTTACAATCCGGATGTCAAAAGTCTTGTCGCCATGGTGCCGGCGGTGATTCCCCTGCTGTTGATCATGATCCCGGCCATGCTGACCGCGCTCAGCGTCGTCCGTGAAAAAGAACTGGGATCCATCGTCAATCTGTATGTCACTCCAATTACGAGACTGGAATTTTTGTTGGGAAAACAGTTGCCCTATATCGCTCTGGCAATGGCGAATTTTTTTTTGCTGGTCCTGATGGCGCTTTTCTTGTTTCAGGTACCGGTCAAGGGGGCGTTCGGAGCGCTCGTGGTTGGCGCTTTGCTCTATGTTATCTGTGCCACCGCATTTGGCCTGTTGATTTCCTCGTTTATGCGCAGTCAGGTGGCTGCGATATTCGGCGCGGCGGTGTTGACCATCCTGCCGTCGGTCAATTTTTCCGGCATGACCAATCCGGTGTCTTCTCAGGAAGGGTTAGGGCGTATTATCGGCGAATTCTATCCGGCTGCGCATTTTTTGATTATCAGCCGGGGTATCTTTGCCAAGGCGTTGGGATTTGGTGATCTGCAGAACAGCTATCTCGCCCTGACCATCACCATTCCCATTTTGCTGACAGCTTGTGTCTTTTTATTGAAAAAACAAGAGACCTGACATGCGGTGTTCCAATATTCTTCATCTCGGTTACAAGGAGTTACGGAGTTTGGGGCGTGATCCTGTCTTACTGTTCATGATCGTTTGGGTCTTTACCGTCGGGGTGTATGCTGCGGCTACCGCCCTGCCGGATTCGCTTAACAAAGCGCCGATAGCCATTGTCGACGAAGACGAATCACCTCTGTCGACCCGTATCACCACAGCTTTTTATCCCCCCCATTTTTTGATGCCGGCAATGATAACCCAGCCGGAAATGGACAGACGGATGGATGCGGGACTGGATACCTTTTCCATCGATATTCCGCCTGATTTTCAGCAAGATCTGTTGGCGGAACGTCATCCAACACTACAGCTGAACATCGATGCAACCCGCATGAGCCAAGCATTTATCGGCAACAGCTATATCCAAACCATTATCGGTGAGGAGGTGGCTGAATTCGTGCAGCGTTACCGGAGTACGGATGTTGCGCCGGTGGATCTCAACCTGCGGGTCCGCTTCAACCCAAACCTTACCCAGGCGTGGTTTGGCTCGGTTATGGAGATGCTCAATAACGTCACCATGCTTTCCATAATCCTTACCGGGGCCTCATTGATAAGGGAACGGGAACACGGCACGGTGGAGCACCTCTTGGTCATGCCGGTCACCCCTTTTGAAATCATGGTGAGCAAAATATGGTCGATGGCCGTGGTGGTGACGGCGGCCTGTATTTTTTCCTTGTTTGTCGTGGTCAGATTTTTTTTGGCAGTTCATCTTGAAGGTTCACTCCCGCTTTTTTTTGCCGGTACACTTCTGCACCTGTTTGCCACCACTTCGCTTGGCATCTACCTCGGCACCCTTGCCCGATCCATGCCCCAATTTGGACTGTTGATGGTTCTTATCCTCCTGCCCCTGCAGATGCTCTCCGGTGGAGTCACCCCCCGTGAAAGTATGCCTTTTTTGGTGAAGACGGTGATGGAAGCCGCTCCCACCACCCATTTTGTGGCCCTCGCCCAAGCGATCCTTTACCGGGGCGCAGGTTTGGAGGTGGTCTGGCCGCAGTTCATCGCTCTGCTGGGGATAGGTTTCCTGCTTTTCTGGTTTTCCCTTAACCGCTTTCGTCGCACCATCGGCCTGATGGCCTGAAGGTTAATGCGAACGACTCTTAGCATTCATCGCCGTGCTGTGCCGGTGCGGCTATTGATTCTTTGTAGGTTCTTCGTGTTTCTTGAGTGGTACCGGTTCAACAGTGCGGTCGTGGACCTGGTCGCCGAAGAATTTCCGGTTCTGTCTCGGGATATTGTAAAGGTTTTAATGATGACCACCAAACCCCGCCAGCCTCAGGAGCCGCTGTGGTCCGGAGGTGATCATATATAAAAATGCGTTTCTCTTCGATGCCAGTATCACCGCCATAGACCAAGATAGCGGCCAACATTTCGATCTATCCTTGGTTGAGGGATTCGTACGGATTACGGATCAGCTTGACCGGGGAGTTGGCATTTCTTGATGAAATGGCGTTGATAGAGCGTCTCGACCGCGTTGCAAAGATCTATTTTGTCCCTTTCACCCACAACCCCTCCTAGGAACTGAATTTCACTCGTCCCGAGAGATTGCAGCTTCCTTGCAATGATTTCCATCCTGTCTGCTGTAGTGATCGGAATTTCTTTTAAATTTCTTTTTTCGTAGTATTATCTTCTGGAGATAATTACTTGATTTTAAAAGGCAAAATAAAAATAGCAGCTCCTTTGTTAGGATACGGTTAGGGCGCTGTTTTTTTAGTGTCATAATATTGTTAGAAAGGTAAAGTCGGTCCGATTTTGAGCCCTCATGTTCCTTTCCTCTTGCGGAGGAAAGTTCGGTTGCGTTGCAGCACATGAGTTCCAGGGCGATACGGCGCCGTAAAGAAAAAAATTAAGTGGACCGTATCACAGCAAGAATTTCACAGAGGACAAAAGAACGAGTATGAGTCTAGGGTTGCTTGCCAAATTGTTGCCGCCGCCGGAAAATAAATTTTTTACCTATTTTGAGGAGGGCGCCGAGGTAAGCGAACTTTCCTCACAGCTGTTCTACCAGATCGTGCACTCCGATCTGCAGCAGCGTGAGGAGTATCTGATCCATGCCAAAACCTACAAACGACGAGCGGTCGAGGCTATGGAAAACAGCCTTACCCTGTTGAATGCCTCCTTTATCACCCCGATCGATCGGGAAGATATTCAGCTGATCTCCACGTATCTCTATAAAAGTACCAAGGTCATTCTCAAGGCCTGTGTGAACCTGCGTATCTATAAGATTGATTCTTATAATGAAATCGTCAAAAATCAGGCCGAGATCTTGATTAAATCGTCCGAGGAATTGCGCGCCATCATTTCCTTACTCAAGAAGAATGCGCCGCTGAAGGAAGTCACTGCATGCAGTTACAGGATCAGGGATATTGAAAACCGCGGTGATGAAATTTTGTTTACTGCAACAGAAGAAATTTTTTCCGGAAAATACGATGCACTTTCTGTGTTGAAGTTGCGTGATATTTACAAGGGAATCGAGAATGCACTCGATATCTGTTCGGTAATTTCCGACCTCGTCCTCAACATCGCCCTTAAACACAGTTAATCGGTTTCATTGATGTTGCCGTGGCTCCAACTTCGGGGCCACTTATCTCTGCCACGGACAAGAGGACGTGTTTTCATGGTTTTAACCCTACTCTTTTGTGTTATCGTCACTGCACTTGTATTTGAATATATCAACGGATTCCACGATTCCGCCAACGCCATTGCAACCGTGGTCTCCACCAAGGTCCTGACTGCGCGTGCTGCGATCATGTACGCCGGTGTTCTGAATATTGCCGGTGCCTTCATGGGCACTCATGTGGCCAGCACCATCGGTAATGGGATTGTCGCCACCGGCAGTGTCACTCAGGGTGTGATCCTCTGTGCCCTGCTCTCAGCGATCATTTGGAACCTTATTACTTGGTATTATGGGATTCCTTCCAGTTCCTCCCATGCGCTGATTGGTGGGTTGATGGGGGCCACTATCTCAAAAGCCGGCTACCAAGTGGTTCACTTCGAGGGGGTCACCAAGAAGGTGCTGCTGCCGATGATCACCTCTCCGCTGATCGGATTTGGGTTCGGTTTTTTATGTATGGTCACTATCCTTTGGGTCTGCGCCCGATCCAACCCCAACACCGTCAATAAGTATTTCAAGAAGCTGCAGCTGCTTTCCTCCGGCATTATGGCCTTTAGTCACGGCAGCAACGATGCCCAGAAAACCATGGGTATTATTACCCTGGCTTTGGTCACCTATCACACCTTGCCCACTTTTAATGTCCCCTACTGGGTTATCTTGGGCTGCGCGGTTACCATGGGACTGGGCACGATGGCCGGTGGCTGGCGGATTATCCGTACCATGGGCAGCAAAATGATCAAGCTAAAACCTGTCCATGGGTTTGCTGCGGAAACCGCTGCCGCCGCGGTCATTCTCAGCGCTTCCCATTACGGTATTCCGGTCAGTACCACCCATATCATTTCCACCTCAATCATGGGTGTTGGCAGTACCAAGGGGATTCATGCCCTCAAATGGGGTATTGTCGGCAATATTGTCATGGCCTGGGTCTTGACTATCCCTGTCTGTATGGTCATTGCCGCTTTCCTCTATTGGGTGCTTCCTGTCTAATCACAGCGCTTTTGGGCCTGTCGATTGACCGGTTTATTGCCCCTTCGAAAAAAGAGACCCCTTTACTCTCAAGCAGTCTGGTTTGAAAGTAAGGGGGAACTGTTTCTCCCTCCTCTGTATTTTCGTATCGCTCCAGCAGTGAAAACCTCCAACCGCTCAAGGACACAGGCCTGGGAATTAAACGGCGCAGACCCAGCGTTAGTTTGTGTTCGCTGGTTCTGTCAGTACATAGTTGATGTGACCGATAACTGTACGTTCTTGTTATGCCCCGGGGGGCATGTTGCTCTTAATCTGGATTTTTTTGTACAGTCTGAGATTCATGTCAACGAAACATGTACATCACCAACAATCAGGGACTTGTGTAAATAGACTGGTTGTGGTTAACGGATTGATTTTGCAAATATCTTTATGTACAGTAGGTTTTCTCTTAATTTTGTTTCTTTGAGTGTTGACCAAGGCGTGGTGTTTTTTTTAGTATAAAAAAAAATGAATACCAACGACGGCAAAATAGATTTTCTTTTTAGGGCAATTCTTTGTAAATAAACCCATTATTTTTTGTCTTAATTTTAGTTATTGATCAATTCCTTTGATGTAAAATGGCCGTGGTAATTTGCTGAAATTTCATTAAAACACTGATTATATTGATGAACATCGGTGCTGCCCCATGCCGGACTACTTAAAGTGGCCCGATGAGCGAGGAAGCTTGGGTGCTGAAGAATGATTTGATTTTTTGTTCAATATTCATATCAGTATTTTTTATCGAGTGTAGGCGCCGATTGCAAGTGATCGGATGGGGATGAATGCGAGTGGGTGAAAATTATGAGTGAGACCAAGTATAGTATCTGCGGCATGTGCGCCGTTCGTTGTCCCGTGGTCGTGCAGGTTGAGGATGGAAAACCTGTATGGATTGAGGGCAATAGTCACGACGTCGGTATGGGACGCA
Source organism: Desulfobulbus sp. (assembly GCA_050255935.1). Classification (GTDB taxonomy): domain Bacteria; phylum Desulfobacterota; class Desulfobulbia; order Desulfobulbales; family Desulfobulbaceae; genus Desulfobulbus. The sequence continues at coordinate 30,334 of JBFWIP010000002.1, forward strand.
GTCTGTGTGCGAAAGGTGGGGCAACTTTTGCACAGCGTGAGGACAAACAACGTCCCCTGACACCCATGCTGCGAATGGGAGAACGTGGTGAAGGCAAATGGCGCGAGGTCTCCTGGGATGAAGCCTACGATTTTATCGCCAAAAAACTGGGAGCTATTATTGACGAGCATGGTGCCCGTTCAATCATGTTTTCCGACCGCGGTGGTCCCTTTGCCGACCTCCGTAAGGCTTTTGTCAAAGCCCTGGGGTCTCCCAACTATATCAACCACGACTGTACCTGTGGCCGGAACGTCCACCATGCCGCCAAGTCGGTTTACGGCCTTGGCCGCAAAGATTTTGCCTACGATTATGCCAATGCCAAACATATCGTTCTTTTTGGACGTAATATCACCGAGGCCCTCAAGGTTAAAGAGGTTAAGAGTTTCCTCAAAGGCATTAAAAATGGCGCGCACGTCACCTATGTCGATCCCCGTGCCTCGGTAACCGCCGGCAAGGCCACCCGTTACTGGCAGAACAAACCCGGAAGCGACTATGCGCTCCTTTTGGGTATCGCCAACTGTATTGTCAATAACCGTTATTACGATCGCGATTTTGCCAATCGCTACATCAACGGCATCAAGGAATTCAAGGCTTTTCTTGCGCCTTATACTCCGGAATGGGCTGCCGAAGAAACCGGGATCAGTGCCGAAGAAATCGAGGCCTTCTGCCACGAATTGAATCAGGACCGGCCCAAGGTTATCCTTCACCCCGGATGGATGCTGTCTCGCTATCGGGATTCCTATTATGCCTCCCGCATGATCCACATCCTCAATGCCCTGATGGGCAACATCGAACAACCCGGCGGCCTTTTTTACCCCAAAGGACCCAAGGATGCAGGCCGTTCCGGTCTCAAGAGTCTGGCCGCCCTTGTTCCCGGAGTTGATGAGGAACGGGCGGATGGATGTGGTACCCGTTATCCCCAGTGGGACAAAGGCGCAGGTATGTTGCAAACGGCCTACGAGGCGGTTGAAAATGGTGTGCCCTATCCGGTGAAGGCCTATTTTGTCCATCGACACGATCCCTTCATCGCCCTGCCCGATACCAATGAGCAGAAACGCATCCTCGACAAACTCGATCTTATCGTTGCCGTTGATATCAACTTTAGCGACACCGCCTGGTTTGCCGATGTTATCCTTCCTGAAAATACCTTCATTGAGCGTGATGACATCCTCCGTACCGAAAAGGGGCTCAAACCGGGATTCGGACGGCGACAGCAGTGCGTCAAACCGCTTAACAACACCAAGGCCGGCTGGGAGATTTATCTCGACATCGCTCGCCGTATGGGCAAGGGCGAGTATTTCCCCTTTAATTCCATCGAGGATATCTGGGCTTACCAACTCGAGGATACCGGATTTTCGGTCAGCGATTTCGATGCCAAGGGGTTTGTTAAACTGAGTGCCGAAGCGCTCTGGTATGACCGCGAAAACCTCAAGTTCGGCACCGAATCCGGCAAAATTGAAATCTTCAATGCCAAGTGGGAGGCGATGGGGGTGCCGTCGCTGGTTCCTTATGAGGCACCCGAAGCTCCACCCGAGGGCAGTTTCCGCTTGCTGTTTGGCCGAAACGGCTATCAGGCGCATGGTCAACACCAGAATAACCCATTGCTCAACGACCTGTTGACCGAAAATAAATTGTGGATTAACACCCAGACAGCCAAAAAAATGGGGATAAAGGACGGCGCTCAGGTTATGGTTGCCAACGGCGATGAACAGGGCACCATCACCGCTTATGTGACCGACCTTATTCACCCCGAGGCAGTCTTCATGCTCCACGGATTTGGTACTCGCGTACCTGCCAAAAAGCGGTCCTTTGGTAAAGGATTGGCTGATCAACTCTACATGAAGGGCAAACTCAAGGAGTGGGACAAGGCCGGTGGAGGTTTGAACCTGGCTGAAAGTTTTGTCACCGTTACCCTTGCTTAACCGGAAGGAGAGTTGAAATGAGCAAATATCTTATCGTTCAGGACGTGGCCGATTGCATCGGCTGCCGTGCCTGTGAAGTTCACTGTAAATCCAAAAATCATCCTGGCCCAGGCGCCTTCTATTGTCGCATGTTGAAGGTAGCCTCCGCCGATGGCCCGACCCCCCAAGTCAATTTTGTTTATCTTTCCTGTTTCCATTGCGAAAAAGCCTGGTGTATCGATGCCTGTCCGACCGGTGCCATGCGCCGCCGGGAGAAGGATGGAATCGTCTACGTCGAGGAGAAGGCCTGTGTCGGCTGTAAGGCCTGCATCACTGCCTGTCCATGGACCGTTCCCCAGTGGAATGCCGATACCGGCAAGGTCGGCAAATGCGATCTCTGCATGGATCGAATCGATCAGGGCTTGGAACCGGCCTGCGTTACCAAGTGTGTGACCAACTGTTTACATTTTACTACCCCCTCCGAGGCTTCTGAGACTGCCCGTCAGGCCTATGCCGAGCAGTTGATGCAAAACCGCCGCTCATAGGAGTGCTTGATGATGGATGCGCTGCCCAAGGAATATCTTGGCATACTGCTGCTACTGATTTTTGGCGTTTTGTTCGGTGTACTGACCTTGCTCATTGGCCGGTTTTTTCGTTTAAGTCGGCCGTATAAGGAAAAACTGATCGCCTATGAGTCGGGCAATGAGCCGACCGAAGCCCCGCGGATGCGGTTTTCGGTCAAATTTTACCTGATTGCCATTCTCTTCGTGGTCTTTGATGTCGAGGCCATTTACCTCTATCCCTGGGCTGTGAGCTACGACCGGCTGGGACTGTTTGCCTTGGTGGAGATGCTGCTGTTTATCGCGCTTTTGCTGGTGGGCTATGTCTATGCCTGGAAAAAAGGAGTACTGCAATGGGAGAAATAAAGGATCCGACCATGGTGCAGTTGGAGGAAGGGGTACGTTTTATCCCCGGTGCCAATGCCCTGCTCGGCCCATTGAACAAACTGGTGAACTGGGGGAGATCCGGTTCGATCTGGCCGGTGACCTTTGGTCTGGCCTGCTGCGCCATTGAGATGATGGACGCCGGTGCCTCCACCAACGATCTCGATCGGTTCGGTATCCTCTTTCGGGCCAGCCCCCGGCAGGCCGACTGCATGGTGGTGGCCGGTACCCTGACCAAGAAGATGGCCCCTGTTCTGCGGCGGGTCTATGATCAGATGCCTGAACCCCGGTATGTGCTGGCCATGGGCAGTTGTGCCTGCAGCGGCGGCGTTTTTGATACCTACGCTGTTACTCAGGGTGTGGACCAGATTATCCCGGTGGATGTGTATGTCCCCGGCTGCCCGCCTCGTCCAGAGGCCTTGCTTGAGGGCTTTCTTAAACTCCAGGAAAAAATTCAACAGGAGCAGTTCCGATGGAGCCAGTGGCGATAATCGACCGGATCAGAGCCGAATTCCCCGACGAGGTTTTGCAGAGCTACGTCAATCAGGGCCAAGGTGCGGTGGTTGTTCGTGGTGATCGGATTGTGGACATGCTACGTTGGCTGCGTGATGATGGATCCATGCAAATGAACCATCTGCGTTCGCTTTGCGGGGTCGACAACGCCCGCCGCAAGGATCCTGGCCTGTCCAGGTTCGAGGTTGTTTACAACCTCTACTCGATTCCCCAGCGCCATGAAATCCGCATTCGCGCCGAAGTGGGCGATAAAGAGCCGGCTGTGGATTCCGTGGTCGAACTCTGGGCAGGTGCCGATTGGCTGGAACGCGAAACCTATGATCTGATGGGCATTCAGTTTAAGAACCATCCGGATTTGCGCCGGGTGCTCATGCCCGAAGACTGGGTAGGGCACCCCCTTCGCAAGGATTACCCGCTCAAGGGTAAGGAAGAGTGGGTGGGCATGACCGATCTGTTGAATAGGGTTCAGGAACTGGACAAACATGGATTTGATCCCGAAGGACATAAACATGGCCAGTATAATCCCAGTGAGGAAGACGAATGAGCCAGCCGACTTCCCAAACCCTTGAGGTCCCGGTTCTCGACGGGGAGAGCGAGCGTTATTCCCTGCGTATGGGGCCGCAGCATCCGGCGACCCACGGCGTTCTCCGGGTTGATCTTGAACTCGATGGCGAGACCATTATCGAGTGTAATCCACAGGTGGGGTATCTCCATCGCGGTTTTGAAAAGCTTGCCGAAAGCAAAACCTACGCTCAAGCCCTGATTCTCACCGATCGACTCGATTACATTGCTGCAATGTCCAACAACGTTGGCTACTGCGTGGCGGTGGAGCGGTTGCTCGACTTCGCCGTTCCTTTGCGCGCTCAATACATCCGCACCATTGTCGGTGAAATGTCGCGGCTCTGTTCGCACCTGCTGTGGCTGGCCACCCATGCATTGGATATCGGGGCCATGACCGTGTTTCTCTACTGTTTCCGTGAGCGCGAGATCTTACTCGATCTTTTTGAGGAACTTTGCGGTGCCCGCCTGACTTTTTCCTATCCCCGGATTGGCGGGGTGCGTCAGGATGTCAGCTCGTATTTCATTGATGAGTTGCAGCGCTTTCTCGATATTTTTCCGGCGAAAATGGAGGAGTACGAGACCCTGATTGATACCAACCGCATCTGGCTCAAACGAACCGTGGGTGTGGGCAAGCTCAGCGGCGAGGAAGCCCTGGCGCTTGGACTCACCGGGGCCTGCCTGCGGGGTTCGGGTGTGGATTACGATATTCGTAAACACCAGCCCTACGACGCCTACGATAAAGTCGAATTCGAGGTGCCACTGGCAACCGAAGGCGATATCTATGCCCGCTATCGTTGCCGCATGGAAGAGATGCACCAGTCGGTCCACATCATCCAGCAGTGTATCGATCAATTGCCTCCTGGTCCGATCATCGGCAAGGATGCACCGGATCTGGTCATGCCGAATAAGGCGCCCGCCCGCATAGAGGCGGATGCCGCTGCCTACGGGGCTGGCCTGATCAAACTGATTCGCGATCAAAAACTCTATATCGCAGGCGATGTCTATGTGGCCACCGAGGTGCCCAAGGGTGAATTGGGATTTTACTTTATCTCCGACGGCAACAACCGGCCCTACCGGATGCATATCCGTTCCCCATCCTTCATCCATATCAGTTCCCTCAAGGCCATCTGCAAGGGTGAATTGATTGCGGATTTGATTGCCAATATCGGCAGCCTGGATGTGGTTTTGGGTGAGTCAGACCGATGAGTTGAGCGCGCCTATGCGCATGCAGGGAATTTCACGGGAAACCTAATCGTCACTGTTTGTTGTGGCCAACTCCAACCGGGCTGGTCATGCTGGTTTGATTAACGAGTGTCCATCCAGAAATGGCCTTTTTACCCAATTTCGGTGTAATGCATAAAATTTTATCCTCGGAATATCAATTATATGCCTGCGGTATTTTTTTTGCATGTCTTGACCTTGAACGAAAATCCTCATTTCTGGACAGACACTAACGAGGAACCGTATGAATATCATAATGTTGCTGGTCTGGATCCTGATCCTCTTTGCCGTGGTCATGCTCCATGTTGCCTATGCAACCTACTTTGAGCGCAAGATTATCGGCCATATGCAGGTCCGTGTCGGGCCGATGCGTGTGGGCTGGCATGGTCTTTTGCAGCCGATTGCCGATGGGGTGAAATCCTTTTTTAAGGAAGATATCATCCCGGAAAATGCCGATAAACCCACCTTCCTCGCCGCGCCTATTATCTGCCTGGTAGCGATGATGACCTCGCTTGCGGTATTGCCTTTTGCCAAGGGCTGGGTGCTGGCGGATATCGATATCGGCCTGCTCTTTATCTTTGCCATGAGTTCGCTCTCCAGCTACGGCATAGTCTTGGCTGGCTGGGCCTCCAACTCAAAGTACAGTTTTCTCGGCGGCTTGCGTTCCATGGCACAGGTGATCAGCTACGAGATCAGCATGGGGCTGAGCTTAGTTGGCGTCATGCTCATGGCCGGATCGCTTAACCTGACCAAAATTGTCGAGGCCCAGGGAAATTCGTTTTTGGGTATGTATCTCATGCCCCAGTGCATTGGTTTTTTTGTCTTTTTTATCAGCATGTTGGCGGAAACCAACCGGGTGCCCTTTGACCTGCCCGAGGCTGAAACCGAGCTGGTTTCCGGCTACTGCACCGAGTACAGCGGTATGCGCTACGCCATCTTCTTCATGGCCGAATATATCGGTATGATGGTCATGGCATCCGTTGCCACCATCTGCTATCTCGGCGGCTGGAACGGTCCCTTTGCTGTACCGTTTTTCCCGCCCCTGTGGTTCGTGCTCAAGGTATATCTGTTCATGTTCCTTTTTATCTGGATTCGGGCCACCTTGCCGCGTTATCGCTATGACCAGCTGATGGATCTGGGATGGAAGCTGCTTATCCCGCTGGCCCTTGTGAATATTGTCCTCACGGCCTGTTTTCGGGCCATCCTGTGCTAAGAGGGAAGGGGGATTTAAAAAAAATGTACGTCCAATACAAACCAAAACGCGGCTGGCTGGGGACCATCTTTCAGGTGGAGATCCTTCAGGGCATGGCCTTGACCCTGAAGCGGCTTTTTTCCAAGCCTATTACCCGCCAGTACCCGGATGTCAAGCCGGTGATTCGCCCCGGATTTCGTGGCCAGCATGCCCTGGTGCGTGATCCCGAGACCGGAGATTGCAAGTGCATCGGCTGCATGCGTTGTGCCATGGCCTGTCCGTCGCGCTGCATCCGCATCCGTTCGCACAAGGACAAGGCGCCCGGCAGCCGGCGGGTTATCGACTGTTACCGGATCGAGGCCCTGCGCTGTGTTTATTGCGGCTACTGCGAAGAGGTCTGTCCGGTCAATGCCATCGTCCTTACCGAGGTGTACGAATACGGTTCGTATGATCGGCCCTCCCTCTACTTCACCCGCGAGCAGTTGCTGGCCAACTGGGACCGGTTTGTAGAGGAGAAGGGCGTGGATATCGATGGTTATGTCAATCCCTTCTGGCGACCGCGTGGTCTGGCCGAAGCGGATCTGCCTGCACCCAAGCGTCTCTCGGTATCAGCCGAGTGGAGCGGTGAGGAGCAGGTCGTGGGACGGAAATGGAGGCAGCATCAGGCTGCACAAAAAGACTGAACAAAGAGGGTATCGATGTTTCTTCAGTTGTTTTTCATCTATTGCGCGCTGATGATCGTTTTCAGCGGTATTCTCGCCATCAGCCTGCGCAATCCGGTCCACTGTGTGCTCATGGTCCTGGTGCTCTTTTTTCACATGGCCGGGCTCTATCTCACCTTGAATGCCGAGTTTCTGGCAGCGGTGCAGATCATTGTTTATGCAGGTGCGATCCTGGTGCTTTATCTCTTTGTCCTTTTTCTCGTCAGTCTCCGGGAAGAGTTGCACATGGATGCCTTTATTCCCAGCCCGTGGTTGGGGCGGGCAATCGCCACCGGCCTTGCTCTGGGGCTGCTTTACGCCTTGCCTTCCTTCACCCCGGGAGCCAAGGGCACCTGGGACGTGGAATCGGTCCGCAAGCTGACCCATACCGTGGTCATGGGGCAAGAAATGTATTCGACCTATCTGTTGCCCTTTGAGATTGCCGGTCTGATTTTACTCGTTGCCCTCATCGGCGGCTTGGTGCTTGCTCGTCGAGACCAGGGCTACCCGATTGAGACCCAAGAATCCATGACAGACGGCGATGGTGTTGCCTGCAAGGAGGTGGCGCAATGATTCCTCTTTCCTGGTATATGGCCCTGGCTGTCGTTTTGTTTGCCATCGGGGTCTGCGGCTTTCTCACCCGACGCAACGTGATCATCATGTTTCTTTCCTTGGAGCTGATGCTCAACGGGGTGAACCTGAACCTGGTGGCTTTGAGCCATTTTATGGACAGTGTCCGGGGGCAGGCCTTCACCTTTTTCATCATAACCGTTGCCGCCGCCGAGGCTGCCATCGGATTAGGTATCGCCATTTCCCTGTATCGTAGTCGTCGTTCGGTCCATGTAGATACGCTGAATCAACTCAAAGGATAAGCATATGCCGGCCTCTCTGCTTGCCATTCCACTTCTGCCGCTGGCCTCCTTCGTTGTAACCCTGTTACTGGGTAAACGCTGGGGAACCAAGGCTCACTGGCTGCCGATCATCACTGTACTGCTCTCATTTTGCTGTGCCTTGGTTGCCTTTTTTCGAGTGCGCTCCGGTGTGATCATCAATGAGGATATTTACACTTGGATTCAATCCGGTGACCTCAATGTTTCGGTGGGGTTCCTCGTTGACCAACTGACCTCGGTCATGCTCATCGTGGTTACCAGCATCAGTGCCTTGGTCCATATCTACTCCGTGGGCTACATGAAGGGCGAAGACGGGTACTGCCGTTTTTTTGCCTATCTGAGCCTGTTTACCTTCTCCATGCTCATGCTGGTGCTGGGCAACAACTTCCTGCAGCTCTTCTTTGGTTGGGAGGCGGTTGGTCTTTCGTCCTACCTGCTGATTGGTTTTTACTACAACAAGCCATCTGCGGCGGATGCGGGGAAGAAAGCCTTTATCGTCAACCGTTTCGGCGATTTCGGCTTCATCCTCGGCCTCTTCCTCATCTTTACCCAGTTCGGCAGCCTCCACTATCAGGATGTATTCAGCAAAGCCGGCATCCTCGAAGGCCAGAGTTTGTCGCTGTTCGGCTCGCCCGTGGGGATGGCCACCGTTATTGCCCTGTTGCTCTTCTGTGGCGCGATCGGCAAATCCGCCCAGATTCCTTTGCATGTCTGGCTACCCGATGCCATGGAAGGCCCGACGCCGGTCAGTGCCCTGATCCATGCCGCGACCATGGTCACCGCCGGTGTGTTCCTCATCGCCCGCTGTCATCCGATCTTTGAGCTCTCGGAATTTACCCTCAACCTGATCACCATTCTGGCGACCATCACCACCCTGTTTGCCGCCACCATTGCCCTGGTGCAGACCGACATCAAACGGGTTGTTGCCTACTCCACCGTCAGCCAGTTGGCTTACATGTTCATCGCCTGCGGTGTCGGCGCCTATTCGGCCGGTGTTTTCCACCTGTTCACCCATGCCTTCTTCAAGGCGTTGCTCTTTTTGGGCTGTGGCTCTGTAATTCTGGGCATGCACCATGAACAGGATGTCCGCTTTATGGGCGGGCTCAAGTCCAAGATGCCGATCACCTACTGGACCTTTCTCCTCGCTTCGCTTTCCATCTCCGGTGTTCCAGGGCTATCCGGTTTTTTCAGCAAGGATGAGATTCTGCTCATGGCCTTTAACAGCCATCTGGCCTCCGGCAAGTTTGCCTGGTTTATCGGTACGTTGGTCGCATTTATGACCGCCTTTTACTCCTTCCGTCTCTTCTTTCTCATCTTCCACGGCCAGTTCCGGGGGACCGAGCACCAGAAGGAGCATCTCCATGAATCAGCGGCTGTGGTGACTCTACCGTTAATACTGCTGGCCATCGGAGCCGTGGCTGCCGGTTGGTTCGGCATCCCTGGAATACTTGGCGGCGACAACCACTGGGCCCATTTTCTTGAGCCGGTACTCGGCCATCCGCATGTCACTGTCTCCGGAACCACCGAGGCCCTGCTCATGGGTACCTCCATCCTTGCCGGTGTACTGGGGATTGGCCTGGCCTTTTTTATGTACCGCTTACAACCGCAGGTTCCCGGAATCATTGCCGCGCGCTTTGCCTTTATTTACCGCTTACTGTTGAACAAATATTACGTGGATGAATTCTATATCAACACCATCGTCAAACCGACCCTGGCCTTTAGCCAAAAGGTGGTTCTGAAGATTGTCGATATCGGCTGTATCGAAGGGGTTGTCAACGGGCTGCCTCGGGCCATCGGTAATGCATCACAGCAGCTGCGAAAAATCCAGGATGGTCAAGTTTCCCATTACCTCGCCTGGATGGGAGGCGGTGCCTTGGTGGTGATAGTGGTTTTGTTAATAGGCAATTAACCCCTTTGGCGACACCGTCCTGAACCTAAACCTCATGTGAAAAACGGCTTTTCGGAAAAGAGGATTTTCTTTCCAAAAAGCCTGTAGAAAATGCATTGAACCCTTACCTGTGGAAGTATCATCGATGTCCATACCTTTGCTCAGCACTCTGATCTTCTTCCCGGTCCTTGGCGGCCTGTCGCTGCTGGCTATTCCAAGGCAGCAGACGGCTACCATCAGGCTCATGGCACTGTTTATCAGTCTGATCGAATTGCTCTTAACCCTCCCGGTGGCGTTGATGTTCGACAAAACCACCCACGCGATGCAGTTTGTCGAGCATCATCCGTGGATCGAGGCATTGAACATCAACTACTCACTGGGAATCGACGGGATCAGCGTCTTGTTTCTCCTCCTAACTGGATTGATCATTGTTCTTTCCATTCTCGTTTCCTGGGAGTCGATCAAAACCAAGGTGCAGGAGTTCTTCGTCGCCCTGTTGCTTCTTGAAGGGGCAATGATGGGTGTGTTCTGTGCCACTGATTTTTTCTTGTTCTATATTTTCTGGGAGGCCATGCTCATTCCGATGTATCTTCTCATCGGTATCTGGGGCGGTCCCAACCGGATTTACGCCACGGTTAAGTTCTTCCTCTATACCCTGGTCGGCAGTCTCCTGATGCTGGTCGGCATTATCCTTTTGTACCAGAACGGCGGGCACACCTTTGATGTGATCAAATTGGCCGGACAACACTATTCACCTAAACTACAGCTCATCTTGTTTTGGGCCTTTTTTGCCGCTTTCGCGGTCAAGGTGCCGATGTGGCCGCTGCACACCTGGTTGCCCGACGCCCATACCGAGGCTCCGGCCGCTGGTTCGGTCATTCTCGCCGGTATTCTGATTAAGATGGGGGCCTACGGCTTTCTCCGGTTCTCCCTGCCCATTTTGCCCGATGCCACCCAGCAGATGCTGATGCCGATGCTGGTCCTCTCCGTGATTGCCATTGTTTACGGCGCAATCATCTGTTTGGCCCAAACCGATCTTAAGCGGCTGATCGCCTACAGCTCGGTGAGTCACATGGGCTTTATTACCCTGGGCCTTTTCGCCCTCAACCAACGTGGCCTTGAGGGCGCAATCCTGCAGATGATCAACCACGGTATCGTCACCGGGGCGCTGTTCCTTGCCATCGGTATGATCTACGAGCGGACACACACCCGGGAAATCGCCGCTTATGGTGGCCTCGCCTCGACCATGCCGGTTTTTGCCGGATTTTTTCTCCTTTTTACTCTGGCTGCGGTTGGCCTTCCCGGAACCAACGGGTTTGTCGGTGAATTTTTGATATTATTGGGAGGCTTTGAACGTCAACCCTGGGTAACGGTGGTTTCTGCCTCCGGTCTCATTCTCGGTGCCTGGTACATGCTCTGGCTCTATCAGCGCATTTTTTTCAACGAGGTCAAGGCGTCCATGCATGGGCTTATGCAGCTGAACTTGCGTGAAATTCTCACCTTGGTGCCCATGGTCCTGCTCATTTTCTGGGTCGGATTGTATCCCAACGCCTTGCTCAGTTTTATGCACACCTCGGTGATGCACCTGATTGAGCAGGTGCAGGGTGGTGTTGCCCTTGCCGGTCCGGCTCTTTCCTCCAACCTCACCCTGTATCCCTAAGCGGTTTCAAGCCATGCCTGATCCCTGCATCATTGTTTATAAGGAGCTGATACGATGACAACTGTGGCTATACAATGGACCGCCATGGAGCCCATCCTTCCCGAGCTGTTGCTGGTCGGCATGGCGGTCATGCTAATCGGATGCGATCTTTTCCTCCCCAAACAGCGGCAACTTTTACCCTGGCTGACCGTGGTTGGCTGCGTCGCTGCCTTGGCAATGGTGCTTGGTTCGCGGCCGACCATGGCGTTTGGCGGCATGTTTTTGGTCGATGGCTATGCCACCGTGTTTAAAACGATCTCTTTGGGGGCCGTCATCCTCACGACCTTGATGAGTGAGCATTTTTGCCGCCTCATTGGCCTGCGCCAGGGGGAATACTACTCGCTCATGATGCTTTCCCTGGTCGGGATGCTGCTAATGGCCTCGGCTGGTGATCTGATGGTGCTCTACCTCGGCCTAGAGCTGATGGCTCTGCCGGTCTACGCCTTGGTGGGCATGCATAAAAAAGACGGTCGCACCAGCGAGGCTGCAATCAAATATTTTCTTATGGGTGGTTTTGCCTCAGCCCTGCTACTCTTTGGTCTCTCGCTTCTCTACGGACTCACCGGAACCACCGAAATTGCCCAGATCGCTGAATTCATTTCCAACGGTTCCTTGGTTGCGAGCCCGATTTTACTCGCGGCCCTGGGGCTGATCATTGCCGGATTTTCCTTCAAGGTGGCGGCGGCCCCGTTTCATCTCTGGACCCCGGATGTCTATGAGGGGGCGCCGACCATTGTCACCGCCTTCATGTCGGTTGGGCCCAAAGCAGCCGGTTTTGCTATATTCGGAAGGGTACTGTTTTTGGGGTTGTCCGGATTGCAGGCTCACTGGGGGCCGGTCCTGGCCGTGCTTGCCCTGTTGACCATGGCTGTGGGCAATATTACCGCCCTCAGCCAGACAAGCCTCAAACGGATGCTCGCCTACTCTTCCATTGCCCATGCCGGTTATGCCCTGCTAGGACTTTTGGCCGGCACCACCGAGGGCATGGCTGCCACCATGACCTACCTTATGGTCTACCTGTTCATGAACCTGGGCGCCTTTGGTATTCTCATGGCCCTGGCCCAACCGGGAAAAACCTGTGAATCGTTCGATGACTGCAAGGGCTTGGCCACGCGGAATCCTCTGGCTGCGGCCCTGATGCTGGTCTTTCTTTTCAGCCTCACCGGTATTCCGCCGACCGGTGGTTTTATCGGTAAATTTTACCTGCTCAAGTCGGCCTTCACTGCTGGCTATACCCTAACTGTGGTTGCAGCGGTGCTGTTCTCGGCCATCTCTGCCTACTTTTATCTGCGGGTGGTGCGATATATGTATATGAACGATCCCCAGGAAGAGACAACCGTGACCTTGGTGCCGGGAATGAAGGTCGCCCTAGGACTATGTTTATTGGGAGTTCTCGGTTTGGGATTGTTCCCCGGGACCCTGGTGAATTGGACGATCTCCGCCCTGATTGGCATGTGATCGGTAAGTAAAGGCCGGTTGAGAATTTTACCGGCCTTTACTCGTCCTTGTCGCCGTTCACAAAGCCGGGCAGCCCAAGTGGGCTGACCGGCTCTTTTTTTGCGGTGCCGGTAATATCGGTGACCCGGCGCACGGAGCGGTTGGCCACCCGTTTGCCCTTGGCCGAAACTCCTTTAATCAGGTAATCGTCAAACTCGACCTCAACTGCATTGTATTTGGCTCGGGCCGAGGGTGCGAGGCTGACGCGAGACCTGATGCCTTCTTTGCCAAGCAAAAGCAGAAGGATGATGGAGCGTTTATGCTCATCAAAGAGCCGGTATTCACGGTTGAGGATGAACTTCGGGGTGGCAAAACGTTTGACGTAGGCCAGGTTTTCCGGGCCGTGGCGATAGATGAGATTAAAGACCTGATCGTTTTTAACCACGCCCATATAGTACAACTCCGGTCCGACAAAGAGCTTATCCGGGACCGGTACCACCTTGTACAACCCATCCTTGAAGATAAGGAGTAAGCGGTCGTACTCTGAGCAGTTGAGTTCCATATCCTTGGTCGCGTCTTCCGCCTTAATCTTGTGGCCAACGAAGCCGGTTTCCCGGTGGAAGCCAACGCAGAGGTCGGCTGCAGCGGCTGCCCGGGCATCGACCTCATCAAAGGCGCGCAGTTCACTTTTGCGGGGAAATTCAGGCCCGTACTTTTCCTTTATCCCTTCGATGTAATTGATGGTGTAGCCGACCATGTCCTTGAGGTGTTTTTTAATCTGGGCAATGGCCTTTTCAATATCGTGCAGTTCTTTTTGCTGCCGGTTGATGTCGTAGCGGGAGATGCGCCGGATCTTGATTTCCAGGAGCCGTTCCACATCCTCAATAAGGATGGCGCGTTTCAACTCACCGGCAAAGGGTTCAAGCGACTGGCGAACCGTGGCCTGCACCTCTTTGTAGTTGGTTTTCTCCTCAATCTGTTTGTAGAGCCGTTCTTCAATGAAGATCTGCTCTAACTTGCGCGCATGCCACTTATCCTCCTGGCGCCCCAGTTCGATCCTCAGTTCCTTTTCAAGGTTGGCCACCAGCCGATCGGTATTGCGCCTGAGAATCTCCTCCACCTCCATCTGCCTGGGCATGTTGTCGGCAATGGAGATCAGACTGGGGGAAACGCTCAGTTCGCAGTCGGTAAAGGCGTAGAGGGCGTCAATGGTCTCCTCGGCCATGATACCGCGGGCGAGCTTGATCTCCACCTCCACCTTTTCCGCAGTGTAATCATTGATCGATGAAATTTTGAGTTTGCCGGCCTTGGCCGCTCTTTCCACCGATTCGATCAGGTTTTGCGTGGTGATGTTGTAGGGCAGTTCGGTAATGACAATGGTTTTCTCGTCCGGCTGTTGCAACTTGACCCGGCAATTGATGCGGCCGTTGCCGTGGTTGTAGTCGGATACATCGATAATGCCGCCGCGGGGAAAATCCGGGTAGAGGAGAATCTCCTCGCCACGGAGGTGGTCGATCTGGGCCTGGAGCAGTTCGTTCAAGTTATGAGGCATGATCTTGGTTGCCATGCCCACGGCAATACCTTCGGCGCCCATCAGGAGGAGAAGAGGTATCTTGGCCGGTAGACGTACCGGTTCCAGCATGCGGCCGTCATAGGATTCGACAAATTCGGTCAGATCCTTGTTGAACAGGGTCTCTCGTGCCAAGGGCGACAAACGGCATTCGATATAACGGGGCGCCGACGCCGAATCGCCGGTAAAGATGTTGCCAAAGTTACCCTGGCGATCGATGAGATAGCCCTTGTTGGCCAGGTTGACCAGGGCATCGAAGATCGACTGATCACCATGGGGATGGAGCTTCATGGTCTCGCCGACCACGTTAGCCACCTTGTGGAAACGGCCATCATCCATGTTGTGGAGGGTCTGGAGGATACGCCGTTGCACCGGTTTGAGGCCGTCATCCACATCCGGGATGGCGCGCTCGCGGATAACATAGGAGGTGTAATCGAGGAAGTTGGCGTCAAAGAGTTGGTGCAGTTTGCCGCGTTCCCGTTCAGTGGTTTCGCTCATTCCGGCCTCACGATCAGATGGTCCATGATGTACTGTTTTCGTTCCGGAGTATTCTTGCCCATGTAGAATCTCAGTACCCGGCTGACCTCACTTAAGGAATCAAGCCGAACCTGCTTGATCCGCATATCCGAGTTGATGAACTGCTTGAATTCCTTGGGCGAAATCTCTCCCAACCCTTTGAAGCGAGTGGTTTCAATGGATCGATCGGCCTTGCTTTTGGCTTTCAGGGTCTTGATGGCCTTATCCATGTCGCTATCGGAGTAGCAGTAAATGGTCTGCTGTTTGTTACGGACACGGAAAATGGGCGTTTCAAGGATATAGACCCGCTCATGCTTGAGCAACTGTTCAAAATAGTGGAGGAAAAAGGTCAGGAGCAGATTGCGGATATGCAAACCGTCAACATCGGCATCGGTAGCGATAATCACTTTGTCGTAGCGGAGATCGCTGATCGATTCTTCGATGTTGAGTGCCTGCATCAGCGAGTACATCTCTTCGTTTTTATAGAGCGCATCAAGCCGTTGGCCAAAGACGTTCATCGGCTTGCCCTTGAGGCTGAAAACAGCCTGAACCATGGGGTCACGGGCGCTGACGATCGATCCCGCAGCTGATTGGCCCTCGGTGATGAACAACATGTTTTCGCGACCGGCTTTGGAGGCCTGGCCGCGGACGGGGTGGTATTTACAGTCCTTGAGCTGGGGAATTTTGAAGGCGATCTTTTTGGCCTTGGCCTTGGCATCACGCCGCACCGACTGCAACTCGCGCCGTACCCGTTCGTTGCGCTGGACCTTCTCGACCAGAACCTCGGCCGCCTCCGGGTATTTGTAGAGGTGGGTGGCCACAGCATCCTTAACCGCATTGACGATCCCGGCGCGAATATCGGTGTTGCCGAGTTTGTTCTTGGTCTGGGATTCAAATACCGGTTCCTGCACTTTAACAGCGAGGATGCCGACTATGCCGTCACGGACATCCTGGCCGTTGAATTTTTTGCCGGTGAAATCATTGACCCCCTTGAGGATGCCTTCGCGAAACGCGGAGAGATGGGTGCCGCCCTCGCTGGTATACGTGCCGTTGACAAAGGAAAAGTAGGATTCGCCGTAGTCATCGGTGTGGGTGAAGGCGAATTCGATTGATTTGTCAAAGGAATGGATCGGCGGGTACATGGAGTCGCTACTGACTTCATGGTCGAGCAGGTCGAGTAGACCGTTTTTCGAAAAGTAGACCGTGCCGTCGAGATTCAGTGTCAGTCCGGCATTGAGGTAGGCGTACCGCCAGAGCCGCTGATCCACATATTCGGGATCAAACCGATAGCCTGGAAAGCTTTCGATATCGGGAAGAAACTCCACCAGGGTGCCGTTTTTTTCCTTGGTTTCCCCTTCCTCTTCTGCGGAAAGAACACCCCGGATGAAAGTAGCGGTCTTGAACTGACCGTCGCGAAAAGCGGTGACCGTAAAGTGGGAGGAAAGAGCGTTGACCGCCTTGGTGCCCACACCGTTGAGGCCCACGGAGAATTGAAATACATCGGTGTTGTACTTGGCGCCGGTGTTGATTATGGAGACGCACTCCACAACTTTACCCAACGGAATGCCGCGGCCGTAGTCGCGGATCTGGCAGAGTCCATTTTCGTCTATATGGATATCGACCCGCTTGCCGTGTCCCATAATGAACTCATCCACCGCGTTATCCATGATCTCCTTGAGCAGGATGTAAATTCCATCGTCCGGATGCGAGCCGTCGCCGAGACGGCCGATGTACATGCCGGGCCGTTTGCGGATGTGTTCAAGCGAGCTCAGGGTCTTGATCTTGGATTCGTCGTACTGGTGTTCAGTCATGGAGGGGAAGGTGTTGAGGTAAATGGGTTGGTAGGTTAGTAGCAGGTTCTTGTTGAAAGGTAAATGAGTCTTTTAAAATGAGTCTGGTCGGCTGCAAGACAGTAGGACGCGGGAGTGTCCCGGCTACGTTCCCACGCCGGAGCATAAGAACGGTCTTTTTTTATTGCTTTCGCTCTTTTGCAAAAAAAGCCCACTCATTCCATCATATGCACCCGTTCACAATCCGGGCAGATCCAGGTGGGGCCGTTGCTCATGCCCCATTTATTTTCCTCAAAGCATTCCGGGCAGATTTGAAATCCACAGGTACAGTTCCAGCAGAAGGGCTTTTCCGCTTTGCAACAGTGGCATCGAAATTCTTTTTTCCGTCGGCGCTCACGTTTGGGGCGTGTTTGCTTAGTGTCCATCAATCGTTCTCCTTGGCAGGCCGTAATTCTTTCTCAAGCCAATCCAAATAAGAAGCTCCACCATCCACCACCGGGGAGGCCAGGATCTCGGGCACCTCGTAGGGATGCATGGCCCGGATGGCCCTGCAGAGTTCAGGAAAGAGGTCACGGCGTGATTTAATGGTGCAGACCATCTCGCCACTCTGTTCGATTGCTCCCCGCCATCGATACCAGGACGTGCAGGGGCTGATCTGGACACAGGCCGCCAGTTGCGTCTCGAGAAGATGGGCGGCCAATTTTTCCGCTCCAGGCTGATCGGGGAGGGTGGTCATAACCTGAATATAAGGTGTCATGGCGAACTCCTTGGGTAAGCACCATTGAGAAACCAGCTCGGGCTGGAATATTTTTGGAAAGTGGACTATCTTACCAACGCTTTTCAAAAAATCAAACCACAGCGTATTCTCTTTAAACCAGCTTGCAAAATATGGTTTTTCAGGCTGGCCTTCAACTCAAACAGGTGATTTTATGCTCTTCGCGGTCGATGTCGGAAATTCCCATACTGTGAGTGGTATTTTTGAAAAAGGCCAGTTGATAGGGAGTTGGCGTTTACAGTCGCGCCAGGACCGGACTGCAGATGAGCTAGCCATCCGCTATCACGGCCTGTTTCAGATGGTTGGAGTCAATCCAGGCCGTATCACGGGCTTCATCATCTCCTCCGTGGTTCCGACCCTGGAATCCAGCTGGCTTCAATTTGCCCGCAGCTATTTAACCAAGTTACGCCAGCCGCCTCTGGCCGTGACCCACAATTTGAAGCTCGGAATGAAGGTGGCCACCGAAAATCCTTCCGAGGTTGGGGCTGATCGTATCGTCAACGCGGTTGCCGCATGGGAGCTTTTTCACACCCCGCTGATCGTGATCGATTTCGGCACCGCCATAACCTTTGACTGCGTCAATGGCGAGCCCGCCTATGTGGGGGGGACCATTCATCCTGGTATCGGTATCTCTTTGGACGCACTTGCCACCCGCACCGCCAAACTCCCTCGGCTTGATATCGATGTCACCCCGGATCACCCTATCGGTACAACCACGGTCAAGGCGATTCACTCCGGTGCCCTGTATGGATTCGGCGGTCTGGTTGACCGCATGGTGGAGGTGTTGAGCAAACAGCTCACCCCAAATCAAGAGCGGGCCAAAACCATTGCCACCGGTGGCATGGCCGGACTGATCAAACCCTACACCAACACTATTGATGCGATCGATCAGCAACTGACCCTGACCGGTCTGCAACTGATTTACCGCCTGAACTGTAAGGGGAAAGATGCTTGAACAACCGACCCGTCCCCCCTGGCTGAGACGCGGCGATACCATCGGTCTCTTCTGCCCGGCGGGCCCGGTACGAGATCCGTCCTCGTTGCAGGCCGCTATCAAGCGAACGCAGGATCTGGGGTTTAAGGTCAAGCTTTGTGGGCCGGTTGAGCTTGTAGGGGGCTACATCGCCGCAGATGATAGCCAGCGTGCCGCCAATCTTCATGCACTGTGGGATGATGAAACCGTGAAGGCTATTTGGGCCATTCGCGGTGGATTTGGCTGCCTGCGTATGGTGGAAATGCTTGATTGGGAACTCTTTCGCCGTTTTCCCAAATGGTTGGTCGGGTTCAGCGATGTCACCATTTTGCTTCAGGGATTGCGTGAACGATCCAACCTGGTTTCGATCCACGGTCCGGTGGCCAGTTCGTTTATGCGCAGCGATGAGACCAGCCAACATTCGCTCTTTGCTCTTTTGACCGGAGATTACGAGGAACGATTGAAGCCCAAGGGATTGGAGGTTTTGCGAGGCGGCAACAGCTGCGGTCGTCTTATAGGCGGTAACCTGACCACCCTGGTGCACCTGTTGGCCACGCCCTGGGATTGTAGCTGGGAGGGAAAAGTCCTCCTTTTGGAAGATACCAATGAACCGCTCTATCGGCTGGATCGGATGCTGACCCAGCTGGCTTTGAGCGGCAAGCTTGAACATCTGGGCGGCATGATTCTGGGCGAGTTTGATCAGGGCGATGATCGTCTGACCAATCTGCGTCTGCAGGAGGCGCTCTGGTCACGGGTGATGGAACTGGTCGGCCCGGGCTATCCGGTCTGGAGTGGTTTCCCGGTGGGGCATCGGCAGCAGAATCTGGCTTTGCCGCTGGGCATGGAGGTCGAGATGGAATCATCCAGCGGTAGTCTCCACCTGCTTTCCGCTTCGGTAACATCTGCTTGAGGGCTTAAACGGGAAGAAATCCGATGCTGAAACGATACTTCCTCAGCTTACTTTGCCTGCCACTATTGCCGGCCATCTTTGTGCTGTTGCTCTCTCCCTTGCTTGCTATGCGTCGAAGTGTGCCTTCGCCGTATTATGAGCAGCTTGTCTGCCTCTGGGGGGCATTTGCCCTGTTACTGATGATCATCATCGGTAATAACCTGGTTAAAAAAATATGGTTTTTTCCCGGGTCCGATAAACTTTCTTCTGAAAAGCAGTTACGCGACGCTCTCCTTGATGTCAACACGTTGGCCTGCCCGGTTACAGCTCACGCTAAACGCAAAAAAATCATTTTCACCTGGCGGTATAACGAGTTGCAGTGGTGTGGAACGTTCAGCCGTTTGGGCGTGGAACAACTCTACGAACTACACTGCCGCATTGATGCCGACAGGCGGACGGTCTACCTGGTGGACCGCATTCGCCGGGTCGATTTTCTCGTCTGTCCGGACCAGGTCAAAACCGGTTTTGCCCGCATCTGTCTGCCCTTGCTCCGAGCCCGCAGCAAAAGCCTGGAAACTATCAATCAGTATGCCTCTATTGAAGCGCACGAGTACGATTTCTCTCCCCGAGAGATCAAGGCCCCGGTTCTTGGAACCATTCTTGCCTGTGGATGGAATGTTCGCTTTAGCCTGTTTTGAATTTTTTGCAGGTTAAATTGTTGTGTTAAAACAGTGGAATAGTTTTTTGAGTGAGGTCGGATGCGGCGAAGGCGCAGGGAGAAGTCTGTTTGCAGCGTGCATTATTGCTCTGCGGCAAAAAGATACCCGGTGCCGCGCACGGTTTTAATCATGGCCGCGAGATTGGGGTAGGGGGCAATTTTGCAACGGATCCGAGCAATATACATGTCAATAGAACGATCGTAACCATTGTACTCGATACCAAAAACAGCCCGGTAGAGATGGTCCCGGTCCAGAGTGGTGCAGGCATTTTTTGCTAGATACCAGAGGAGATCGAACTCGCGCGAGGTAAAGGGAATTTCTTCGCCGAGATAAGTGGCCCGCCGCAAACCCTGATTGATTTCCAACCCGTTAAAGAGAAGTGTGGCGGGTGCTGATCGTTGCTGGTTGCGCCGGAACAGAGCCCGGATGCGTGCCGCTATCAGCAGGTGATTCACTGGTTTGACTAAAAGGTCATCCACCCCCTGCTCATACAGCAGTACCTGCAGCATTTCATCGATATCGTCAATGAGAAGCATCAACAGGCCGGTATAGATCGATCGGATTTTTGGTAGGCTGGAGAGCTCATCCAGAGAAAAACGCCCTGAATCAAGGATTATCAGTTGCGTTTCCCGTGGAGGCATTTCAGCTAGATAGTTATTTTTTTTGTGTGAAAGACGAATCGAAAAATCCTCCTTGTCCAGAGACGCAAGCAACGCCTTGTTGGCCTGTTCATCTTCGGTGAGAAACAGGATAGACTTGTTTGACTCTTTGGCCGGAGGTGGGGCGGATATGGTTCGGGTAAATGTTCTGCTTGCTGTATTGCTCTCATGTTGGGGGATGCAAACGCTCGACATTGGTGCTTCCACAGGCAAAAGAACTCTCTTCTCTCTCGTTGCTAGGGACTTTTTCTTTGTCAAGAGAGAGCTAAGAAGAGAAGGGATATGCAAATAGAGTCAGTTGAAGCCAGGATGTTGCTTCTGATTCACTTAATACATCATACGGTATCCTTCCGTGACTCTCTGTAAAGAGTCCGTTAACCTGTGCAAAATTTCGTTACATTTTAAAGCCTCTTTCTCGGATGATCGGCTTGAAATCGCATATAATTAGCGAGATAAAATGTAAACACTGTGTGGTGAACTGAAAAAAAACATCGGTGACGGCACCACATTGAGCGGTCTGTGGGCGTAAAAAAGGCAAAGTGCTCTTGTCGTTTTCGTAAAAAGAAAATCGAGAACGACAAGAGCACTTTGCCTGTAGTCACAACTTTTCCCATCAAGAGGAGCTGTTGATGGTCTCGAAAAAAGTCGAAAACTAAACATATGTATACACTATGTAGCCATACAACACACGTAAGGCTACTGAATATTGAGTACAGATCTTCGTATCGAGACTTTTTACGACTTTGTCAGCTATTATAACTTTCGAAAAAACTGGTGATGTAATCGCCGGTTGAATTGAGTGAACTGATCAATTCTTCCATCGCCGCAAACTGTGATTCCAACAGTTCCTGCCGTTTTTCCAGCCGGGTTTCCATGGCGGTTATATTATCTTCAAGGCGAGACGTCTCTTCATCGATTTTGTTGGTTTTCGTGGCCAGAAACCCTTCGGTGGAACTCATTTGGTCGGTCATGTAATCATCGAGTCGGTTCATGATGCCGTCGCTGCCGTCATCGCCGAATAGAGCGGTGATCATACTCTTCGAATCCGCAGCATAGGCTTCGCTGAAGGCGTCGGTATCAAAGGACAGTTCACCGGATTTCCAGTCGGTTTTAATACCTGCGTTGACCAGGGCGTCGCTGGTGAGATAACTGTTCAGGCTGCGTTGCACTGATTTTAAGGTACTACCGAGGGTGGGGTCGCTACTGTAGACAGTATCAACGTATTCGTCGATGGCATTATAGGCATCCACCAGCTCCTGGAGCTGGGTGGTGATGACGTTTTCCGCATCCGATTTTATAGTTACTTTGCCGGTGTTACCATCACTGGAGTCGATGAGGGTCAGTGTGGCCCCCTTGATGGCCGATGTGATGGTGTTGGATGAGCTGTAATAACTGATACCGTCAATCACAGCCTCAGCTTTGGTCCCGTCGACCGTATGTCCATCGCTGGTGGTATCCACAGTGATGTCACCGGTACCCACGATATCGATTTCTTCACCGGCTGTATCTGCTGTCAGCATTAAGCGGTAACCACTGCCGGACCCGTCATTGACCATAGATGCGGTTACCCCATATTCGCCATCATTAATCTGTGACACCAAGTCCTCCAGCGTGTCCCCATCGTAACTGAGGGTTGCTTCGCCTATTTGCAATTCGCCGCTCAAGGTCGTCGTATCGGTGTCAGCGACATAATTGGTGCTGATGTCTTTTTGTTGCTGCGCCAGGCTGACCACTTCAATCGAATAAGAGCCTTCACTGGCGAGGCTGGTCGTGGTGAGAGAATAATAGTCTGGTCCGGTATTGGTGACGGCAAAGGATTTGACGTCGTTTTCACTGTTGAGTGAAAGGACGGAGGAATAGAAGGTATCCAGTAGGGTATTGAAATCGTCATAGGTACTCTGCTTGGTTTCCAGGTAGGTGATCTTGTCTTCAAGCAGGGTTATGGGGGCTCTTTCAACCTCGATCAGGGATTCGACGATCGAGTCGGTATCAATCCCACTGGCAAGACCGGAGAATGAAACTGTCCCGGATGAACTGATTGTTGTCATGGCAACTGCCTCCTTACACTTTGATTGCCTTTGGCGATAGACGGTTCTTTGATAGGATTATCGCCTGGGTTGAGCAATAAAATTATGTGAAAACAGTTGGTTGAGTATGAGTTTGGTTATGTTCGTGTCTGCCTAGTGTAAAAAATGTAACTTTTGGTAACGTGAGAAGGGAAAGGTCGATGGTAGGCCGTTGGGTTATCAGGAACGAAACGAGCGTATGCAAGAAAAGATGGTAAACAATTTCGGGGATAGCTCAGCGTGCCTTTTCAGAAGGCGCGCAACTAAGCCGCCCTTTGGGCGGAGTTTCGGTCGCCGTTTACTTTCCTGCCGAGTTTGAGCCGATAAAACCCATGTTTGGCTGGGGAAAAACAATTTTATGAAATATTCATGCGTCTGAATGGCAAGAAGAACGCCCGAGTATTATCATTAATATAATTTTCTCGAGTACTGGGAGGTGGTAACCAAGGGCTAGGAAGTGGTTATCCTTAACGGCTTCAGCTGGGTGAGTGATCTTGAGATCACCCCGGATAACGTTATGGAAATCATGCGTTGCGGTCGAGCCTGTTGGTGGATCGAGAGCGAGACCTTCGACACCCGCATAAAACAAACTGGGGTACAACCTTGGCCACAATTACGGCCTGGGCAATAAGCACTTGAGTGCGGTCTTTATGCATCTATGTTTCATCTACATAATATTCGTTGATATCAATACGTATTCTATTCAAAAGGTGGAGAGACATGAAAAAAAGAATTGCGATTTTTCTCGGATGTTTCATTCTTTGTGGGGCCGGTATCGTTAAAGCAGAAGCCCCGGTACAGCCCAAATGGATCAATTCTCCTGTTAACGAGTGGGTTTCGAAAGCTCGAAAAGAGACGAAACAAATTTCAGTTGCCGACCTTAAGGCGGCAATGGATCATGATGAGGATATGATCATCCTTGATGTACGAGAGCCCAATGAATACAACGTCGCGCATATTCCTGATTCAATCAATATCCCCCGGGGACTCCTTGAGTTTTCTATTTGGTCAGTCGCTCCCGATAAAAAAGAAACAATATTCGTTTATTGCAAAACCGGTGCGAGAGCTGCTCTGGCCACCAAAGCATTGAACGAGTTGGGGTATGAGAACGCATTTGCAATAAGCACAGGTGCTGATGCTTGGATGAAGGCGGGGTACCCGGTTAAAACTTCCATTTCTGACGAACAATTTTTTATTGTTCCCGCAGTAGAAAAATAACTCCTTTCCGCCCTGGCTATACCAACTACTGCCGCCTTAAGTGCTCAAGCTGGCACCGAGGGGTAGTATTTTCTTCTGCATTTTTTTCGATCAGCAGCACTTCTTTTTAAGCAGGTCTTGATATGGCTAGATCCCGCCCTTCTTCCTTGCAGGCCTTTATCTACCGTACGCTGACCTTACGTCTGGCTATGATGGCTGTCGTTCTCGGGTTTCTTATCGGCTGTGTCGTCTATCTTTCAGAACGACAGAACCTGCAGGCCCAAGTGGTCGAAGGAGCACGCATAGAAATCCAACTGCTGATTGACCGTACTTCTCACCTTGTGGCTGAACAGAGCAAGGATCCTCGGGTTGCATTTCATCAAGCCCTGGAGGAACGACTATCGATTAGACGCCAATCCAAAGATGGCGGGTTTGTTTATGCCAAATTCTATCAGGTGGGTAGCACTGATAGTGAGGAGCGGATAGACGCCAATTACCCGTTGATAGATGCTGTTAAACAATTTGCCCAATCTCTTCAACGAAGCACTTCCGCTATGCAGGGTGAAAAGGCAGAAGCCGTTACACTCGGCGGGCGGCTGCATATTTGGGTGCTCATGCCGATCTTTCAAAGTGTAGGCTCGAATCCGTCGTATGCCTTGGCGATTTTCGCTCCTTCAAAAAGCGCTCGGCAAGCATTACATAAAAAATTACAACGAAGCATAATACTCGCACTACTGATTGTTGGCGCAACCAGTGTGCTCTTGTATCCGGTCATCCTGCAACTTGTCCATAAACTGACCCAATTCTCACAAAATTTACTTGATGCCAATCTTGGCACCCTTTCACTTTTGGCCAGTGCTATCTCGAAGCGTGATAGTGATACGGATATACACAATTACCGCGTCACCTTATATGCAGTGCGTTTAGCCGAAACACTTCATCTGGAGAACAGTGCGATTCAGACCATGATCAAAGGGGCTTTTCTTCACGATGTCGGTAAGATCGGTGTTCGAGACGATATCCTGCTTAAACCCGATAAACTCGATGTTGAAGAATTTGTAGAGATGCAGGCGCATGTGGGCTATGGACTTGATATTATAAGTAGCTCTATGTGGCTTGCCGATGCAGCCCAAGTGGTCGGTTGTCACCATGAAAAGTACGATGGCAGCGGTTATCCGGCGGGACAGGCAGGGGAAGCTATTCCCTTGGCGGCACGAATCTTTGCCGTGGTCGACGTTTTTGATGCGCTTACCTCAAAACGACCATACAAACAGCCGCTCTCATTTGAGGCCACGATGGATATTCTTCAACAGGGACGAGGAAGCCATTTTGATCCAATTATTGTTGATGTGTTTGCTACTATTGCCCCTGATTTGTACCAGGGCTTCGCGGGTTGTGACGATCAGAGGCTTCGCGACCATCTTAGAGCACTAATTACCCGCTATTTCAGCCAGGGGGACATTGTACTGGGCTGAACCAACTTTGCATGTGGTCGGATATGCGTTTCCTTGTAGCTTGAGATTGTTTTTTTTGCATTTTTGTCGATGCAATCCAGGTGCTTTCATCGCCTATTTGCATATTCTGTTTGGATCAAATATGGTTATAGAGAAGGACTCTTGGTTTTTAGAAATGCCGCCCCGGTCGGAAGTTGTACATCAATCGTCAAATCAGTTGTTTGGTTGTGGTGAGGAACTGCCCGTGGAGATTTTCTCCATTATTGTCCGTTTAACTTTTTGGGAGCATTTATATGAGATACCTGATTGTTGCGACAGCATTATTTATGGCCAGTTTAGCGCAAACAGCCGATTCGCATGAATTTCATGTGAAAAATGCGGAAGGGATTGTGGATATTTGCAGTGTTCCTTTGGATGATCCTCGCCATGACAATGCAAAGGCCTTCTGTCATGGATATCTTGTAGGGGCCTATCAATATTATGATGCAACGGTGCCAGCGGTGGAACGCTTTGTATGTGCACCAGAGCCGACCCCTTCGCTCTCCGACGTAACAGATGGATTTGTCGTGTGGGCCAAGGCACACCCCCAATACATGCAAGAACGTGCAGCAGATGCTCTGTTTAGGTACTTGGCTGAAAACTATCCGTGTGGAAAATAGTATCCAGGATTAATTTATACGGCAGGAGAAATTCCATGAAGCGTAAACTGATCGTTTTTAGCGTCTTGGTGAGTTTGATGACCATGAGTGGTTGCGCCAACATGAACGATACGCAGAAGCGTATGGCGACAGGGGCCGCAATAGGGGGAGCCTCTGCTGGTATTATTTCCGGAAAATGGGGGTGGGCCGCAGTAGGTGCGGCAGCTGGCGCTACGGGGGGATATTTATACGATCAAAGCAAAAAAAATGAACAAAAAGCCTACCAAAAAGGCGTGAAGGATGGCCAAGCAAAGAAGTCCAAATAATCGTAAATTAATGGAATCCTAACGCTGAAACCAAAATTGACAGCTTTCAGCTTTTAAAGACAGAAGAGAAACATGCCGTCGTTCTGACTTGATTTGCCCGACGAAACCCTGCAGGACTGGGATATTGTCGCATCAAGCCAGAACGTAAGCAATCACAGCCCCCTTGATCAGTTGCGTCAGAACTGATGAATTAAGTTTTTCGGAGAGAGTTGGTCTCAGGATCGACATATTCAAGGAACCTGCGGTTTGGGTGCAGTCCCTAACCCTCATTTGACACTAAAATAATATTTACGTTCTGCTTCTCAAGCCAAATGAGACCCTCAGACCGGTTTCTGCCATCACTCTTTTATATTGGGGCCTCTTTGTTCGCCAGTTCTAATAGTGCCTCAGGCCTCCAGTGGATATCTTGTTCTTCAAGTATTTTCCGGTACCGGTGTTTTCCAGTTTTCTTTAATCCATCCAATCGTGTCCTTTTGGCTGATTGCACCTTTAGGGAGATGCTCGTGGAGCATTTTTTCCACCCTAGCGCCAAATTCTTCCACGCTCCAAGCCAAGTGCTCACTCAGGTAGTTAATGAGATAGACAACTTCCTCGCCCTCATTTTTATTGAACACTGTGGTGTCGGGAACCCCTGAAACTTTCGGGTCATTTTTATCGTATTCGGACCAGGAATAGTCAAATATCAGGTCTTTCTTGCTGAAGGTATCCATACATTCACCTCATGAACAAAGGGGATATCGGGTTGACATCACCTGTACAACTATTTTAAGCATTAGTTTGATCCTGTCCCACCCTGTGATGGTCATTAGCCCGGTATCTTTTTTTTTGTTGCAATGCGGGAGATTGATAAAGTGGCTCAAAACCAAGACTCCAATTTTACTCCATTATTCTTGACGTCTTACCTTGAGACCAGCGAGTATATCGACTGGCAGCAGACGGATGTTCTTGCCAAGGCAAAAGAGCTTGCTCAGGGGGCCGAAACCGATGAGGAGGTTGCCCGGCGCTGCTACCTGTTTGTCCGCGATTGCATCCTTCACAGTTGGGATCACCAAAAAAATCCCGTAACCTGTAAGGCCTCGGAGGTACTACTCCACCAAACCGGCTACTGTTACGCAAAAAGCCATCTTCTGGCAGCGCTTCTCCGGGCCAACGACATTCCCGCAGGCCTGTGTTACCAACGACTATCAGTCGGATCGGGGGGCCCGCCGTATTGCCTACACGGGTTGAATGCGGTTTATCTCCAGGCTTACGGCTGGTACCGAATAGATCCCAGGGGCAACAAATTCGGCGTGCAGGCCGAATTTACTCCGCCGCTTGAAAACTTGGCCTTTGCCATGAACGAACCCCAGGAGCGTGATTTGCCGGAGATTTGGCCGAAACCGCATCCGGTGGTGGTTGATATCCTCACTACCATGGCCACGGTCGAGCAGGTCTTCGATAATTTACCGGATATCGAACTTTTGAGCTTTTGACAGGGAATTCCCATGCAGGTCGATGCACTTGATCATTTGGTCCTCACTGTCGTTGATGTTGAGAAGACAGCAGCGTTCTATGAGCAGGTTCTGGGCATGCAGATGATCGTGTTTGCTGGTGGACGTAAGGCACTTTTTTTCGGTGCGCAAAAAATTAACCTGCACCAGTTCGGTCATGAGTTTGAACCAAAGGCGCAACTGCCGACTCCCGGTTCGGCCGATTTATGCTTCATTACTTCGACCCCATTAACCGAGGTGGCAAATCACTTACGGAAATGCGGTGTGGATATTATCGAAGGGCCGGTCAGGCGAACCGGAGCAATGGGGTCGATTCTTTCCCTCTATTTTCGCGATCCGGACCTTAATCTAGTGGAAGTCGCCAATAGTTTGAAAATAATAGACAATAAAGTGGAGTCGTAGCTGCTCTTGAATGCGTGGACATACAGCTTAAAGGAGGAAGGGATGCGACAAATTCAGGTTAGGTATTTCCGGTTATTTTGTTTGTTTTTTCTTATGATTTGGGCTGGCCCCTTAACCGTGACAGAGTTGTGGGCGCAAATCCCTGTCCCGAGTCGGTGGCAGGGAGAAATATCGGGAGAGGTCCATGGCGTTGCCTTCAACTTACCGATTTCATTAGAGTTAAGTCCGCCAATAGCGGGTGAACAAAATCCCTTTCATGTGTTTGTCGGTACCGGGGAGGCGGATCAGGTGGGGAATGTGTACCTGAGCAGTGCGGTTCGTGTCAATACGTCCCAGGGACCGGTGACACTGCAGTACCTGTCGGTTTCCGCGCAAGATGCTCGCTTTTCGGTTAACCTTACCCAAAACCATGGAGCGGAAGCGGCTAAGGTCAACGGTTTTTCTGGGCCGAATGTTTCTGCCGACCAGGCTTCCAATTTAATGAAGGACGTTCTTCGTAGTGCCTGGGGAGCCTCGGAAATGTTTGGATTTACTGTCGGAGCAGAGGTTGAGGTTGAGCAGCGGGGGAACGAACTCGTTGGTTCCCTTGCAGGAAGCGGGAGGAGTTATACCGGGACATCCACGGATGTCATCTATCGAGCGCAATTCAAAGCAGTTCGGGTGAAATAGCCGCTACTCAATTTTTGGGATTGTTTGGGGCGGGCGCTTCGGCCAAGCGAAGGAAATCGTCATTCCTGGCAAGCAATCCAGGCCACGACGCTGGTCAAACAGGAGTCGGGTTCTTATTCTTATAGAGTATGTTTATGGCCAATATTGTCGCTCTTGTAAAAAATACGGAAACGATGTTTCGCGCTTCGTAACATACTGTTTTCACGAGGAGCAGTTCTTTGCTTTTTTTACTTTTTACGAAGCCATCAATATCCCGTGAGTGCAATGTCGGCTCCCGGCAATGTACTTAAGTGAAAAACAATTTATGTCTGAGGTGACTATGAATACGGTGATTGTCTGCCCTGAATGCGGGGCAAAGAACAGAATTCCTGAGGATAAACAGCATCTGACCCCTAAATGCGGGAAGTGTGGAAATGCCCTTGCCGGCGTGCCTGTTTCCGGAAAGGTTAATGGTCTGACCGATGCGGCCTTTCATGCTCAGGTAGAGCAGTCCAAATTGCCGGTTCTGCTCGACTTTTATTCACCCACCTGCGGGCCCTGTAAAATGATTGCACCAGTCGTTGAAACCCTGGCCCAGGAGTATTCCGGTCGGTTGCTGGTCTTCAAGCTCGATACTTCCACCCAGCAGATGACTGCGGCCCGCTTCCAGATTCGCGGCGTGCCGACCCTGCTTTTCATCCAGAATGGCAAGGTGGTGGATCAGCTGGTTGGTGCAGTGCCGCGCGCTGAAATAGAACAGCGCATCCAACAGATGGTTGGCTAACCCGTATTGCTCAAGAATATTTTGTGCCAACTGGACAGAAACGCCCAAAAAAATAAAAATGACACCGCCTGAACTGATAAGGGAATCCGTGTTAAATCTCCATGTTTAGGTAGAATTTTTGCAACTCGGCCTGTTACCATCTTCAGAGATGAAGTTCGGTAACAGGCCTTTTTTTATTTTTTTGTGAAGATTTTTTTCAGCCTTTTCCGGGTTTGGTGCCGTCCTGCTCCAGAGTCAAATCGCCTCCCAGTGCCTTAACCAGATTGATGTGGTTTTGCAGTTGGTTGTTACGGTTTTCCGCCAGGTTGATTTCCGCCTGTCGCCGATTTTCCTGTGCATCCAACCAGTCTTGCAAAGTGGCGGCTCCAGACGTATATCGAAGGCGGTAGATGGCCTCGGTTTGAAGGGCTGCCTCCAGGGTTGCTTCCAGTTTTTCTGCCTGCAAACGGTACTGTTTTCGGGCAGAAAGTCCATTCTCCACCTCACTTAAAGCCGTATAGAGGTTCTGGCGAAATTCGATGATGGCCTGTTGATAATCGGTTTCCGAAATTTTGATGTTGCGCTGCATATCCCGCCATTGCACAAAGGGTAGGGCTAAATCAGCTCCAAGGGTGGCGATGGGATTGCTAAGCAGGCGTGCGAGTTGATCACTGGTGCCGCCATAGACACCGCTGAGATTGATGCTTGGATAGTAACTGGCCCGCGTCGCGTCGGTTTCGGCCAGGCTCGAGCGAAGGCGGGCTTCCGCGGCCCGCAGATCCGGACGTCTTGCAAGCAGTTGTGCCGGCATGCCGGCATCGATTCCCGGGAATGTCACCTTTTGCAGACTCTGGAGCTCTTGAATTGGCAATGAGCGCGGTGGCCCACCTAATAATATGGCCAGCGCATTTCTTGTTTCAACCTGTTGCTGCACCAGTTGGGTGTGGCTCGCCTCCTGGTTGGCCAGGCTGCCTTCAGCCTCCAAAATCTCCAGTTTACTGGCGGCCCCGGCCGCTTTTTGTACCCGCACCAGGTTCAGGGTTTGTTGGGCGTATTCGATGCTGGCTTGGCTTAAACTCAGGCGCTGGTTGAGATAACCGATCTGCCAGTACAGCGATGCCGTGGTGGCAACAAGGGAAAGGGCGGTGCTTTGCCGATCCTGTTCGGTGGCCACGGCTTCCCAGCGGGCCGCATCGGCTGTGCTGCCAAGTTTGTCCCACAGATCAATATCATAGCTGACCACACCCGATGCGCTGAAGCTGCGGTTTTCGTTGCTTGCGGAACCAAGACTGCGACTGATCTGCCCACTTCCCTGAACAGATAGGCTGGGTAAGCGGTCACTTTCAGCCAGTTCCGCTTGGAGTCGGGCCTTGCGCAGTTGCAGGGCTGCAACTGCCAGATCGCTATTGTGCGCAAGAACCTCGTCAATCAGCTGGTTAAGGTCGGCATCGTCAAACCGCCTCCACCAGTGATCTACGCCTGCCGACCGTGTATCTAAGGCTTGACTCCAGTTTTGGGGTACATCAAGCTTGGGTCTGGTGTAGGTGCTGTGCTGGCTGCAACCGCCAAGCATCAACCCCAGACAGGCGAGAAAGGGCAGGGCATATTTCGTTTTAACCATGAGTTACTCCCTGGCCAAGGCGACCACCGGGTCCAGGCGGGCAGCATTGCGGGCCGGAAGGAATCCGAACAGTACACCGATAAAGGTGGAGCAGAGAAAGGCAGAAATTATGGCGCTGGTGGAGTAGATCATTTTGAAATCAATGCCGGATAACTTCACCGCCAGACCGACTCCCAAAGCCAGGCTTACGCCGAGTAAACCACCGAGCAGGCAAACCAGGATCGCCTCAATAAGAAACTGCTGCATGATGTCGCTGTGACGGGCACCCACGGCCATGCGTACCCCGATCTCCTGGGTCCGTTCGGTCACCGAAACCAGCATAATGTTCATGACCCCGATACCGCCGACCACCAGGGAAATCAGGGCAATGGAGGAGATGAGCAGGGTCATGGTCTGGGTGGTTTTTTCAATGGTCTGGCGGATGGCATCCAAATTGGACACGAAAAAGTCCTTGGTGCCATGGCGCTGGGTCAGCAGCTTGACCGCACTTTGTTCCGCCACATTGGTGCTCACATCATCCGCCACCCGTACAATGATCGATTTTAGGTATTGTTGGCCGGTGAGGCGGGTCATGGCGGTGGTATAGGGCACCCAGACGTTAAGGCTGTCGGTGTCGCCGAAGTTGCTATCTTTTTTTTTGGTTACGCCGATAATGCGACAGGGAACGGTGCCGAGCATGATCACCTGGCCAAGCACCGGCCCGGGGTGGTCGGAAAACAGGGATTTTTTTGTATTATCATCAATGACCACATCTTGGGCACTGCCACGGACACTGGTGTCGTCAAATCGCTGGCCCTCGGCCAACTCGACCCCCTTGACCCGGAAATAATCTTCGCCCACGCCGTTGACCTGGGCGGTGACGCTGATGTTTCGATAGAGCAGGGTGACCGACTTGGTGACCATGGGGGTGGTCGTGTCCACGTAGGGCTGTTGGGCTAGGGCGTCGGCATCGCGGGGAATCAGTGTTTGGACCTTGCCAGAACGCATGTCACCGAAATCTTTGCCCGGATAAATGTTGATGGTGTTGGTTCCCATCGAACTGATATCTTTAAGGATTCGTTGTCGGGACCCTTCCCCGAGCGCCACCACCGAAACCACCGAGGCAATGCCGATGATGATGCCGAGCATGGTCAGGAGAGTGCGGAGTCGGTGCGAAGCCATAGCGAGAACCGCCATGTGGAAAGCCTCGGCAAACCGACCCCACTGGGCACGCCAGGCCGGGACGACAGCGGCCTGTGGTGTGGCCAGGGTAGCTCTTTCTGTATTCGGTTTGACCTGACGATCACCTGTAATCACCCCGTCGCGCAACTCGATGATCCGGTCGGCATGCTGAGCCACCTGCATATCGTGGGTGACCAGAATTACCGTATGTCCGTCCTGATTGAGCTCCTTGAGGACCTTGATTACTTCGTTGCCGCTGTTGGTGTCGAGTGCTCCGGTGGGTTCGTCGGCAAGGATCACCGAGCCGCCGTTCATCAGTGCCCGGGCAATGGAAACCCGCTGCTGCTGGCCACCGGACAATTGCCCTGGGACATGCTCCAGGCGATCGGCCATGTTGAGTCGGCTCAGGAGTTTCTCGGCCCTTTCCAAACGGGCGTTGCTGTCCATCCCCGCGTAAACCGCAGGTATTTCGACGTTGGCGAGGGCATTGAGGTTGTTGAGCAAATGATAACGCTGGAAAATGAATCCGAAATATTCCCGGCGGAGATAAGCCAGTTCGTCGGGCTCCAGGGTGCCGGTCTCCTGACCGTTGACACGATATACCCCCCGACTGGGCCTGTCCAGGCAGCCGATAATGTTCATCAGGGTCGACTTGCCCGAGCCCGAAGTGCCGACAATAGCAACCATCTCCCCCGCCTCAATGGTCAGGTTGATGGTGTTGAGTACGGTCAGCATCTCGTCCCCGGAGGGATAGTCGCGGTAGACGTTCTCGAGCTGAATCAGTGGTGTTGCCTTTGTCGTCATTACAGCATCCCTGGAGGCGGCCCGTGCCTGCGCATGCCGGATGAGGACGTGGTTGTGGCTGCGGTCTTATCACCGATCACCACCCGTTGACCTTCGCTTAGCCCCTCAAGTACCTCGGCCTGGACATTATTGTTGAGCCCGATCTTGATCCACTGTTCATGGGTCTGCTCCGGCCCGTCGGCCACCTGCACCAGGTATCGGCCCTGGCGGTCCTTGTTCCCCAGCGCTGCCGAGGGAATAATCAGGGCCTCTTTGGCTTCGGCAAGGACGATGTTGACCTGAGTGGTCATGGAGATGCGCAGCCTACCGTCCGGGTTGGGCACGTCGAGTACCCCCATGTAGTAGATGGCCGTACTGGAACTCGTGGAAGAGGATGAATTCGATGAACTGGAACTACTTTCGGTGGCTATTGATTGCGGTGCCGGTTCGATTGATTTGAGTTCCGCCGGGATCTGCTTGTCCGGTTCGCCGAGAATGGTGAAGTAGACCCGTTGGCCCGGCTTGACCTTGACCACATCGGCCTCGCTAATCTCCACCTTCACCGTCACCCGCTCCAGATTGGCCACTTTGATAATGGTGGGCGTGGTCTGGTTGGCGTTGACGGTCTGGCCTTCCTTGGTAACGATGGCCACGACTACCCCGTTGATCGGCGAGGTGATCTTCGTATAGCCCAGATCGATCTTGGCGGTGTCCACCGCGATACGGGCCTGCTCTATCTGGGCATT
The DNA here is from genome assembly GCA_050255935.1 of Desulfobulbus sp. Taxonomy (GTDB): domain Bacteria; phylum Desulfobacterota; class Desulfobulbia; order Desulfobulbales; family Desulfobulbaceae; genus Desulfobulbus. The sequence continues at coordinate 64,506 of JBFWIP010000002.1, forward strand.
GAGCGATTCGATCTCTGCCTGCAGGACTTTGAGGTTAGCCTCGGCGGTTTCGAAATCTTCACGGGAGGAGGCGTCACCTTTGAGCATCTGTCGTTGGCGTTTATAGGTGAGTTCGGCCAGGGCCAGCGAGGCCTCCTTGGCTATTTTTTCCGCTTGGATTGCATCCAACCCCGCCTTTTTGGTGCGCAGTGTGTTTTGCTGCGGCAGGGAATCGATTTCCGCAACCAGTTGCCCAGCCCTGACTGTGTCACCAAGCTCAACCTTAAGTGATTTCAGCTGCCCGGAAACCTGGGCGCCGACACTCACCAGGTTGTCGGCCTCAATCTCGCCACTCGCCAGAACCGTGGTTTCAATATTGCCGTGGGTAACCGGGGTGGTCATGGTGCCCGGTTGCTTGTCGCCACTGAAAAAATACCAGATGGAACCGGCAGCGACCAGTACCAGCAAGGCGAGCGTCAAGAGCCAGCGCCAACGTGATTTTTTTTTCATTTTCTGCATCGCTTGAAGTCGTCAATGACAAAAATTGGTGACCATCCTGGTCGTTATCTGAAAAGGAGGGTGTTTATTCCCCGGAGAAAAGGCAAGAAATCGTCCACACAATAGGACAGAATAAACCACATGCCTAGGGTTGGCGCGCTGTTTTCCGGTTAACTTTTGTAAACAGCTGCCAACCGATGGCCCGAATCGGCCGATTAATGGTCCCAACCGTGGTGTTGTTTTTGGCCGTATGAGGCATGTCGTCCGTGGTCTCTTCCGCGCTCCTGTTGATCACCCAGGGGGAGAAAACTCACCCCTATGAGAAGAGCAAAGATCACCATCAGGACTTTGCCCAGCGGTTGAGTCAGGGTCTTCAATAATGGGCCATAGTTGAGGGCGATATGGAGCCCGGCCGCGATCACCAGCAGCCAACTGAGCCACTCATGGGTCGGTTTGATCAGGCCGATGTGGACTTTGAAAAAGAGCAGGATACCGGTAATGGCCGAAAGGAGAAAGGCGCCCAGGGTAAAAGGTGTGACCCACTTGCGGGAGAGGTTCTGTTTTTTTGTGGGGTTATTGGTCGGTGGACTTGAAGTCGTGTTGTCGTTCATGCCTTCCTCCTGAAGGAAAAGATTGGTATCACGGTTGATGGGATCTTGCCCAGAAATGAAACAGAGGCAAGGTGCGATTTGATAGCCACTGGCCTCCGTTTAATCAGAGTGGTTTTTGTTACTCTTTTTCCGGGGGCTGTTCCTGGTTTTTCTCTGGCGGTGGGGGCGACGGCGGGTTCAGTGGACGGGCAACCAACTGGTTCCCTTTTTGTTCACAGACAGCCTCTAACTGGTCCCCCCGAGGGGTTTCGAGGCTGATGGTATCACCGGCCGCTTTATTTTTGCAGGCCTCAAAGAATTCTGGGGGTGGCCCCGAACGATGTCCATGATGTTCTGGGGGCGTATCGATGGTGCTGGCAAAGGCCGGAACGACCACCGGTGCCGAAACCAGCAGGCCGGTGATTGATAAGAAGGGAATCAGTTGTTTGGCTTTCATGGATCTTCTTTGGTTGAGATGAGCTCGGGAAAAAGTTTGTTTTTGTGTTCATTGGGGAGAATATATCCTGTGATTTTGTAAAAAATGTGGAGGAAAAAAGGAAATTAAGGCCGATGCAACAACGAAAGTGGAATCAGCGTCCTCTGATGTGGTAGGGAGAAGAGCAGGAGGAATTATTATGCGTTTTTCATTGCGCCTTGGTATTCGTTACCGATTGTTTTTTGCCTTTTTTGCTGCGACCTGCTGCGTCATCATCAGCATGTTCGTGATCACCAGGATGAGTTTTGAGCGAGGAGCCTTTCGCTATATCCAGGGAGTGGAAAAGGAACGATTGCAGGAGTTGGCTCAGAGCCTGCAAAGCCTGTATGCGATCAGTGGAAGCTGGGATTTTTTGAACAAGGAGGCAACCGCGTGGACGGTGCTGATTGATGGCACCGAGGATTCCGGACCGACTGATTTCCGCCATCATCGGGACGACCATGATAAAGATAAGGATGAGAAACACCACCGTCGTTTGGGCAATCTTATCGAGAGACATGGCCCCTCTCTTGACTTGGAGATATCGCCCCCTCCTCCCCTCAATCCCCACCCCCGTGATTTTGAGCGGCGGGTTCTGCTTTTTGATAACAAAAATAATCAACTGCAAGGTAAATCAGGCCCCTGGAAAACACAGCCCTATTTACAACCGCTCCTGGTTGCGGGAAAAAAGATCGGCTCTCTGGGGTTGTTGCCACCGCGTATTCTCAATGATTTGCGCCTCCGTCATTTTGTCAGCGAGCAACATCAGGCCTTGTTTCTCACCGCGCTTTGTATTGCCGCCGGGGCGGCGTTGTTGTCCATCCCCCTGGCGGGGCGGATGGTTCGGAGAATTATGACACTGGCCAAGGCTACCAATCGCCTGGCCTCAGGGAAATACGATATCCGCGTGCCCACGGGCAGTGGCGATGAGTTGGGCCAGCTGGCACGAGATTTTAATCAGTTGGCGCAAACCCTGGAGCGTAACGAACAACTGCGTCGACGCTGGGTGGCGGATATCTCCCATGAGCTGCGCACTCCCCTGGCAGTGCTTCGGGGCGAGGTGGAGGCGGTGCAGGATCGGGTCCGGCCCTTGAATTTGGAGACCATGGGAGTTCTGCATGCCGAAATTCTGCACCTCAGCCGTCTGGTGGAAGATCTTTACGAATTGTCCCTGGCCGATATCGGTGCCCTGACCTACCGCAAAACCGAACTGGACTGGGCTCAGTTGGTGGCGCAGACCGTGGAATCCTCGCGCAAACAGTTCACAGCCCGCAATCTCGCTTTGCACTATTCCGGCCCGGTATCTGGTTTGGGGTTCTTGGGCGATGGTGAGCGGTTGCGGCAACTGCTGGCCAATCTGTTGCAAAACACCCTGCGCTACACCGATACCGGTGGTCGCCTTGAGGTGGTCCTGCATGCGAGCAAGGAATCTTACCTCCTCAAATTCTCGGACTCCGCGCCAGGGGTGCCGCCCCAGTCTCTGGAACGGCTTTTTGATCGGTTGTACCGGGTGGAGGGCTCGCGCAATCGGGCCCGTGGTGGTGCCGGATTGGGACTGGCCTTGTGTAAATCCATTGTTGAGGCGCATGGCGGTCATATCGGGGCATCTGCTTCTGAGCTGGGTGGACTACAAATTACCATTGAACTACCGAAAAACGGATAAAATTAGCGTATGCCACATATTCTCATTGTTGAAGATGAAGAGCGTCTGGCCTCCCTGCTGGTCGATTACCTGAGTGCGAGCGGCATGACAAGCCACTGGCTCGCGGAAGGGAGCGGCGTGGCTGCCCATGTGCGTCAGGAGCCTCCGGATTTGATCCTTCTGGATCTGATGCTGCCCGGTAGGGCCGGTATGGAAATCTGCAAGGATATTCGAGGGTTTTCGTCAGTGCCTATTATCATGGTCACCGCGCGGGTCGAGGAGATCGATCGTTTGCTCGGGTTAGAACTGGGTGCGGATGATTATATTTGCAAACCGTATAGTCCACGGGAGGTGGTTGCCCGGGTCAAGGCGGTATTGCGCCGTACCATGGGGACGACATCGGCTCCATCGGGCCTGGTCATCGATGAGCCGGCAATGCGGGTTCGGCTTGATGGCCGTTTGCTGGATCTCACCGCAGTGGAATTTAACCTGCTTTTTTTTCTTGTTAATCGGCCAGGCCGGATTTACAGCCGGGATCAGTTGATGGAGAGCATCTATCCCGACCAGCGGATTGTTAATGATCGGACCATCGACAGCCATATCAAGAAATTGAGGCGAAAAATGGAACAGGTCTCTCCCGGATGTGATATGATCCGCTCGGTTTACGGGGTGGGATATAAGTTTGAACCAGATTTTGGCTGATTGTCGTCTTTCACATTGCAACCTCTTGTTTTCCTTCGGTTCATTGGTGGGCATTTGCAGGCAGTCATGCTATAGTGCCACCAGATTCACCGTCCGTTTCCCTTCCATCCCTTGCTGTGGAGGTTCCCATGAAGCTTTTACCCGCCATTGAACAAGAGACCCGGCCCAACCCAGATGCCACCGTGATCTGGCTCCATGGTTTGGGTGCCGACGGTAATGATTTTGCCCCGATTGTCCCGGAACTGAACCTGCCGCCGGAGTTGGGCATTCGTTTTATCTTTCCCCATGCTCCTTCAATACCGGTGACGGTGAATAACGGCTATGTGATGCCGGCCTGGTTCGATATTCTGGTGATGGATATTGACCGTCAGGTCGACACTGACCAGTTACTGCATTCAGCTACGGCAATCGGTCGTTTTATCGATCGTGAACTGGAACGCGGTATTGACAGTCGGCGTATTGTTCTGGCCGGATTTTCCCAAGGCGGGGCCGTGGCCTACCAGGTCGGTCTCAGCTATCCCCAATCATTGGCGGGGTTGATCGCCATGTCGACTTACTTTGCCACCAGCGATTCCGTCACACTAAGCGGGGCCAACCAAAACCTGCCGATCGAGATTCACCACGGCGTTTATGATCCGGTGGTTCCCCAGGCACTTGGCATCCGTGCGGCCGAGTTTTTGAAAGAGCGTCATTATTCGGTGGAATTTCGAACCTATCCCATGGAGCATTCGGTCTGCCCTCAGCAGATCGAGCATATATCGCAAGCTCTGCAACGTTTTTTACAAGAATAGCGGCCATGGCCCAACCGCACGAGGAGGGTGCATGCAAATCGGATCCAAAATAGAGGCACAGCAACGGGCAGATCAGATAACCGCGTTTCGCACCGAATTGGATACCCTGCGTCAGGAGCAGGTATTGATGCTCGATCCAATCCAGGAACAGGAGGTCCATCGCTATCACCATCGCCTGCTGGCCCGACTGGCTGCTGGCTTTGATATCGATACCAGCAGTCGGCAAAAACAGTTCAGTCTCGGGATGGGGATCACCTCATCCATAGGGGCCATGGCTCTCGCTGCCTCGATTTTTTTCTTTTACTTCCAATACTGGGGCCTGCTCGATATCAAGACCCAGGTAACGACACTGGTCTCCATGCCTTTTGTTGCTCTGGTGCTGACCGTGGGGGCCGCTCGGTTGGAAAAGTCGGGCTATTTCGCCAAACTCTTTGCCCTGATAACCTTTGTCTGCTTCGTGCTCGATCTGTCCATGCTCGGCCAGATCTTTAATATCGCCCCCAGTCCGCAAGCGATGCTGGTTTGGGGCATCTTTGCCCTCTTCCTGGCCTACAGTGCGCAGAGTCGATTCATGCTTGCCATGGCTATCTTGAGCCTTGCCGGATTCCTCTCCGCCCAGACCGCGACCTGGAACGGTTGTTACTGGATATCTTTCGGCGAGCGGCCCGAAACTTTTTTCCCTGCAGCACTGCTCTTGTTTTTGATCTCGATCATCCCCCATCGCTGGTATCCCGGGTTTGCAGCACTGTATCGGGTCTTTGCCCTGTTACTTTTTTTTCTGCCGGTGCTGGTGCTCTCTAACTGGGGTCAGATCAGCTATCTTGAATATGAACCGGATATGGTGGAGATGTTTTACCAGGTGGTGGGCTTTGCCGTTGCCGGGGCCATGATCGGGTTGGGGGTTTTTCAGGGCTGGCCCGAGGTGGTCAATACGGCCAACTGCTTTTTCACCTTACTCCTCTACACCAAGTTTTACGACTGGTGGTGGGCGTGGTTGCCCAAGTACCAGTTTTTTCTCCTTGTCGGCTTGACGGCCATCCTCATGCTGCTGATTCTTAAACGGATGCGGAATGTTTCCATCCGCCGCAAAGCGGAGGCCGTTCTATGAAAAAGCCGTTGGTGACGTACCTCCTCTTTGCAGCCGCCTTTATACTGCTGGCGGCGGTGAACTCTTTGGTCCTCTCTCGAGTGGCCGACAATCAGACGCAAACCCCGATTACCCGGTTGTGGTTGAGCGAACGGGAACTGCCCGTGGTCAAGTGGTTGGCTCTGGAAAACAGTGGGGTGGATCTGCGCATTCGTTGGCGCAATCTGGGGCGGAAGGAAAACGCGGTTGATGATAGTTCCCCATCCTGGTTGAGCGGCAAGAAACTTGAAGAGTTGGGTTTTGTTTTTGCCAACGGACTTCCCCTTGACGACCGTCGGGCAAAACCGGCCTTGGATCGAGAGGTCTTTTTAGTGCTTGAATACAGCGGGCCCGCCCACCATGAGGCTGTTCGCAGGGCAGAACGCGCCTTGGCCGAGATAGAGGCAGAGCTTCGCAATAACCCGGGGGATAAATCAGGAACTTCCAACCGTTTTCAGGCTAAAAAACGAATCCGAGCCGAAGAGGTGGAACGATCCCGACTTTTTGTGGTCGATGCAGGCCAGGACGCGGCCCAATTGCACAAACAATATAACGATCCGACCCGTTATATTGTCACCAGTGCTCTTGTAGGCTTATACTACCAAAAAGAAAATGGCCGTCTTTGGGCTCGGGGGATTATTCGCGGCTTACGGCCTTCTAAGTTGCATCTACCATTGAAGCAGCGGCAACAGCTTGATCGCATTCTCCAAGAGAATCATCGGGAGAGCGTTGATGGTAGACTCCCGCGTTACGAGGTCGAGGTTGTTTACGGCAAAAGATATGAGCCCTGGATAGGGAGTATCCGCGCTTTACAAAGTGCGCAAACTGAAAGGGAAACAGAATGAACGATGTCAGCTATTGGTGTGTGTTTTTTTCGGCGGCACTGGCCCTGAACCTTGCTCCCGGTCCCGACCTGATGTACGTCCTTTCTCGGACCGTGGCCCAGGGGACCCGGATCGGCCTTGCCTCGGCTGCTGGCGTTTCCACGGGAGCCTTGGTTCACGTGGCCGCGGCGGCTTTTGGCCTATCGGCGATTCTCGCCACCTCTGCCTTTGCCTTTGCGGCGGTTAAGTACGTCGGCGCTTGCTACCTCTTCTACTTGGGCATCCAGGCCTTGCGTTCCGGGGGGACAAAGTTTGATCTCAAAACCCGGGAAACCAAGATGATCCTACCCTGGCAGGCCTTCCGTCAGGGGGTCCTGGTGGATGTGCTCAATCCCAAGGTGGCGATTTTTTTCATGGCTTTTCTACCCCAGTTCGTTCGTCCCGGGCATGGCGCGGTCTCGCTGCAGTTGTTGGTTTTGGGATTGCTGGTGATTGGCGTTGCCATTGTGGTGGATTCTTCCTTCGTATTGGCCGCATCTCGTACTGCCAGCTATTTCAGGGGGCATCCGAGAGCATCTCTTTGGCTCGATCGTGTTCTCGGTTCGATTTTTATCGGGCTGGGGATTCGGCTCGCCTTGGCGGAACATCGAAGCTGAGAAGATTGTCGGGCCCGTAAAGAGCCCATTACATTCTAAGCGATGGCTGCGTAAAAAATAGATACACAAAGAGTGGCGTTCTCACCGACGCGAAGGCATCTCTATGGTTTGTCCAGTATCGGGAAAAATGTTGCGATGCAGTAGATCGAAGTTTTTATGACGCCATCAAGATTGGTAGAGGGCCCCCGTTTGTGGCTTTATTCAAAATCATACAGGAGCAAACAATGATCAGGAAAGAACGGATCAAAAGAACAATGTGGTGGGGACAGCTGTTTGCAGGATGCATGGGATTGCTGCTGATCCTGGCAATGGCCATGCCTGCGGCGGCCGCCCCCAACTTGCCGCAGGTTGTGCTCTCCCGGGATAACACACCCATTTCCTATGAGGTGTATGGAACAGGAGAGCCCACCTTGGTGTTTGTTCATGGCTGGAGTTGCGACTCGCGCTATTGGCGGCTGCAGGTTGATCAGTTCGCCAAGAAATATCGGGTGGTGGTCCTTGATCTCGCCGGTCACGGTCAATCCGGGATGACCCGTCGGTGTTACAGTATGCACTCCTTTGCAGAGGATGTGCGCGCGGTAACCGAGGCCGTTGGCAGTAAGACTGTCATCCTCATCGGTCATTCCATGGGAGGCGAGATTGTGGCCCAGGCCGCCCTGATGATGCCGGATCGGGTTATTGGTCTGATCGGGGTTGATACTCTGGAGAATGTTGAGTATCCGCTCAGCCGTCAGGAAGCTGAGGCAATGCTTGCCCCGATGATCGATAACTTCCGTGGTGAAAGCCGAGCCTTTGTCGAAACCATGTTTCGGCCCGATACCGATCCCGCAGTTCGGCAATGGGTGTTGGATGATATGTCTTCGGCTCCGCCCTCTATTGCTTTTGAGGCCATGGAGGCCTATCTCCATGAGTACGTGAGTGGCCGTGTCGCCCGGGTTTTTGATAAGATCAAGGTGCCGGTGATCTGCGTCAATGGTGATCTCTGGCCGGTTGATCTTGAGGCCAATCGTCGCCATATTCAATCCTTTGAGAGTATCGTCGTCCCCGGTGGCGATCATTTCCTTATGCTCGATAAGCCAAATGCCTTTAATCAGGCCATGGAGCAGGCCGTATATTCCATTTTACGCAAGGCCGCTGCCATACAATAAGAGCGTCTTGTGCGCCCAACTCGCAATCGGGCTGGAGAGTTGGGAAAGAAAAAGGGGAGGGGGCAAGTGATGCCTCCTCCCCTTTTTGGTTGCTGACGGAGAAAGTCAGGCCTGGGCTTGTAGGAGTTTAAGGAAATCGGATGCCCGGAGGGGACGGCTGAACCAGAACCCCTGGATCTCGTCACAATCCTCGTCTTCGAGAAACTGCCGCTGTTCCTGGGTCTCAACACCTTCGGCCACAATACGCAATTTCAGCGCCTTGGCCAGTTGCAGCATGGCGCGTACTATGGCCTCTGCCTCTTGGTTATTCCCCAATTCGCGGATAAACGACTGATCGATCTTGATCATGTCAAAGGGAAAAAGACGGAGGTAGGCAAGGCTCGAATACCCAGTGCCGAAATCATCCATGGCCAGCGAAAACCCTTTCTCCTTTAATTGAAGAAGCAATTCATTGGCTTTTTCCGGGTTATTCATCACCAGGCTCTCGGTGAGCTCGAGTTCGAGATTGAGTGGATGAAAGCCGGTTTGGGCAATGACACGCTCCAGCAATTCCACCAACTCCTGATAGCGAAACTGGCGGGCGGAGATGTTCACGGACAGCCGGAGTTGGGAGCCATAGGCGTCTTTCCACTGCTGGGCATCGGCAATAGCGGTGTTGATGACCCAGTTACCGATAGGGATGATCAACCCGGTTTCCTCGGCCAGAGGGATGAATACATCCGGAAGGAGGACACCGCGGGTGGGGTGGTTCCAACGGAGCAGGGCTTCAGCGCCGGTGATGCGCTTGTCCTGGATGCTGTACTGGGGCTGATAGTAGAGTTCCAGTTGGCCCGATGTGAGGGCATAATGGAGTTCCTGTTTCAGTTCCAGCCACTGCAAGGCATCCCGATTCAGATCCTCGGTATAATAGCGGAAACCACCCTTGTCGTACTGTTTTGCACGGTACATGGCGGTGTCGGCGTTTTTCAACAGCGTTTCCGTGTCCTCGCCATCTTTTGGGAAAAGAGCAATGCCGACGCTGCTGCCGATGTAAATTTCACGATCGAACACCGTGAGCTTGTGGCCGATGTGATCGATCAAGCGCCGAACCACATTGGTCACATGGCCGACACTTTGCGGAGCATACAGGAGGATAACATATTCGTCGCCGGCGATCCGGGCCACTGTGTCGAGATCACGTACCGAAGCCTTGAGGCGTCGACCAAATTCCCGGATCACCTCGTCGCCGGCATCATGACCAAGGGTGTCGTTGACCTGCTTGAAATTGTCGAGATCAAGGAAAAGGACGGCAAGAAGAAATTCTTCACGCTGTGCCTGGGCAATGGCCTGGTCAAGACGGGTATGCAGGAGGTGTCGATTGGCCAAGCCAGTGAGCGCGTCATAGTTGGCCTGGTGCTCAAGTTGTGCTTGATAGTTCTTCTGGGCGGTGACATCACGCAAGGTCTCGATGGCACCGATAATAATTCCACTTTCCTCATCCTTGATGGCTGTTGCGGTAAAGGCCAACCATTTGCCGCCTCCGGGAAACTGGGGGAAAAAGTCCTCTGCTTCCCAGGCGCCTTCGATGATGAGAGAGGGACGATACTTTTCCGCATAGAAGGTGCTGATCTGGTCGATTTGCCCATCCACGATCAGATCGGCCATGACCGGCCGTTCCTTGGGATAAAAAGCCTTCCATGGCTGGGTGGTGCCGACTAACTGTTGCGCTCCAACTCCGGTTACCATTTCGCAGGCCCGGTTCCAATGGAGAATTCGGTGGTCAGCGTCGATGACAAAGGTTGCCACCGGGCTGTTATTGACTATTTGAGCAAGCACTCCGTTTTCCTGGGGTTCAAATTGAGGTGAGCGTTGTTTGGGCGGCATCCTGTTCTCCACGACTGGTTTGCTCAAAAGACACATGCTCGGAAATATCTACAGCCAATAGGGTATGGATCAGAGTTATAGTCAAGTCTGGTGTTTAGGAATAGCTCTCAGGCGACGGCCCTGTTGAGTTCGCTTTCTCTTAAAGGGGTGACAGGTTCCCCATCCTTGAACTGGACGCCCCGGATTACATCGGCAAGC
>JBFWIP010000003.1:0-4905 GCA_050255935.1 Desulfobulbus sp.
CGAACTATGGATCCACCGACTCGGCGCTTTGGGCCAAGGTGGAATTGGCGGCGCTCACCCGGCAGGCGGGACAGGCTGACGCGGCGATCAAGGAGCTGGAATCGATAAGGAGCGGTTTGGCGGCGAAATCGCCGCTCATGCCGCTTTTGCTCGCTAAACTGGCGGTGCTGTATGAAAATGAGCACCAGTTGGACAAGGCACTGGCACTTTATACCGAACTGTCCTCCCGGGAAAATTTTGCCGCCGAGGCCTATCGGGCCATGGGGCGGGTTGATGAGCAGTTGGGCAAGAAAGAGGATGCCGTGGCCATGTACGGCAAATATCTCGATTCGGAAAGCGGCCAGTCCCGTCCGGGACAGTCCAACCCGATTCGGGAGATGGTGCAATCCAGACTGAATCAACTCAAGAAATAATGAATATCATCAGTGATCCCCAGGAGATGTACACCTGGTCGCGGGCGCGGGCAAAGGAAGGCAAAACCATCTGCCTGGTGCCGACCATGGGCTATTTTCACGAAGGCCATCTCAGCCTGATGCGCAGGGGGGCGGGCCTGTGCGACCAGGTGGTGGTGAGTCTGTTTGTCAACCCGACCCAGTTCGGCCCCAACGAGGATCTGGATCAGTACCCCCGGGATTTCGAGCGCGATATGGAGTTGGCGCGGCGGGAGCAGGTGGCGGCTGTTTTCGCGCCGACCCCGGATCTGATGTATCTGCCGGGATACCAGACCGAGGTCCGGGTCAAGGAGCTTTCAACCCATCTTTGCGGGAAAAGCCGTCCGGTACATTTTGCCGGGGTGGCCACGGTGGTCACCAAGCTGTTCAATGTGGTCCAGCCGGATGTAGCGGTGTTCGGACAAAAGGATTTTCAACAGCTGGCCATTATCCGCCGGATGGTGAAGGACCTCAACATGCCGGTGAGGATTGTCGGCCACCCCATTGTCCGTGAACCCGACGGTCTGGCCATGAGTTCCCGCAATGCCTACCTCGATCCGGCCAACCGTGCGGCGGCGCTCAGTCTTTCGACCGGATTGGGGAAGGTGCGGGAAATGGCCGCAGGCGGAGAGCGGACGGTTGCCGCCTTGGCCCGGATGCTTGCGGACTATATCCATTCCTTTCCCGGGACGAAAATCGATTACGCCGAATTTGTCGATGCGGACACTTTGGAGGCGGTTGCAACCGTTGACGAAAAAACCGTGCTTGCCCTGGCGGTCCACATCGACGGCAAGGTGCGGTTGATCGACAACGGCTATGTGTTGCCGGAAAAAGCCGCTTGAGAGGAAGTTATCAATGAACGGAAGCCGGAAGAAACGGTTCTCCATCACGACGTGAGGTGCATCCGTGCCTGGATTTGAAATATTTGGAGCAGAAGAAAAAGCACAGGTCCTGGAAGTTTTGGACAGCGGTGTCCTGTTTCGTTACGAGTTTGCCGCCCAGCGCAACAACGTCTGGAAGGTGCTTGAGTTTGAACGGGCCTTTGCCGCCTATACCGGGGCGGCCCACGCCCAGGCGGTGACCTCGGGAAGCGCGGCCCTCAAGGTTGCCTTGGCCGCTTTGGGGATTGGCGCCGGGGATGAGGTCATCACCCAGGGATTCACCTTTGTGGCCACCTGGGAGGCTATTCTCGATTGCGGCGCGATTCCGGTGTTCACCGAAATCGACATGACCCTGAACATGGATCCCGCGGATCTGGAGAAAAAAATCACCTCCCGGACCAAGGCCATCATTCCGGTCCACATGATGGGGGCCCCAGCCCGGATCGAGGAGATCAAGGCGATTGCCGACCGCCACAACCTTCCGGTGCTTGAAGACACGGCCCAGGCCGCCGGCTGTCGGCTGCGGGGCAAACATCTGGGAAGTTTTGGCGCCGTGGGCACCTTTTCGTTTGATTCGGTCAAGACCATGACCACCGGCGAGGGAGGGATGTGCATAACCAGCGATCCAGCGCTTTGGCAGCGGATGTCCGAGTACCAGGACCATGGTCATGACCACAAGCCCAATCCCGGCGGCCGTGGCGGCGAGGGCCGACCCTTCATCGGGTTCAATTTCCGCATGATGGAGATCCAGGGGGCCATCGGCTTGGCCCAGTTGGCAAAGCTCGATGGAATTGTCGCGGCCCAGAAAAAAAACAAGCAGTTCTTTGAGGAAGCGGCCGGTGTGCTGCCCGGTGTGGTCTTCCGGGAGATCCTTGATCCCGAAGGGGATTCGGCGACTTTTATCTCCTTCCTGCTCCCCGACAAGGATCGGGCCCGGGCGGTCAACCGGGTGCTGCGGGAGGAAGGCGTCGGCGCGGTGAACTGGAGCGAAAACGGCTGGCACTATTATCCTAACTGGGAACAACTGCTGGAGGGCAAGACCCCCTGTGCCAACGGTTGGCCCTTCAATGCCCATGGCAAGCGGCGGGTGATCTATGATCCTCAAGCCTTGCCCAACTCTGCCGCCATCCTTGAGCGCACCCTGACCTACCAGGTGCCGATCATCCTGGCCGAGGAACAGAAATCCAAGATCGCCAAGGCCCTGAAAAAAGCCGTGTAAGGCTGTCTTCTGCCCATCCGGAAATCGGGCGAAAAGACTTTTTTCGGATGGGCGCTCTCTTGCAGCCTTTTGCATTCCTTTCTCCCCTCCTTGGTTCAAGCCCGGATTTCCTCCGGGGTGTTCAAGGGGGGCTTCCTTCCCCTGTCCCCAGGTACACATCAAAACGAATCGCCTTGCCCTTGAGGGTGTAGGAAGGTTTTTTCCCCGCGAGAGGCGGTCCCTTGAGGGGCCGTTTTATCACCACCTTTTTCGCGTCCACCGCCAGGGCCGCATGCAGCAATTCCTCCGGGGCAATGGCATGGTCATCCAGGTATTGGAGCAGACGCAGGTTCTGTTTGACCTTGGCACTCTTGCTTCGTTCGGGAAACATCGGGTCCAGGTAAATCACATCGGGCCGCTCCTCGAGGGCGGCAAATATTGCCACGCTGTTGCCCCGGCGCAGTTGGATGCGGGCGGCAATCATCTGCAGGTGCGGCAGCCGGCCAGCCCGGTCCAGGCCATCGGCAAGCAGGGCAGCCACCACGGGATTGATCTCGATCATCTGCACCCGGAAGCCATGGGTGGCCAGAAGGAATGCGTCCCGTCCGAGGCCGGCGGTGGCATCGATCAGCAGCGGATTGTTTTGCATTCGCCGGATTTTTGCCGCCCGGATCAGGAGTTCGCTGACGGTGTGAAGGCTTCGCCGCCTGGCGGCCGCGGAATCGAAATCCACCCACAGGGCGCCGGTCAATTCGGGATCCCCGATGACGCGGAACTCCAGCCGTTCCCCCAGTTGGCAGAGCAGCGGCCCCCCGGCGGGCTGCGTTTCCACGGAGGGGATACCCAGTTTCCGGGCCAGGTCCTCTGCCTGTGCAGCGGGAACTTCCGGGGCTGCCCACAGGACGACTGGAAGGGGAGGGTTTTGCATCGACCGTTGAGATAACCTGATGGATTTTTTGCTGATTGCCTTTTGATCGGCCGCACTGTATCATGAAAATCACGAGCCATGCAAACCATTGTTGCCCCGATCGCCTTTAACCTCCAGGATTGTTGATGAGCACTTCCACGCCCAAAGTTATAGCCGTAATCCCCGCCCGTTATCAGTCGAATCGTTTTGAAGGCAAACCGCTGGCCCTGATTCAGGGCAAGCCGATGATCCAGCACGTGGTCGAACGCGCGCAACGGGTCCCGCTGCTTTCCCGGGTGGTCGTTGCCACCGACGATGAACGGATTGCCGAAACCGTTGCAGGATTTGGCGGCGTTTGCGTCATGACCCGCCGCGATCATGCCACCGGCACCGACCGCTTGGCCGAGGCCGCCGGTTTGCTCGATATTTCCGACCAGGACGTCATCGTCAATATCCAGGGAGATCAGCCGCTCTTTCATGCGGAGATTGTTGAGCAGGTGGCCCGGCCCCTGATCGATGATCCGTCCCTGCCCATGTCGACCCTGATTTACAAGATCGTTCGTCCGGAGGAAATCCCCGACCCCAATCATGTCAAAACCGTGTTTGACTGCCATGACAATGCCCTCTATTTTTCCCGCTCGCCCATCCCTTTTCAGCGGGATCCCGATAAAAGCGAAACCCCGACCTACTACAAACACCTGGGCTTTTACGCCTACCGCAAGGGCTTTTTGATGACCTTTGTCGGTCTTCCCGAAGGGCAGTGGGAGCGGTTTGAAAAACTCGAGCAACTCCGGGCGCTTGAATTCGGCTATACTATCCGGGTGGTGTTGACCGGCCATGATTCGGTGGAGGTCGATACACCCAAGGACCTGCGCAGGGTGGAAGAACTGCTGGCCGCAACGCGGTGATGCCTGTCTCGAACCATACCCGGGAAATCCAATAAATGGCCGGAGCACAGCAGCTGAACTCACAGTTACGGTTCCTGACCTCCCAGGGCTTTTCCGTGCTCGATGTCCTGCCGGAGGGCAGCCTGGCGGAAAAGGTGACCTCGATTGTGCTTGAGAGCACCATTGACGTCTCTCCGACTATTTTCAAGCTCTTTTCCAACCTCAAGCGCCACGTCGACGAACTGGATTCGAGCGCGACCCGGGTGGTGGTTTTCGGCGGGGGGACCGGCCTCTCCAGCATCGTCGGCGGTGATTCCAGACGGCTTCGCTGGGCGCGTACGCCCTTCACCGGCCTCAAGGAAGTTTTTCCCAGGCTGGCCTCAGTGGTCTGTGTGACCGACGACGGCGGTTCCACCGGCGAACTGCAGAAGGATCTCCCCCTGGTGGCCCTGGGCGATCTCCGTCATGTGCTGATTTCCTCGATCCGTCGGGATAATCTGCGGAACACCTATGGCCTTGACCGCATAGGCGCCAGGCGTTGTGCCGCGGGCCTGCATGCACTCTTCAACTACCGTTTCATTTCCCGCCCCGAATCGGCGGA
>JBFWIP010000003.1:5005-12816 GCA_050255935.1 Desulfobulbus sp.
CAGGTGCCGGGACTTGCCGAGGCTATCCGGCAAAATACCAGCGCCCTCAAGGTGCTGGTGGCCAATATCTGGGTGCAGAAAGGGGAGACCGATGTCGCCCGTGACGCCCCGGACCGCAAATTTTATGTTTCCGACCTGATCCGGGCCTACCACCGCAACATCCCCGGCGGGGTTGAATCCCTTTTTTCCCACGTCATCACCCTCGATCTGGCCGATATTCCCGGTTCGATTCTGCAGCGCTATGCCCTGGAAGAGAAGGAGCCGATCTATATTGACCGCAACCGTATCCGGGCGCTCGGTTTTGCTTCGGTGGAAGCCAAGGTTTTTGCCGAGGACCAGCTCCGTCAGCGCGGGGTCATTCAACATGACCCCAACGCCCTGGCCAAGGCCGTCAAAGCCCTGTGGGCGCTGCACCGGACCGGTTGGCTGGAAAGGCCCTCGCGCAAGGAAGCCCTTCCCCCTGCCGATTTCACCTCCTTTGCCACCTATCCCGCCTGCTCGCCGCCCTGTCTTCGTTATGCGAAGATCCGCTCGCAACTCGGGTATCTGAGCACCGAACAGATGCGGGCCGGCTCATTGGCGCTGGTCAAAATGAACGAGATCGAGCGGAAATGGCTGCTGGACCGGGTGGTGGAAATCATTTGGCTGCATCCCGACATCCCGGTGGAACACCTGCAATTCATTCGTGGCATCGCCTTGATCGAGCCCCACGCCTGGAAGCGGTGCCAGCAGTGGGACAATATCTTCTCCTTTTACGACCCTCACGACCAGCGGATCAAGATCCGCCGGGATCAGGCGGAAAATCTCAACCGTTTCGAGATGATTTTTCTTGTGGCCCTGGGGCAATCGTTGTTGGGAAATTATGCCCTTTCAAAACAGATGGAGGAGGTGTACTGCGAGGAGGCCATGGTCGGCCGGGTGTATCGCCTGCAGCTTCGTGAGCAGGAGCAGTTGGCCAGTTTTCTCGGGCTGGATGACCTGGACACCTATCTGCAACTCTCCCGGATGCATCGGCAAACCGGCCGGGAACGGCTGTATACCCGGATCGTCAATCCCGGGGAGGGATTCACGCCACCCGGTCTTTTTTTCGGACTTTTTTATGCCTGGTACCTGGACAACAGGTTTGCGCCCAACATAGAATATAAATTGTCCATCATGCGGAACACCATATCCGATTTGATTCCCGAACAGATACGGATCGTTGATCGGCGCCGGAAAACGATCGACTTTTTCCGTGAACGCATTTTCAGGCAACGCTATCCTGAACTTTCCGGAAAGAGGGTGTAATCTCCCCGTGCTTACTCTCGCCTGCCTGATACTGGCCGTTTATGCCCTTTTTACGGTTTTGTTTTACGTCCTCCACCTGCGTCCCCGGTTGACCCCCCAATCGGTATCGTCCTCCGAACAGGCCGATCTTCGGCGCAAGGCCGGGGAGGCCTCCCCCTCGACGCCCGCCAGCACGGGTTTGCAAAACGCTCTTGAGGAATGGCAATATACCTTCGACGCCATTATCGATCCGGTCCTGATTCTGGACAATGAGCTGTGCGTGATCAAGGCCAACAGGGCCGCCCGGAGGATGTTGTCGGCCAACGGCGATCCCATCGAAGGCAGGAGTTGCCATCTGCTGTTCGCCGGTTCCGAGGAGATCTGCTCTTTTTGCCCGATATGGAAGGTCCGGCAGGAGCGCAGGGCGCAGCAGCGTGAGCTGATGTTCCGCTATTTGGGACGCACCTTCTCGGTGAGTTGTTCGCCGCTGTTTGACCGGGAAGAGATCGTTGGTTTTGTTTACTGTGCCAAGGACATCAGTCTGCAGCGTAATTTGGAAAAACGGCTGATCCATGCCCATAAGCTGGAATCCATCGCCACGCTGGCCGGTGGCATTGCCCACGATTTCAATAATATTCTCGGCGCGATCCTCGGGAATGCCGACCTGCTGCTCTATCGTCTTCCCCAAGACGGGCATCCGGGGCAACAACCGACCGGCCCACCGATCAGCTATGATGAGATCAAGCAACACATTCTCGCCATCCGTCGAGCCGGCGACCGGGCCAGGGAACTGGTCTCCCAGATTCTTGCCTTCAGCCGCCAGTCAACCAATCAGCGTCGCAACCTGCTCATCGCTCCGGTGGTCAAGGAATCCTGCCGCCTGCTCCGAGCCTCCCTCCCGGCCAGCACCGAGATCCGGGTTTCGGTGGCCGGCAATATCGGGATGATCTATGCCGATCCCGGACAGATTCAGCAGGTGGTGATGCACCTCTGCACCAATGCGGCCCAGGCCCTGGAAAGGCACACCGGGATCATTGAAGTTTCGCTCAGGGAAACAGAGACCGGGCGGGCGGAACAACTCCGTTACCATGATCTCCAGCCCGGTAAATACGTGGTCCTGACGGTGAAGGACAACGGCAGGGGCATGTCTTCGGAAATGCTCGAACGGATCTTTGATCCCTTCTTCACCACCCGTGAGGTGGGGGAAGGGTCGGGGATGGGACTGGCCGTGCTTCACGGCATCATCGTCTCCCATGACGGAGTCATTGACGTGACTTCGGAAGTGGGGAGGGGATCGACCTTTTCCGTTTTCTTCCCCCGGGTTCAGGAGGAAAGCGGCGAGGAGGAGGATTCGGCCACGGCCATGCCGCGGGGAACGGAAACCATTTTGTTCGTTGACGACGAGGAGGATATTGTTACCATGCGGGCACGGATGCTTTCCTACCTGGGGTACCGTGTCCTCCCGGCGATCAGTCCCGAGCAGGCCCTTGGCTATTTCAGCCGTGGCGGGGAAAAAATCGACCTGGTGGTCACCGACCACACCATGCCGCGGATGACCGGGCTGCAGTTGGCCAGGGAGATAATGGCCAACCATCCCAACATGCCGATCATCCTGTGTTCCGGATACAGCGAGGCGGTGACCCTCGACGAAGCCCTCGAGGCGGGAGTCCGCCGTTTTCTGGCCAAACCGGTCGACATGCGGATGTTGGCCATCGCCATTCGGGAGATACTGCCCAATCGCAATGGAGGAGAAATATGAGAATCCTGGTCATTGATGATGACGATCAGATGCGGGTTCTGCTTCGACAGGTGATGGAGTGGGCCGGATACGAGGTGGAGGAAGCCGGGAACGGCCGTGAAGGCATGCAAAAACAACGGCGCCTGCCGGCTGATTTGGTGATCACCGATTTGATCATGCCCGAACAGGAAGGGTTGGAGACCATCGGTCTTTTGCGAAAAGAGTTTCCCGCAACCAAGGTTATCGCCATTTCGGGCGGCG
The DNA here is from genome assembly GCA_050255935.1 of Desulfobulbus sp. Lineage (GTDB taxonomy): Bacteria > Desulfobacterota > Desulfobulbia > Desulfobulbales > Desulfobulbaceae > Desulfobulbus. The sequence goes on from JBFWIP010000003.1 coordinate 8,271, forward strand.
GTCGTATCGGTCCGGAGGCCTACCTGCCTGCAGCCCAGGAGTTGGGAGCTGACCGGGTGTTCAGTAAACCTTTTGACGTCCGTGAATTGGCTGGCGCGGTGAAGGAGTTGATTGGCCATGGCTGATATCCACGTTCTTGTGGTTGATAATTCCCCGGTCATCCGCCGAATTCTCGGGTATGTCCTGGAGGCTGAGGGGTGTACGGTCGATCAGGCCGAGGATGGCCTGGAAGCCTTGGACTGTATAAACAAACGTCGGCCCGATATTATTTTCACCGACCTGATCATGCCGAAAATCGACGGTGAAAAATTGGGTTATATCATTCGCAACACAGCGGAGCTGCAGGATATTTTTCTGGTGGTTCTCTCCGGCGTCGCCCTGGAGGACAACGACGCCACCCTGCGCATAGGAGCGGATGTCTGTATTGCCAAGGGCACGGCCACCTCAATGAAGGCACACATCAAAACCGCGTTGGAGCGGTACCGGAACAATCAACGCGGTGCCAGCCACAGCATCGAGGGCCTTGAAGGACTGTACCCCCGTGAGGTGACCAAGGAGCTTTTAACCAGCAAAAGGCATCGTGAGGTGGTTCTGGCGAGGATGACTGAAGGCGTGCTGGAACTCAACCATGAGGGGCGGATCGTCATGGTCAACACCGCGGCTCTCGATCTTTTTGACTGGACGGAGGCGCAGACTCTGGGAACTTCCCTGCCCCTGTTGCTGCCAGGGGAGGCCGGTCGGCGGATCGAGGCCTGGATGGCCCGGGTTCAAAGCGAGAGCGACTACGAAACCCTGGTCTTTTCCTATGATGAACCGATCCTGGTGGGCGAGCGGCAGCTGATCTGCACCCTGGTGCCGGTTCCCGAGGGCGAGATTTTTTTCGTCATCTGCATTCTCCAGGATGTCAGCCGGCGCAAGGCTCTTGAATTGCGGCAACGGCAGCTGGAAAAGGAGTTGCAGCGGATTCGCAAGCTCGATGCCATGTCAATGATGGCCAGTGGTATTGCCCATGATTTCAATAACCTGTTGACCATTATCAGCGGTAATCTCGAGATGGCCCGCTATGTCAGCCGGGATGAGAATGTCAACAGCCTGCTCGCCGAATCAGCCAAGGCCCTGACCCTGACCATCCAGCTGGTCCGTCAATTCACCACCTTCTCCGATAATTACCTACCGCAGAAATTTCAGGTCCAACTCCCCGGTCTGATTCATGATATTATCACCCAGGCCCTGGAGGCAACCGATATCGACTTCCGGCTGGAGTCCTCCACCGAGGACTTGACGATTACCCTCGATCCGGAGTTGGTTCGCCAGGTGTTCACCAACCTGATTCAAAACGCCATCGATGCCATGGGCAGCGAGGGGACGATCGTGGTGAAGATCGATCAGGTCGATGGTGCCCAAGAGGCGGAACGGACCGATCAACCCATTCCCAACGGCAAACTGGCGCGGATCACCTTTCAGGATTCCGGGCCCGGGGTCAGGCCTGCCATTGCCGATCAGGTATTTGATCCCTATTTTTCCACCAAGCAGAAAGGCGCCCAGAAAGGGATGGGGCTCGGGTTGACCATTGTTCATTCCATCGTCAAAAAACATGGCGGCCTGGTCTGGATCGATACTTCCGGGGAGGACGGCTGCAAGGTGTTGCTCTATTTTCCCCTCCAGGAGCAACCTTCCACTGCCGGACAGGTCGACGCCGCTTCGGGGCGTGGCCGCCGGGTGCTGATCATGGATGATGAGGAAATGATGCGCCTGATCAACCGCAAAATGTTCGAGCATTTTGGGTGCATAATCACGGTGGCCGCATCGGGCGAGGAGGCGGTCAGCCTCTTTCGGCGGCAGCTCGATGCCGGGCAACCCTTTGATCTCTGCCTGCTCGACCTCCGGGTTCACGGCGGTATGGGCGGCCTGGATGCGGCCCGCCGGATTGTGGAGATGGCGCCTGATGCCAAGCTTGTCCTGGTCAGCGGTGATCCGGAATCCGAGGAAATGCGCCATTTCAGCGACTATCATTTTGCCGCCGCCCTGGCCAAGCCCTTTTCCATTGATGCCGTGGAGGAGATTGTCCGCCGCTTTTTTTGAGGTCGTCAGTCCACCTTTTTCCACGGTTCCGAGAACAAACGTATGTATTTAGCCCGCAAGGAAATCGGTTCCCGGCAGCAGACCTATGTCCTCCGGGAAACCTACCGCAGTGGCGGTGTGCTCTGTTCGCGTGATCTTGCCGATCTCGGTGGAGATCCCGGTAAAGTCTTCGTCTACGACGATGATTGTTCGTTTCATATCGACGAGGAATTCATCAATCGTCTCCAGGCGCTGGGGGTCGATGCCAATTCCGCCGAACTTGAGGAAATCTTCTTCCCCTTTATTGATCCCTATATCAGGTACCGGTTGCAACCCTTTCGCAGTCGCAGCAAATACCGCAGCTGGTCCCCGGCAGACGAGAGCCGTCGTCGCAGGGCACTGGAGGAAACCCAACCCATGGACCGGCGAAGGCTTCATTTCCTTCGCCTTGGCCGGTCCTCGGCCGACACCGAAACCGTGGAAAGGGGAGCCGCTCTCTACACCACCCTGCTCGATAAATCCCGCGATGAGATCGAGCAGCTGATCAGGGAACAGGAACTGGTGCTCAAACCACGGGAATACCAGAGTTATCTGTTCACCACCTTTGATCTGCAGCGTTTCTTCAAGGAGAGCTACGCCCGAACCATGCCTCTGGCGCTCGATCGCGACCGGCTCGACAGCCTCTTTCTTGAGGAAATCTGCCGGTTGGCGGCCGATGAAGCCTTTTGGCGCGGATATCCCGAAAACAGGGGGCTGCCATTACCGCTCATCCGCTACCTGATCATGTATTTTGATGGCGTGCCCGAACAGACGCCCGCTTGGGCCCGCTTTGCTCATTCTGCGCGCTCGCACCGTTTTCACCGACCAACCGCCAGATCCGGGGACCGGGTTTCGCGCAGCCAGGCCTTTTCCATCTTCGGCATCTCACCCACGCAGCTCTCGACCATGCGCAAGCGCGATCTCATCCGGATCTACCGGCAGAAGGCCCTGGAACTCCACCCGGACAAAGGCGGGGATCCCGACTTATTTATCCGCCTCACCGCAGCCTATGAAGAATTGCTGCCCTCGGTGCGATGAGGGCGCATCTTTTGCACGAAAATCTCGAGCAAACCAAACCGCAGGGGCGCCCGGTTTCGATTCAGACCCTGCTCCGCATTGTCGGCCCCGTCTTTCAACGCCACTGGTTGCGGCTCCTGGGCGGGTTCATTGCCCTGGTGGTGGTGGATTTCCTCCAGCTGGTCATTCCCCGGTTCGTGAAAACAGCGGTGGACAGCCTTTCCGCGCAAACGGCCACGTCAGGATTTCTGTTGCGCCTGAGTTTGTCGATTTGCCTGATCGCGGTGTCGGTGGCCGGGCTCCGCTTTGCCTGGCGCTTCCTCATCCTCGGTTTTTCCCGCATCCTCGAGAAAAAACTGCGCGATCGCTTCTTTGATCATATCCTGCGCATGGATCAGCCCTTTTTCGAGCGCTGGACCATCGGGGATCTCATGGCCCATGCCAGCAACGATCTGTCCACGGTGCAGATGGCCTGCGGCATGGGGCTGGTGGCTGCGGTGGATGCCCTGGTGATGTCCGCGGCCGCGCTCGGTTTCATGATGGCGATCAGTGTCAAGCTGACCCTGATCGCCCTGTTGCCCATGCCGGTGCTGATTGTCTGCACCCGTATTCTCTCCGGCCGGCTTCATTATCGCTTCAACCTGGTCCAGGAACAGTTTTCCCTGCTCACCGAGTTCGCGCGCGCCACCCTGGTCTCCGTCCGCCTGATCAAGGCCTATACTCTGGAGGGGTTTCAGGAGGGCGGCTTTCAGCGCCTGGGTGAGGCCTACGTCCGCAGCAACCTGAAAGTCGCCGCCATTCAGGGATTGTTGTTCCCGATCGCCACCCTGGTCGGCAATGTGGGCATGCTCCTGCTCCTCTATTACGGCGGCGGCTTGGTGATAGAGCACAAGATCACCATTGGCGCCTTTGTCGCCTTTACCAGCTATCTCTACATGCTCATCTGGCCGATGATGGCCGTTGGCTGGGTGGCGAACATGTTTCAGCGGGGGATCACCAGCCTGCGCCGCATTCACCGGGTCCTGGAGCAGCGGCCGGTGGTCGTTGTCGGCCCGACTCGACCCGTACCGGAAAAAAGAGGATACACGTACGTTTGCCGCAACCTCTGCTTTCGCTACGACGGCGCCACCCGCAAGGCCCTGGATGCGATCGATCTGGAACTCGGGCCCGGCCTGGTGGGGATGACCGGGCGCACCGGTTCGGGCAAATCAACCCTGTGCAAGCTGCTGCTGCGGATGTATCCGGTGGCGGACGGCATGCTCCTGTTCCAGGGGGAGGATGTCAACCATCTTTCCCAGGCCGATATCCGCCAAAATATCGCCTACGTCAGTCAGGATCCGCTGGTCTTTGCCGATACCATCGCCGCCAACATTGCCTTTGGCCGGCCCGGGGCGACCATGGAGGAGATCCGTGCCGCGGCCCGCGCCGC
>JBFWIP010000003.1:12916-39646 GCA_050255935.1 Desulfobulbus sp.
CGCCGGATTGGGGCGGATTGCCCTCTGGTACGGTCTGCTGGTGGCGGTGGTTTTTCTCGCCACCTTTCTTCAGGTGGTGGTGCTGGAATGGATCGGCCAGTCGATCATGCACCGGCTTCGGCAAAATCTCTTTGCCCATCTCCTGACCCTGGATTTGAGGTTTTTCCACAGCCAGCCCGCGGGCCGGTTGGTCACCAGGTTGACCAACGATATCCAGAACATGCATGAGATGTTCACCTCGGTGATGGTGACCCTGTTCAACGACGGGCTCAAGTTGGCGGGCATCTTCTGGTTTCTTTTTGCCATGAACTGGCGGCTCGCCCTGGTGATGACGGTCTTTGTCCCGCTGGCCGTGGTGGTCACGGTGGTGTTTTCACGATTTGCACGGGAAAAATTCCGTGCCATCCGTTCGCAACTGGCTCGGCTCAACAGCTTTCTCGCCGAATCCCTGGCCGGAGTGGCGGTGATTCAAAGCTTTGGCCACCAGGAACGGAGCAAAACCACCCATGCCGGGCTGAGTGGGGAATACCTGGTGCGGACCTTTGGCCAAATAAAGGTCTTCGGCGCCTTCACGCCAATGATTGAGCTGATGAGTTCGGCCGCGGTGGCCCTGATCGTCTGGTACGGTGGCGGCGAGGTAATCCGTAGGCATCTCACCATCGGCGAGTTGGCGGCCTTCATCTCGTATATGCGCCTTTTTTTTCAGCCCCTGCGCGAACTCTCCCAAAAATATTCCATTGTCCAGTCGGCCATGGCCTCGGCCGAGCGCATTTTCCAGACCCTGGATACCCGCCCGTCCATCCGGGGGGCGGACGGGGAGGGCGCGGTGCGGTCATTGGCTGCGGCAGAGCCGGGCCGCATCGAATTCAGGGGTGTTGATTTCGCCTACCAGGAGGATCACCCGATCCTCACCGATATCAACCTTGCCATCGCTCCGGGGGAAACCGTGGCCCTGGTCGGATCCACCGGTGCGGGCAAGTCCACCCTTATTTCGCTGCTGGTCCGCTTTTATGATCCGGTGGCGGGGGAAGTGCTGGTCGATGGGGTGGATGTGCGGCACCTCCCCCTGACGGAACTGCGGCAGCGGGTGGGCATTGTCATGCAGGATATCTTCATCCTTCCCGACACGGTCAGGGCCAACATCGTGCTTGACCAGCCCGATGACCGGGAGCGGCTGGAGGAGATTCTCACCCGGACCGGACTCCGTTCCTTCATCGAGCGCCTTCCCCGGGGATTGGAAACCCACATCGGCGAGGGGGCCCTGAATCTCAGCCAGGGGGAGAAGCAGTTGCTTGCCTTTGTCCGTGCCTTGTATCGGAATCCCGCCATCCTCGTGCTTGACGAGGCGACGGCCTCCATTGACACCGAATCGGAAAACATGCTCGAGCAGGCCATTGCCGCCGGCTTTCAGGGGCGGACCTCGCTGGTGATCGCCCACCGGTTGTCCACCATTCGCCGGGTCGACCGCATCGTGGTCATGGACCACGGTCGCATTGTCGAGCAGGGCAGCCATGAGGAGCTCATGGGACGGGCGTCGCTCTACCGGACCCTGGTCCGTCTGGACGGCCGGGAAAAGTGAAATTCCCCAAGGGGGTTGGGCTTGGGGCCCTGACCGGTGACCAGCGGCCAGGGCAGGGCGGATCGATTGCTCAGGGCTTGGGGCTGTAGGCGGTGTTGCGGTAAAAGGGGAGGGCCCGGGTCAGCATGACTTCCAACTCACCGCTGCGCGTCAGCCCCTCCAGATAGGCGTTGGCCGCCTGCCGCAAGGCCGTGTTTTTCGGATGAACCGCCCATGCCAGCGGCTCCCTGGTCAGCAGGGTAACACCCGGGGTGAGTCCCTGGTCGACAAAGAGGGCGGCATAATACTCGTTTGAGGGAAGATCGTGGATGAACACATCGATCCTGTTCGTGATCAGCGCCCGCAATCCCTCCGGCCCCGAAGGAAAGCGGTTGACGGTACCCTTGGGCTTGAGGGCCTTGAGCAGGGTGTCGCCGGGGCTGGAACCGACCACGCCTAGGCGGATGTTCGCATTGCTCAGGTTGCGGCTTCCATGACCGAACTGCTCGAAGTCGTCCAAATGGACCAGCGCCACCTGGCCGGAGATGAGGTAGGGCTCGGCCGTGGCCAGCTTCTGCCGTTGGGCCTCGGCCACGCTCATGGCCGCCATGACAATATCGATCCGTTCCGCCAATAGGGCCCCGGCCAGATCACCCCTCGGCAGTTCCACCAGTTCCAGCGGCCGTTGCAACGATTGGGCCAGTCCCCGGGCGAACTCCACCTCGAGGCCGCCTGGCTGACCGTTTTTCTTCATGATCAGCGGCGGGGCATCCGTGGCTATGCCGACCCTGAGGGGCTGCGGTTTGAACATCGAGTGCAACAGACCCTGACCGCGCTGAGCGTGGCAACTGACCAGGAGCAGGGCGAGCAGGGAGGACAGCAGGAGCCTGAGGCTTCGGGACATGGCCGTCGGTCGTGCGGAAAGAGAGGGGAAAACGGGCATCATCAGCGGCCCCTGGTCCCCTGAATGACCCGGCCGGTGGAGATAAAGGAAATCCCCTGCTGCATCTTGGTGCCGATCATGACCGATTCGATGATCGGTTCGACCACGGCCTTCTCCGCCTTCCATTCCACCAGGAATTTGGCGCCCGAACCGCCCTTGGACTCGGATTCCGGGACGATGAACCGGACCGAGCTCAAGGGCTCGATCGTGGTCGGCTTGTCCAGGTACTGCTGCAGCATTTTTCCCTTGGAGTCGTAGTAGCGGACACTGGTCAGGGTGAAGGCCTTTTCCGGGTCGGTGTTGCGAATACTCAGGGTCGCGGTGAGGAGGAAGGGGGTGTCGCGGTAACGGTCGTCGGCGTAAATATGGGAGTAAATCGGAACGTACACGGTCTGATTCAACCATTTCGGCAGCACTTCGGCCGCGGCCACCGGACGGACCAGGATCAGCAGGAACAGGAGACAATAGAGCAAGCGATCGATTTTCATGGCATTTTCATGACTTGGAATGAGGGGGGGCAGACTGCCGCCAGGGTGGCGGCAACCTCCCGGCTGAGGTCGGCCACGGCACGGGAGGCGGTTTCAACATAGCCTGAATATCCGGGATTGTCGATGGGCCGGTTTTGGCGGAAGCTTTTTCGGGCGAGAATGGTTTTGGCGACCGTGTCGCTCAGGGTATAGGTGGCCAGCGAGGAGAAGGTGCGGCCGTCGCCGCTGAACTCCTGGATGTCGATCTCCACCTGGAAGCGGACAATCCCGTAATGGGGGCCGGGGAAGAGGGCGACATCGGTGCTGGCGAGCAGACTCTGGAGTTGGGTGGTCAGCTTTTGGCTGATTTGTTGATCAAGGGCTGCCGACCAGAGATGACTCGCCGCGGCACGGGTTTCCCCGCTTGCCTGCTGAAAGAGGATGCTTCGCCCCTGGAGGTGCGGCGCCACCCGTACCGGCATGACCAGAACCATGCCCGGCAGGGAATGGGCCGGCGGGTTGAGCGGCTCCTGCTCGACCAGTTGCAGGCTGTAGAGAGTCGCGGTGTTGGTCGGGGCCAGGCAGCCGGAGAGCAGCAGGGCCACGGCGAGCAGGAGGGTGGGGCACATCGGCCTGAACAGCTTGATATTCATGGTTTTTCCTCCTTGGAACCGAAGACCAGGGCATTGGGGTTTTGCTGCAGGAAATCGGTGATGTCGCGGATGGAGGCCGCGGCCTGTTCGATTTCCCGCAAGGAGGCGTTCACCTGGTAGATCAGCAGCGAATCCTTACCGGTCATCTGCTGCAGGTTTTCCAGGGTACGGGTGAGCGCTGCTGCGGCCGTATTCAGGCCGGCCACCAGCCGCTTGACCTCGGTGCTCATTTTGGGCAGCCCCTCATGGGTTTGCACAAGCAGGGTGTTGGCGGACTCGGCTGTCCGGGCAATGCTGATCAGGCCTTTTTTCAACTCGGCCGCGATCGCCGGGAACTCGTCGTCAACACGGCTCAAAATCCTGTTGAACCGGTCGAGGGTGACGTCAGCCGAGTTTATTGCACGCCGGGTCTCCTGCGAGTTGATAATGCTGTTGATTCCATCCAGGGCGACAGCGGCCTTGTTGAGGATCTCGCTGAGCGGCAAGCTTTCGATTTTCTGGGTGATTTGTTCAAGGCCTGAGGGCATGGTCGGAATTTCGAGCACACTGGTGTCCTTGCCCCGGTACAGGGCCTCGTTTTCCGGGTGCAGGGCGAGATCAATGTAGAGTTTTCCGGTCAACAAACTGGTGATTTTCAGTTGTGCCCGCATCCCCCGGGCAATCATTTGGGTGAGGGTGGATTGGGCTTTTTTCGGGGACCATTGTTCCGAACTGATTCCGGAGAGATTGGTCGTCTGCTCGATATCGATCGCAACCGGGATCAGGTAGGTGTTCCGTGCCTTGTCGAAGTTGATTTGGACCGCACTGACCCGGCCCACGTTGACGCCGCGGAAGGTGACCGGCGCGCCGACGTCGAGCCCGTAGAGTGAGCCGGTGAAGTAGGCCACGCAGCGAAAGCGGTCATCGCGCAGCTTGATTTTGCCGAGAACAAGGATCGTGGCAACGGTTATGGCCAGGGCCGCCAGAACGAAGACGCCGATCAGGGTGGGATTGGCTTTTTTGCTCAAACCGTACGCACCTCCCGTTTCCCGGTTCCCCGGGTGAGAAAATTGATGACCGTCCGGTCCCGGCAATCGCGGAGCAGGACTTTGGGGTCGCCCGTGGCCAGCATGGTTCCTGCCTCGCTGTCAAGAAAGACCGAATTGGTGGCAATGGCATAGATCGAGGCCAATTCATGGCTGACAATGACCACCGTGGCCCCGAGGCTGGCCCGCAATTCAAGGATGAGCTGATCCAGGTTGCGGGCGCTGATCGGGTCCAGGCCCGCCGAGGGCTCGTCGAAGAAAAGAAAGTCCGGGTCCAGGGCAATGGCCCGGGCCAGGGCCGCCCGTTTGCGCATGCCGCCGGAGAGTTGGGCCGGGTAAAAGGATTCAAACCCGGCCAGGCCGACCAGGGAAAGTTTGAACGAGACCAGTTCGTCAATGATCCCTGGCGCGAGATCGGTATAGTGCTGCAGCGGCAGGGCCACATTTTCGGCAAGGGTCATCGAACTCCACAGGGCCCCCGATTGATAGAGCACCCCGGCCCGGCGGAGGATGGCCGCCTGCCCTTCGTCATCGAGTTCCCAGAAATTTTCCCTTCCGTACCACACCGACCCGGCTGCCGGTTCCTTGAGTCCGATCATGTGGCGGAGCAGGGTCGATTTGCCGCAACCCGATCCGCCCATGATCACGAAGATATCGCCGTGATTGACGGTGAAATCCAGATTCCGCTGCAACACAAAGCTGCCGTAGGCCATGGTCAGGTTCCGGATGATGATCGCCGGCGATGAAGGCGTTGGATTGGGGGTCATCGGTAGAGAAAATAGGTGATGATCGAGTCGGAGACCACGATCAGGACAATTGACGTCACCACTGCCGAGGTGGTGGCCTCGCCCACGGCCAGGGCGCTGCGGCCGCACTGCATGCCGCGCAGGCACCCGGCAAAACCGATCAGGACGCCGAACACCGAGCTTTTCAGCAACCCCTGGCCGCACTGGCTGAGGTGCAGGGTCTTACGGGTTTGCTCCAAGTACTCGATCAGGGAGAGATCAAGCATGCTGACCCCGATGATCGAGCCGCCGAGAATGCCCATGAGATCGGCGTAAACACAGAGCAGGGGCAGCATCAGCATCAAGGCCAGCATCCGCGGCAGAACGAGAAAACCCACCGGCGAGATTCCCATGGTGCGGAGGGCGTCGATCTCTTCGTTGACCTGCATCGTCCCCAGTTGGGCCGCGTAGGAGGCCCCGATCCGGCCGGCGATGATCACGCCGCTCATCAGGGCCCCCATCTCCAGGACCATGCCCAGGCCGACCAGGTTGGCCACGTAGATCTGGGCACCGAACATCTGCAGCTGCACCGCGCCGACAAAGGAGAGAATCACGCCCACCAGGACCGCGATCAGGGAAACGATCGGCAGGGATTCGACGCCGCAACTCTGGACAAACGCAAAGAAATCACGGGGTTTGAAGGGACGTTTGCCGGTGAGGAGGCTGAGGAAGGCGAGAATGATTTCGCCGATGAAGGTGGCGATCTCCCGCCATTGGACAAGCAATTTCAGCGTGTTGCGGCCAAGACGGGTGACCGGGCCCTCCCTGCGGGGCTCCTTGGCACCGGTCTGTTCCGGCACGGCCTCGGCAAGGGCCAGGAGGCTTCGGACGCCCGGGGGCAGGCCATCAAGGGTGGCGTGCACCTCCCGATTTTGCGCATGCGCGAGGATGGGCTTGAGAAAGATCAACAACCGGGTATCCCAGGCGGTGAGTCCCCCGGAGGCGAAACTGAGAGTGGGGGTGCCTGAAGCGATCGCCTGCAGGATCGGTTCGGGATCCGGCGGCTCGGAATGGATGGTCCAGGTCCCGCTCAACTCGATGCGCACCTGGTCCGCTTGGCTGCGTTCAATTCTGAAGAGGGGCGGTTGCATCGGGTCAGTCATAATGGCCTCGTAAAAAAACAAAAATCACGAAACCGCATTTTGGCAAAACTGCGTGTTTAGGAACACCGAGCATAGTTTCGGCCGTTCCTTTGCACAAGCGGCAAGCAAATCCGATGACAAGGAGGGGCTTCACGGCCATGCACCTGCCTAGCGGCCGATCGGTTGTGCGTCGGGGACCGGATGGGGCAGGAGGCGGCGTAGGGTATCGGCCTGCGGGTTTTGCCACTTGAGGTTGATGAGAATGTCAAAGAGCTGGACCGGCCTGCCGTAGTACTGGCTATTCCAGTCGTCCAGGGGGGAAATGGCCGCGCCCTCGAGGCTGACCCCGCCGTACAGCCCCTGCGAACGGCCGAAAGCGAGAATGTCGGCGGTCTGGGCCTTGGCGGAAACGCCCACCGGCCCGGCGGCCACGGCCACGTCGGCTCCCAGTTTGAAGTCGGTGGAGAGCATGGCGTTTAAGCCGCGGTCGGTCATGATGAGGAGGATGAGTTCCGAGGCGTCCGCCCCGATCTGCAATCCGAAGGAAATGGATCCCATGCCATAGAAGGCGGGCGAACTCCATTTGCCGGTTCCGGGATCCTGGGCCAGGAGCACGCCGCGGCCGCCGGAGCCACCGACAATAAAGCCGCCGCGCAGCATCTGGGGAACAATGAAAATACCCCGGGCATTGACCGCATTCCGCCGAAACCACTCCATGTCGGGGTCGGCGAGAAAGCCGCGGTAAACCACTGCGGCCTGGTCGACCAGGCCGGCGGGTTCGCTGTAGTAACCGGCGGTTGCCGGTCCGGAGAAGGCGAATACATTGGCAAGAACAACCAGTACCGCAACGACGAATGTGCCGAAACAAGACATGGGGAAACCTCCGTGAAAAAAGGGGAGCCGGGTTCCTACCTGCCGAAATAACGAATGATATGGTATGATCCCTATTTCGACAACAAAAAATTGTCCGGATGGGGGTGGAAACGGAGGAGGGAAGAAAGCGGCTGCAGCCACCACCAACGGTGGCTGCAACCGGGGTGAAGGGCTGATCAGTCGACGGGGAAAAAATATTCTTTTTCGGCGCCGCATTTCGGGCAGACCCAGTCATCGGGCAGGTCGGCAAAGGCGGTCCCGGGGGCGACGCCGTTTTCAAAATCTCCTTCCTCGGGATCGTAGATGTATCCGCACGGGCACTCCATTTTCTGCATGCTGTCTTCTCCTGGGTTTTGTTCGCCACGTTGGGGAAAATCCGTCGGTGGAAGAGGCGATTCCGTCCCGGCGGCGGTTGATAGCGTACTCAGAGGGCATCTTGAATAATTGCTTTTTCTGCCAATCTCCCGGAGTCTGCGCTTACCTCGTTATGCTCAAAATTTTATAATCGGAATATCAGTCATATGCCTGCGGTAAAATTGTTCGCATGCATTGATCTTGATCGAAAAATCCAACTATTCAAGACACCCTACAGTATGTTTTTTTTCGGTTGTGAGCAAGGGGATTGAGAAAAGTTATCGTTCTTTCCGGGCCGTACGGGCGAAAGCGCCCAAGGGACGCGCAAGGGCTGCCTGAGGGGTCTTTTCCCGGGAAAAGGGGTATATCTCAACATTCCCCTTGACAGAGGTTGGCGTAATCGGGTTAAATTACACGTTCTGCGAATAAAAAAATGTTCTGCTCGCAACCAGCTGCGGAAATGATGCATCGGGCGTCGGTGCCTTTTGTGCTTGATACCCGTTTTTTCCTATTGTTTTTTTGACGAATTTTATATTTTTTATTGCCGTTATAGATATCGAGGAGAGTGAGGAGGAGTCGCATGTATGCAATAGTTCGGACCGGCGGTAAGCAATACCAGGTTGAGGCCGGTGATACGCTTCGCGTTGAGAAGCTTCAAGGTGAAGTCGGCGACACGCTGGAGTTATCGGATGTTCTTCTGGTGGTTGACGGTGAAAGCGTAAAAATCGGTCAACCCGTGGTCGATGGTGCCAAGGTCGTTGCCAAAATCGTTGAGCAGGGCCGTCATAAAAAAGTACTCGTTTTCAAGAAACGCCGTCGGAAGGGGTATCAGGTGATGCGTGGGCATCGTCAGATGTACACCGCCCTGAACATTGAAACGATTTCAGCGTAAGCGACAAACTGATTTACGGGAGAGTATACCATGGCTCATAAGAAAGCGGGCGGCAGTTCACGCAACGGCCGCGACAGTATAGGGCAACGGCGCGGCATCAAACGATTCGGCGGCCAGATCGTCAAGGCCGGAAACATCCTTGTCCGTCAGCTCGGAACAGTGATCCATCCGGGGACCAATGTCGGTTGCGGTCGTGATTACACACTGTTTGCCAAGGTTGACGGCGAGGTCAAATACGAATCCTTTGGCAAGGATCGGAAGCGCGTTTCCGTCTACCCCGTCGAGTAAGCGGGCCGCTCCACGGGGAGCGGTGATTCGCACCTCCTGCCCCCCGGGGATCGAGGTGCCCCCGCTGGTTCTTTTACGGACCCGGCATCAGCCTGTTGATGCCGGGTTTTTTTGTAGTATCGCTTTGAAGAGTGGCGTAAGCGTATGGGGTTCGTTGACGAGGCAAAATTTTATGTCAAGGCCGGGGACGGCGGCAATGGCTGCGTCAGTTTCCGCCGCGAGAAATTCATTCCCAAGGGCGGCCCCAACGGCGGCGATGGAGGCAAGGGCGGTGATGTGTATCTGGTGGCCGACCGTAATCTCCGTTCGCTGATCGATTTCCGCTATCGCTCGCATTTCAAGGCGGAATCGGGGGTGGGCGGCCAGGGCAGTGACAAGCATGGCCGCGGCGGTAAGGACTGTATTGTCCGCGTGCCCCCGGGGTCGGTGATCAAGGATGCCGAGACCGGCGCGGTCCTGGTGGACCTGGTCGAGCCGGAGCAGGCCTTTCTTGCCGCAAAAGGGGGAAAGGGGGGACTGGGCAATGCACGCTTCGCCACCTCAACCAACCGTACCCCGCGCAAGGCGACCCCCGGTCGTCCCGGTGAGGAGCAGTGGCTGTTGATCGAACTCAAGCTGTTGGCCGATGTTGGGCTTATCGGCTTGCCCAATGCCGGCAAGTCGACCCTGCTCTCCAAGCTTTCCGCCGCCAATCCCAAGATTGCCCCCTATCCCTTTACCACCCTGGAACCGCAGTTGGGGGTGTTGCACCTCGAATACGGGGAGCCCTGCATCATCGCCGATATTCCCGGCCTGATCGAGGGCGCCCATCAGGGCGTGGGCTTGGGACATCAGTTCCTGCGCCACATCGAACGGACCTCGATCCTGCTGCATTTGATCGATGTTTCCGGAGAAGACCAACAGCCGCTCGACGACTACCAGGTCTTGGCGAGGGAACTGGCTGCCTACAAACAGGAACTGCTCGAGCGTACCCACCTGGTGATCCTCAACAAGATCGATCTGGTGGATGAGGAGCGTTTGGCCGAGGTGAAGGCGCAGTTCGCCGCTCTTGGCCTGGAGGTGATGGCGCTTTCGGCCGAAACCGGCGAGGGGTTGGAACGCTTGAAGACCGTTCTCGGGGATTTACTGGAAAAACAGCGCGCAGAGGCACAGCATGACCTTTCAGGTGAGTAAGGATGACGGCCTTTTTTACCGCCAGACCCTGTTCGATCAGGCCAAACGGGTGGTCATCAAGGTCGGCAGCGCCGTCCTCACCAACGACAATGGCCTCGACCTTGCCATCATCGCCAATATTGCCCGCCAGGTCAGCTTTCTCCAGTCCACCGGCCGGGAGGTGATCCTGGTCAGCTCCGGTGCCGTGGCTGCGGGCAGGAAGCGGTTGGGCATCGTCAAGGCGGTGCATGAAGAACTGAAAATCAAACAGGCCCTGGCCGCCACCGGCCAGGGGCTGTTGATGCAGGCCTATGAGCAGGCCTTTGCCGAGCACGAACAACCCGTGGCCCAGGTCCTGCTGACCCATGCCGATCTCTCCAACCGGGGCCGCTACCTCAACGTCCGCAACACCATCCTCACCCTGTTTGAATTCGGGGTGGTCCCGATCATCAACGAGAACGACACCGTCTCTGCCGAGGAACTGCGGTTTTCCGACAACGATACCCTGGGCGCGTTGATGACCAACATGATCGGTGCGGATATGTTCATCATCCTCACCGATGTCGACAGCCTCTATACCGGCAATCCCTCCCTGGACCCCACGGCCCGCCCGATTTACACCATCGCCACCATCACCCGGGAGATCGAGAGGATGGCCGGCCATTCCACCAGTTCGTTGGGCACCGGCGGCATGATGGCCAAGATCCGTGCCGCCAAGATGGTCGCGGCCTGCGGCGGTTGCTCCTTTATCGGGCCGGGCAAGCATCCGGAGATTCTCCAGGCCCTGTTTAGCGGCGAGTTGATCGGTACTTTTTTTCTTCCCGGAAAGGGAAAGATCAACCGGCGCAAGCACTGGATCGCCTACGTGCTCAAGCCCCAGGGCTTCCTCGTGGTCGATGACGGTGCCCGTCGGGCGCTGGTCGAACAGGGGAAGAGCCTGCTGCCCTCCGGGATCACCGAGGTTCGCGGCAGTTTTCCGGTCGGTGCGCCGGTGCACTGCCTGGATCTGGCGGGCACGGTGATCGCGGCCGGCCTGAGCAATTACGGCAGCAGTGACCTGGAACGGATCAAGGGCCGGAAAAGCCGGGAGATTATCGAGGTGCTGGGACGCAAGGAGCATGACGAGGTGATCCACCGCGACAATCTGGTGTTGATGGGCAATGAAGGGCCGCTTTCACGCACTGCTTTACAAGAGGAGCCCTTCGCGTCATAGTGGGGACGAGGCCTGCATAAACGAGTCGTCCGCAATGTTTTTGCGGGAATGGCATATTGGGACGTGGTAACGACAGAGACCGTCGAGAGAGGAGGAGAACAATGGATCGAGCACAGATTGAGGCAACCGTTCTGGAGATGGTGAAAAAGGCCAAGGGGGCCAGCCGCAGTATCGGCGCCCTGCCGACCGCGCTGAAAAATGCCATCCTGCTCGACGTCGGTGACGCCCTCCTGGCCCAGCAGCAGTTCATTATCGCTGAAAACGGCAAGGATATGGCCGCGGGTGAAGCCAAGGGCCTGAGTTCGGCCATGCTCAACCGGTTGCAGATCACCGAAAAGGGGATCAAGGACATGGTCCAGGGGTTGCATGAAGTGGCCGCCCTCGAGGACCCGGTGGGAGAGATCGGGGAAATGCGCAACCGCCCCAGCGGGATCACCGTCGGCCGGATGCGGGTACCCCTGGGCGTGATTCTCATGATCTACGAGTCCCGGCCCAACGTCACCATCGATTCCGCCGCCCTCTGCCTCAAGGCGGGCAATGCGGTGATCCTCCGCGGCGGTTCCGAGGCCATCCATTCCAACCTCGTCCTGGCCAGGGTCCTGCAGGAGATACTCGCCAAGCACAAGGTCGATCCGGCCATTGTCCAGGTGCTCTCCTTCACCGACCGCGAGGGCATCGATTGCCTGCTCGAGCAGGAAGAGTACATTGATCTGGTCATTCCCCGTGGCGGCGAAGGCCTGATCCGGGCGGTGACCCAGAAGTCGCGCATCCCGGTCCTCAAGCATTACAAGGGCGTGTGCCATTGTTTTGTCGACGAGGATGCCGACCAGGAGATGGCCATCCGCATCATCCTCAATGCCAAGGTGCAGCGCCCCGGCGTCTGCAACGCCCTGGAAGGGGTCCTGGTGCACCGGGAAATCGCCGCCGAATTCCTGCCCCGGATGGCCCAGGCCCTTCAGGCGGAAAAGGTGCGCATGCTTGGCTGCCACAGCAGCTGCCTGTTGACCGGCGAGATGATGGAACCGGCCTCCGAGAGCGATTGGGGGACGGAATTCCTCGACCTTGCCCTGGTGGTCAAGGTGGTTGCCGATCTCGACGAGGCCATGGACTACATCGACCGCTACGGTTCCAGGCACACCGAAACCATCATCACCCGTTCCTATGAACGGAGTCAGCGTTTCCTCCGCGAAGTCGATGCCTCGGCGGTGATGGTCAATGCCTCCACCCGGTTCAACGACGGCGGCCAGTTCGGCCTGGGTGCGGAAATCGGCATTTCCACCACCAAACTCCATGCCTACGGCCCCATGGGGCTGAAAGAGCTGACCACCCGGAAATTCATCGTCTACGGCACGGGAGAGACCCGCGCCTGAACGTGGCCGACTGCTCCCGACATCCCGCCGTCGGCCTGTTCGGCGGCACCTTTGATCCGGTGCACCTGGGGCACCTGGAACTGGCGCGGCATGTGCTCGAGCGCTGCCGGCTGGACCAGGTGCTGTTCATCCCCGCACCGCAACCGCCGCATAAGGACCGGCCGGCGGTTGCCTTCCGCGACCGGGTCGCCATGCTGGAGGCGGCCCTGGCCGAGGCCGGGGAGGAGAAAAGGATGCGCTGCTCCTGCATCGAGGCCGACCTGCCCTTACCCTCCTATACGGTGCAGACCGTCGAAGCCCTGCAGAAAACCGGTCATGGCTGTGACTATTTTTTCATCATCGGCGGTGATTCCCTGCGCGATTTGCCGCATTGGTACCGGGCCGGTGACCTGATCGCCACCGTCAACCTGATCGCCGTTCAACGCGATGCCCTGAACCGGGAGGCGATCGGCAGGATCCTCCGGTCCCTGGATGCCAGCTTCTGTTATGATGCCGGGGCGGGGCTGTGGCGCAATCGGCGGGGGCGGACGGTGACCTATCTCGACGATCTCGAACTGCCGGTCTCTTCCTCCGGGGTGCGGGAGGGGCTGGCCCGAGGCGAGGTCCCCTCCATGCTGCCCCCGGCGGTCTTCGCCTATATTCGTCAGCACCATCTGTACGGCTGGAAGGAGCACTGATGACCTTTATCGCCGATCTCCACATCCATTCCCACTACTCCCGGGCCACCAGCAAGGCCAGCAACCTGTTCGGGCTGGCCGCCTGGGCTGCGGTCAAGGGCATTGGCGTGGTGGGGACCGGCGACTTCACTCACCCGGCCTGGTTTGCCCATCTTCACGAATGGCTGCAACCGGCGGAGCCGGGACTCTTCACCCTGAAGCCCGATTGCGGCTGCGACTGGGGCCAACTGCTGCCTCCGGGGCTGCAACCGGCCATTGCCCCGGAATCGGTCCGCTTTCTCCTCAGCGCCGAAATCAGCTCGATCTACAAGCGGGGCGGCAAGGTGCGCAAGGTCCATAATCTCCTCTATGCCCCGGATTTTGAGGCGGTTCGCCGGATCAACTCCACCCTGGCGGCTCTGGGCAATATCAGTTCCGACGGCCGTCCCATCCTGGGGCTGGACTCGCGCGATCTTCTCGAAATCTTGCTGGAAAAGGCACCGGAGGGTTTTTTTATCCCCGCCCATATCTGGACCCCCTGGTTCTCGCTTTTTGGTTCCAAATCGGGCTTTGACCGGATCGAGGACTGCTTCGGCGATCTCAGTTCGCATATTTTTGCCCTGGAAACCGGCCTTTCCTCGGATCCGGACATGAACCGACTGATTTCGGCCCTGGACCGTTTCACCCTCATTTCCAACTCCGACTGCCATTCCCCGGCAAAACTCGGGCGCGAGGCCAACATCCTGGCATCGGAAATGAGCTTTGCCGGGATTCGCGAGGCCCTGCGCCATCCGCGCAATGGGGCGGGGGAACAGGTCTTTGTCGCCACGGTGGAATTTTATCCCGAGGAGGGCAAGTACCACTGTGACGGCCACCGCAAATGTCATGTCTGCCTGGAACCGCCGGAGACCTTGCGATTGGGTGGCCTCTGTCCGCAGTGCGGCCGACCGCTGACCATCGGCGTCCTCCATCGGGTGATGGCCTTGGCCGACCGATCCGAACCCCTCTATCCGCCGGGAAGCCCTGCAGTGCACAGCCTTATCCCCCTGCAGGAGATCGTGGCCGAACTGCTTGCCTGCGGCCCGGCCACCAAAAAGGCGGCCGAGGGCTATAACCGGCTGATCACCCTTTTTGGTTCCGAGTTTGCCCTGCTGCTCGATACGCCTATCGAGGAGATCAAGGCCAAGGCCGGCTCCCTGATGGCCGAGGCCATTGAGCGGGTCCGCACCAACCGGGTTATCCGCGAGGCCGGATATGACGGCGAGTTCGGCGTGATCCGCGTGTTTGACGAAGGGGAACGGGCCAGCCTTTCCGGCCAGGGGACCCTCTTTGGCCTCGGCAAGAGCCGGGCGCGGAAAAAGGAAGGCAAGGCGGTCCTGCCTCTGCAAGAAAAGCGGCCGGCCGAGACAACGAAAGCGGCCCCCCAATCGCTGAACAGCGCCCAGGAAGGGGCCGTCGCCAGTTCGGCCAGGTTGATTGTGGTCCAGGCCGGGCCGGGTACCGGCAAGACCCATACCCTGGTCAGCCGGGTGCGGCGGGTTGCCCGGGAAAGCGGAGGTCCCTGCACGGTGATCACCTTCACCAACAAGGCGGCCGACGAGGTGCGGGAGCGCCTGGCCCGGGTGAATCTCACCGGCGACACCGTCACCGTGGCCACCTTTCACGGCTACTGCCTCAATCATCTGCGGAGCCTGCAGCCCGGATTGCGGGTCGTCGGCCCGGAAGAACGGTTGTTGCTTGTGGAAGAGTTTTTTCCCGATTGGGGCAGGGAGGAACAGAACACCTTTGGAGAGGCGTTGACCACCTACAGCCGCAGCGGTATCCTGCCGCCATCCGCGCCGCTGCAGGAGTACCAGCAAAAGTTGAGCGATGAGGGACTGGTCGACCTCGACAGTCTTGTGCCGAAGACCGTGGAGCTGTTGCGCCGGCAGGGGGAGGCGGCCGAAGGGATTCGCCGCGCCACCGGCCCTCTGTTTGTCGACGAGTTCCAGGACGTGAATCAGGCCCAATATCAACTGGTGGCCTTGCTCGCCGAACAGGGGAGCGTCTTTGCCATCGGCGACCCGGATCAGGCCATTTACGGGTTTCGCGGATCCGACCCGCAATGGTTTCACCGTTTCATTGTCGAATTTCAGCCCGAATGCCACCAGCTGGTGTGGAATTACCGTAGCGGCGCTACCATTCTCCGGGCAGCGGAGGCGGTCATCGGCCATAATCCCCATCCGCTGCCGTTGGCCCCGATGGAGGCCAGGGCAGCATCCCCCGGCAGGATACACCCGTTGCCCTGTAGCGGTCCGGAACAGGAGGCCGCGGTCATTGCCGATCAGATTGAAGTGCAGCTCGGCGGCACCTCGCACCGGAGCTTGGAACGCTTCGATGCCACCGGCCAGGCACAGGCTACCCTGCGTGACATCGGCGTCCTCTACCGGACCGCACGCCAGGCCGAATCGATCGGCCGGGTCCTGAGCCAGCGTGGCATTCCCTTCCAACTGGTGGATCTGGAAGCCTATTACACCAAGGGCGCCTGCCGGCTGCTCTATGCCTGGATTCTGGTCCTGGCTGGCCTGGCTGAACCGAGGCACCTGCTGTGGCTCCTGGACGAGGAACTGAAGTCCGGCCGGCCGGTCCCCCCCGATGTGCCTGTTCTGCTGAAGCAGTGTTCCCGCGATCAGCAACCGGCGCAGGCGGCTGTCCAGTTCCTGCGGGCGCTCGCCGATGCCGGGCTGGGCGCACTGCCACAACTGTACGCTCAATTGATGGCGGCGGATGCCGCTCATTCCATTCCGGCGCTCTGTGCAACACTGATCGCCTTCTACCGGCTGGATGCCGAAGAGGAGCCCCTGCGCCGTTTTCGGGCCGAGGCCTTGAGCCATCGCCAGGACCTGTCCGCCTTTGCCCGGCACCTGCTCCATTTCAGCGATTCGGTGCTTTACGATAATCGGGCCGAGGCCGTGACCCTCTCGACCCTGCACGCTGCCAAGGGGCTGGAATTCCCCATTGTTTTCATTGCCGGCGTGGAGGAAGGGCTCCTGCCGCTGGCGCCCCGGAAAAGCCTGACGCCGGAGCAGATCCGGGCACAGCTTGAAGAGGAGCGGCGGCTTTTTTTTGTCGGCATCACCCGGGCCATCTCCACCCTCTACCTCAGCTGGTGCCGCAAGCGGTCCCTGTATGGTGGCCCTCCGGAAGAGCGGCAACCGTCCTCCTTCCTGGCCGAGTTGCCCGCCGATGCCCTGACCCCTCCACCCACGATTCAAGGGGCCCGGAAACGGCACCCCAAGCATCGGCAACTTTCGCTCTTTTTCTGAACCATGCAGGCACCGAACAACGAACAACAGCAACGTATTGACGAACTCGAAGCCAAGGTGCTTCAGTTGGAGCAGGAAAACCGGCAACTCAAGCGCAAGGCCCGTCAGGCAGACTCCGCCAACCAGGCCAAATCCGATTTCCTGGCCATGATCAGCCATGAAATCCGGACCCCCATGAACGGCGTGATCGGCATCAGTGAGTTGTTGCTCGACACGGAACTGCAGCCCCGGCAGAAACATTTTGCCCAGCTCATCCGGACTTCGGCCTCCAGTCTGTTGACCCTGATCAATAATCTCCTTGATTTCAGCAAGATTGAAGCCAACAAGATGGCCCTTGAGGTCGAGCCCTTTGACCTCCACACCCTGCTCGGCCAACTGCTGAGCCTGTATCAGCTCACCGGTAAACGCAAGGGGTTGGCGGTCCATGGCCGAATCGACCAATCGCTTGCGCCCCTGTACCAGGGGGATGCCTTTCGCCTCCGTCAGGTTCTGGTCAATCTGTTGGGCAACGCGGTGAAATTCACCGACCATGGGACGGTGGAGTTGCAGGTCCAACGTCTGGACCACCGGGAGGAGGGTGATCTGCTCCGTTTTGCGGTCCGGGATACCGGGGTCGGTATTGATGGAGAGTCCATCAGCAAACTGTTTCAGCCCTTTTCCCAGGTCGACAGCTCCTCCACCCGCCGGTTTGGCGGGTCAGGCCTGGGGCTCTCGATCTGCGCCAAGCTGATCAAGCTGATGGAGGGGGAATTCGGCGTTGATTCCGACTACGGCACGGGGTCGACCTTCTGGTTCACGGTGGTTCTTCCCCGTGTGGACAGGGAAACCGGGAAAGCGGTTCCCGCCGCCCCTCTGCCGGAGCGATTGCCCCGAGGGGGAGAAATCCCCGACCAATCCGCGACCGGGGGGGAACAGGGGATTCGTCTGCTGCTCGTCGATGACGAGGAAACCAATCGGATCGTCATGGCCGAGACCTTCCGCCGTGCCGGGGTGGAGGTGGTTCCGGCAACCAACGGCCGGGAGGCGATCGAACTGTGTCGCAACAACCGTTTCAACCTGATTTTCATGGACTGCCAGATGCCGGTGATCGACGGCTACGATGCCACTAAAATTATCCTGGAGGAGGCGGAACAAAGGCGTCAGCCCTCGCCGCCCATTGTCGCCCTGACCGCCGATGCCACCACCGCGGCCAGGAAACGGTGTCAGGAGGTCGGCATGATCGATTACCTCATCAAGCCCCTTGATTTCAACAGGTTGCAGGAAGTGCTTTCCCGTTGGCTTCCCGAGCTGAGGACATCGGTGGTCCCCAAATCAGCCGTCAGGGAGAAAAAGGGGGAACAGGCAGATGCAGGCGGCGGGGCGGCGGTGATCAATGCGGTCTCCCTGCAGCGGCTCAGGGAGCATGTGGGCGATATCACCCCGGTGGTGGGCGTCTTTCTCCGTTCCCTGGACCGGCGCCTGGCCGAGTTGCGCAAGGCCGTTGCCGAACAGGACGCCCAGGAGGTCAACAAGGTCGCCCATACCATGAAAGGCAGCAGCGGCCAGTTCGGCGCCGAGGAACTCGCGGGCCTCTGTCTGTTGGCGGAACAGATGGGCAAGAGCGGCAACCTGCGCCAGGGGGAAAGAATCCTGGAGCAGATCAACGGGGCCGTTGCCCGGGTCAAACAATTTTTTTCGGAATAGGACGATTATTGTTTTGCAGACAATCGAGGGGTGAAAATCTGTGTCTCCTGAAAACAGGAAGTTACGGAATGGGGGCGATCGTTCTCAATGCATTTTGCGAGAATGACTTGATTTATCAGCGAATTATCCTACAATATCTAAAACGGGCCTCACGTTGATGCCCTTTGTTTCCCTGGAGACGTACAGGTTATGACTGTTTCTCTGTTGGCGGGAGCCACCCCGGTCATTCTCATAGTCGATGACGACGAGGTCATCCGCATGCTCATGCGCCAGTTCCTCGAGGGGGAGGGGTATCTGGTGGTTGAAGCGGAGGATGGCAATGCCGCCCTGGACAAAGTGGCGGAACAGTCCTTTGACCTGGTGATTCTCGATATTGCCATGCCCGGAATCGACGGGCCGGGCGTCTGCGAACAGATCCGCACCACCATGACCGACCCACCGCCGGTGTTGATGGTGACCGCCCTGGATGACGAGAAGAGCATCGAGCGTTCCTACGCCGCCGGAGCCGTGGATTATATCCGCAAGCCCCTGCGCTGGCCGGTGCTCAAAAACCGTATCCGTTATATCCTCGGCTCCCACCGGGCCAAACAGGAACTCGAACTCCTCTCCCGCAACTATGAGATGATTCTCGATGCGGCGGCCAACGGCATCTGCGGCGTCGACGATCACGGCCTCATCAGCTATATCAATCCCGCTGCCTTGAAGATGCTCGGCTACACCAATAGCGAGGTCCGGAGCCAGTATTGCATGGATGTCTTCAAGCTTTCCCTTCCCGGCAGTGACGATTTTTCTGTTGACTGTTGTCCTTTCTTTTCCCGGTCCGATGCCACGGCCACGGTCTGCTACGACGAGGCGCGCATGCTGCGCAAGGACGGCACCAGCTTTCCGGTCGACTTCCGTGCCTCCCCCATACGCCAGGGGCATCGCCTTGTCGGCGGAGTCCTGGTCTTCCAGGATGTGACCGAACGTCAGGAGGCCGCCGAACTGATCCGCTACATGGCCAATCACGACTCGCTCACCAACCTCCCCAACCGCAACTATTTTCGCCGCCGTCTGCCCCAGGCCATCTCCCTGGCCAAACGCTACGGTCGCATTCTCTGTTTGCTGTTCATTGACCTTGACCGTTTCAAGCCGATCAACGACCAGTTCGGGCATGGGGTCGGCGACATTGTGCTGATGCAGGTGGCGGAGCGGTTGCGCGGTGTTCTCCGTTCCTCGGACTCTGTCTGTCGTCTCGGCGGGGACGAGTTCGTCATCCTCCTTGAAAGTACCGAAACCCTGGAAGGGGCGACCTGGGTCGCCCAGAAGGTGATCGAGTCACTCAATGAACCGATCGAGGCCAGCGATCACATTTGCTTCATCGGTGCCAGTATCGGTATTTCGGTCTTTCCCAGTGATTGCAGCGATGCCGAAACCATGCTCCGCCATGCCGACATCGCCATGTACGAGGCCAAGAAAAAGGGCCGCAACTGCTGGCAGCTCTACGAGACCTTGCCTACTTCCCCAGAGCAATCGTCCTGATAATATCCGACTTGCCGATTATCCCCACCAAGCGGTTTTCGTCCAAAACCGGCAGGGTATGTACCTTGCTTTCCGCCATCAAGGTGGCCAATTCCTCCAGTTCCGTCTCCGGACCGACGGTGACCAGTTGCTGCGAGCAGATGTCGCCCACCTTAGCCCCCGCAATCTTCTTCAGTTCCTTTTCCATCTTGCCCGGCGACTCGAGAAAGACAAAGGCATCGAGGATGGCCACCGCGGTGGGCAAATGCACCTTTTTGTTCTGAAAAATAAGATCGCTCTCCGTCACCACTCCCAGCACCTTGCCGGCCTCGTCCACCACCGGGACGCCACTGATCTTTCGTTCCAGCAGGAGGGCCGCCAGGGCACGCACAGTTGTTTGCGGATGGACGGTAACAACGTCTTTGGTCATGATATCGCGAGCTTTCAGCATAGCGGCTCCTTGTAAAGGTTGTTGATCAGGGAACCCAGGGCCCCGGGCAGGGCCTGGGCGACTTCGGTGGCGGTGAAGCCGTAGGGCCGGGTGGCGGCGATCGAGTCGGCCGCCAGGCCGTGGAGGTACACACCCAAGGTGGCCGCCTCCCATGGCGGATAGCCCTGCGCCAGCAGTCCTCCGATAATCCCGGAGAGGATATCCCCCATTCCGCCGGTTCCCATTCCGGGGTTGCCGGTGGTGTTGATGGCCCATCGGCCGCCATTTGCCGCCACCACCGTTCCCGCCCCCTTGAGGACGGTGACCAGATCCGGACAGTTGATCGCCTCATCCAGCCATTGCGCGGTCCGAAGGCGGTCTGCCTGCACTTCGTCGATGGCGCAGTCGAGCAGGCGTGCCATTTCACCGGGGTGGGGGGTGAAGATCCGCGGCCCCGCCGGGAGACGGATGACGTCGCGGTGGGCGGCAAGGATGTTGAGCGCGTCGGCATCGAGCACCATCGGAATAGGGCAATCGCAATACAGGCGCAGGACCAGTTCCGCGGTTGCCGGATCGGTGCCGATGCCCGGTCCGATAACCAGGGCATTCTTGCCTTGTGTCAGGGTGTCGATCAGCGGAAAGTCATCGACCGAGAGAAAACGGCGCGAGGCGGGCAGTGCCACGGACATGGCCTCGGCAAGCGCGGTTTCGAAGATGGGATTCAGGTCGCCGGGCACGGCAAAACTGACCAATCCGGTGCCGCTGCGAAGCGCTCCCTGGCCGCTGAGCAGGGCCGCACCGGTTTTTCCTTCCGATCCGGCCAGGATCAGCAGATGGCCGTTTGATCCCTTGTGGGCCGCCTTGTCCCGTTTCATCAGCAGGTGACCGGTGGTTTGATCCAGGACCCCGCCCTTGAGTTGCATCCGCGCCACCACCTTGGTGGGGATACCGATATCGACCCGCTCCAATTGTCCGACCCCGAGACCGCCGTGGTGGTAGTGGCCCGGTTTCGGCAGGCCGTAGGTGACGGTCAAATCGGCGTGGACGGAGAGGCCGAGCACCGCGCCGGTGTCGGCGTTGAGGCCGGAGGGCAGGTCCACGCTCACCACCGGCATGCCGTGGCTCTCGCCGAGAATGTTGATGCAGTTGATCACGTCATGAAAGTGGCCGCTGATTTCCCGTTCCAACCCGGTGCCGAAGATGGCATCGACCAGGCTGTGCATGGGGTGCATCCGGTTGAGGGTGAGGATGGTGTCGATCAGGGTGAGCATCTTCTCCTTGTAATCGAGCACCTGATACGGCAAACGCAGCTGCTTGAGAATGGCGAAATTCAAGGCGGCATCACCCTTGAGCTGCTCCGGGTCGAGCAGGAAGAACACAAACGGATAGGCGCCCATGCCATGGACGGTACGGGCAATCACCAGGCCGTCACCGCCGTTGTTGCCCGGCCCGGCAAAGATGCAGACCGTCTTGTCCGCCACCGGGCCAATGATCCGTTCCATCCTGTCCACCGTGCCCCGTCCGGCGCTTTCCATGAGCACCATTCCGGGAATACCTATTTCTTCAATGGTTTGTCGGTCGAGTTCGCGCATCTGCGCGGCAAGGGCCAGCTGCATGCCGAGACACTCCTTTGTTGATATCAGAGGCGGAAAACGTTCCCCTGTCTGCCAAAAGGAAACAGGGGAAGATGGACACACTATACAGCGGCTGCAACGGGGAGGCAATCCCGACACGTTGGCCGCATCCGGAAAAGAAAGGATGCCAAGGGCTTTGGCCAGGCTCTCGCCATCGGGGAGCGGATTCTTCTCCTGGGGGGAAAGGCCGGTCAGCGGCGTTTGTTTGACCGATGGAGCCAGTCGGCAAGCCACAGCCATGGGTTGCGCAACAGGGGGACGCCGAACCGCTCCCAGCACAGGCTGCACCAGTGCTGCAGCCATTCCGGCAACAGGGGCCGTTCCTTGTCGACCCGGTAAATGATCGCTACGGTCATGAGGAAGAAGAGGAGGTTGGGCAGCCACATGCCCAGAACCAGGGGCAACGATCCCTCTTCGGCCATCATGCCGGTGGTGGTGTAGGTGATGTAATAGAGGATGAAGAAACCGAGCCCCAGGGGGATGCCCACCGCCCGCCGTCCGGGAGCCGCCTGCAACCCGAGCGGCAGTCCCAACAGGCTGAGAATGAAGCAGCCCACCGGCAGGACCAGGCGGTGATGGTATTCGCTGAGATATTTTTTATAGGCTTTGGAGTTCGGATCCAGCTCGCCGGCGGCCTGGAGCAGCTGCTGCTGGGTCATGGTGCCCCGGCTGCGGCTGGCTACGTTCTCCTTGCCAACCTGGGTCGGCGGCTGGAGCGAGATCTGCAACTGGTAGCGACCGAAGCGGACCAATTGGCTGTCCTGGTCCTCATGGTTGTGCATGCTGCCGTTGTTGAGGACGATGGTGACCCGCATGTTCGCCATGTCCGCCTCCATGTGCCCGGATTTGGCCAGGGTGATCAGCGGTTGCTGGCGGCCGCGCATGTCGGAAACATACACACCGTGCCAATTTTTGTGCTCGTCGACCCGATCCACGTAGAGGACGATATCGCCCAGGGCCTCGGTGAATTCATGGGCGCGGATACCGTTTTCGATCTTTTCCCTGGCCAACTCGAACATCAATTGCTTGAAGCACACCTCGCCGATCGGAATGAGGCGGATCGAGAAGTATCCGGTGAGGGTGGCGATGGCGGCCGCGGTGATGATCACCGGCGGCAGCATCTGGCGGAGGCTGACACCGCAGGCCTTGAGCGCCAGGATCTCCCGGTCGTTGGTCAGGCGGGTGAATCCGACAATCACCCCGGCCATGGAGGCCATGGGGATGATATAGAGCAGCATGTGGGGGAAGATGTAGGCAAACAGACGGATAAAGTCCGCCGGCCCGATCTGCAGCGACAGGACCACTTCCAGCAACGGGATCAGGCGGATGAGGAAAAAGACCCCGTAGAGGATGAGGAAACTGGCGAAAAACGGGGCCAGCAACTCGTTGGCGATATAGCTGTAGAGCAGCATGGGCGGGGGACGGAACAGGCGGCCCCGTTTCGTGGGCACGGCCACGGGCTTGCCGGCTTGCCCGGTTTCCCGCTCAGGGTTCATTGAAGGCGGACTTGATGTTGATGTTGATCCAATGCTGGTCCCACCACTCGATCGGGGTGACGAAGATGCCGTGGATCAGGATGGAAAAATGAAGATGGTCGCCCCCGGCCATACCCGTGGCCCCGGAATGGGCGATGGGTTGGTCCTTTTCCACCAGGGAGCCGACCGAGGTCTCGATACTGCTGAGGTGGGAATAGAGGCTGGCTACTCCCTGGCCGTGGTCGATGATGATGACGTTGCCGTAAATGCCCAGGTAATCCGCGTAAATGATCTTGCCGCGGTTGGCGGCCCGGATCTCGGCCTTGGCCACGGAGGCGATGTCCACCCCGAGATGGGTCTGGTGGTCCACTGCCTGGCCGTTGTACATGTAGGTGCGCTGGTCGGCGTAGCCGGCACGGCCGGCGCCGGGCATGCGCAGGAAGCGATCCGACCAGAGCTGGTTGGGCTCCGGATGGGCACAGGCGGCGGCAATGGTCTGGGCGTTGCTCTTGCGGACCTGGTTGTTGACGTAGAGATATTTCTCCAGGAGTGTACCCTTCATCTCCGGATAATGCTGTTCGAATTCAGGCATCTTCCCCTGGAGGAAGTTGTCGCTCACATTGATGATGTCGTGTTTCTCCGGCACGCTTTTAAACACCGCCGCAAAGGGCGCGGTGCCCTCGTTGCCGGCTTCGTCGTAGGCCACCACCCGGGTCCGGGCCGGAGCATTGGCGTTCCAGGGCAGGGCAAAGTAGGCTACATAGGTGTCTTTCTTACCGGTGGGATAACCGGGGAAGAAGGTATCGTCGATGAGCACGCCCTGTCGTTCCGGCTGTTCGGCCACCGTATAGACCGCCAGGCCGGTGCCGCCCGGATGCAGGGTCCGCTGGCCATGGACCAGGGCCACCTTGGGGGGAACGGTATCCATGATCACCGGGATGCGCTGCACGGTTTCATTGCCCTGCAAAAGACCGTTGAGGGAGAAATCCCGCACCGAGATCACCAATTCCGCCTCCCCCTGCTTGATTCCCGCCTTCTGGGCGTCGATCGTCACCTTCTCGTTGAGGGTCTGCGGGCCGGCCGGTTTGAACCATGCCTTGCGCGGGAAATGACGTTCCATGAGGATCGCCGAGGTCTCGCCCTGGGTGAGGGTGATGGTCAGGGAACGGATGCCGGTTTTCCTGTCGGCAACGTGGAGCGGCAGGTCGATGGTGCCGCCGAGATATTTGATCTGCTTGTCCAGCACCAGGGTCGGTTTTTCAAACTCGAAGAGTAAAAAGGCGACAAAACCGCCGGCAAGCAGGCCTGCGGTGATGATCGCCATGAAAAGCATCCTGAAAAAACCGCCTTTTTTGCGGGAAGAACCACGGAGTCGAATATGGGTAGGCATGGGAAAAAGCTGGGTTGTATTGACGGATAGGGGTGGTTATTCGTTCCAGATCACATCGTAGCGCTTGATGTGCATCTCCGGGACCGGAATGATGGAAAACCGTTTGCCGGTCTGTTGTTCCAGAAGTTCAATGGTATAGGATTCCTCGTTGAGCAGCATCTCCGCAATATGGGGATGCACCTTGATGGTGACGTGCGAGCCGCCGATCTTGCGGGAATCCCGGGTGATCTTGCGGAAGATCTCATGGCAGATGGTTCGCCGCGACTTGATGAACCCGTCGCCGCCGCAGTAGAGGCAGGGTTCGCACATGGTCTGCATCAGGCTTTCCGAAAGCCGTTTGCGGGTCATCTGTACCAGGCCGAACTCGGAGAGCTTGAGGATGTTGACCTTGCTCTTGTCGTTGCGCATGGCCTCCTGGAAGGCCTCATACAGCTCCTCGCGGTGCTGTTCGTTGTCCATGTCGATGAAGTCGATGATGATGATGCCGCCAAGGTTGCGCAACCGCAGCTGGCGGGCAATCTCGCGGACCGCCTCCATGTTGGTCTTGAAAATGGTCTCCGCCAGATCGTGGGCCCCGACATAGCGGCCGGTGTTGACGTCGATCACGGTCAGGGCCTCGGTGGGCTCGATGATGATGTAGCCGCCCGAGCGCAGCCAGACCTTCTTGTCGAGGGCGCTGTTGATGTCGGCTTCCACCCCGTAGCGCTCGAAGAGCGGCAGGTCGGAGTTGTAGAAGGTGATCTTGTCCCGCAGTTGCGGCGCAAAGGTCTGGGCGTAGGAAAGCAGCTGCTCGTAGACCTCGTAATTGTCGATCACCAACTCGTTGATCTCTTCGGTAAAGAAATCGCGGACCGCGCGGAGGATGATGTCCAGGTCCTTGTAGATCAGGCAGGGCGCATGCGCCTTTTTCGCCTTGGTGAGGATCTCGTCCCACAGGAGCAGCAGGAATTCCATGTCCGCTTCCAGGGCCTCGTTGCCGATGTTTTCGGCCACGGTGCGCATGATGAAGCCGGTGCCCGGCGGCCGCAGGACCTCGATTTTGTCGCGCAGCTGCTGGCGGGTGGTCTCGTCCTCGATCTTGCGCGAGATGCCGATATGGTCGGTCAGCGGCATGAACACCAGGTTGCGGCAGGGCAGGGTGATGTTGCAGGTCAGGCGGGCCCCCTTGGAGCCGATCGGTTCCTTGGCGATTTGCACCAGGATCTCCTGGCCTTCACTGAGAATTTCATTGATGGCCGGATTTTCCGGCAGATGGGCGGGGGGTACGGAGCGCAGCTTATGGCCCGGGGCCAGACGCTGGTAATTGTCGGAAAAAATGTACTGGGCCTCGTCCACGTAGAGAAATCCGGTCCGCTCCAGGCCGATGTCGACAAAAGCCGCGTCAATGCCCGGCAGCACCCGGACCACCCGGCCCAGGTAGATGTTGCCGATCAGGCCCTTTTCCGAGACCCGCTCCAGATGGAATTCGCGCAGGTTGCCGTTCTCCACCAGGGCGATCCGGTTCTCGTAGAAGGTTGCATTGATGAGGATGTCTGTGTACATACTCTGGTCTGGGAAAAGTGGATGGGCAGCCGCCGGTTGCCGCCGCCCGGGCACAAGTGGGCTGACGCATTGAAAATGTTTACTATACTATACCGTCGGCAAACCGCCAGTCTAAATTGGCCGCGCCTCGGGCAACGGTCCCTTCGCGGATCAGGAAGCAGAGAGAGTGATTTCCGTTATTCTTCCCACCTATAACCGGGCCGCCTTTCTGGAGCGGTCCATCGGTTCGGTGCTCGGCCAGCGTTTGGCCTGCGATGAACTGATCGTGGTGGACGACGGCTCCACCGATGCCACCGTGGCCGTGGTTGAGCAAATCGCCGCCGATTCCCCCGTGCCCCTTCGCCTGCTACGCCAGGAAAACCGGGGGGCGGCTGCCGCCCGCAATGCCGGTATCCGGGCGGCCGGGGGCGAACTGCTCGCCTTCCTCGACTCCGATGACTGGTGGCTCCCCGCAAAGCTC
>JBFWIP010000003.1:39746-43305 GCA_050255935.1 Desulfobulbus sp.
GCCCCTTCGCCTGCTACGCCAGGAAAACCGGGGGGCGGCTGCCGCCCGCAATGCCGGTATCCGGGCGGCCGGGGGCGAACTGCTCGCCTTCCTCGACTCCGATGACTGGTGGCTCCCCGCAAAGCTCAAACTGCAGGCAGCCGCCATGGCCGCCCATCCCACGGTACTCATCTCCCATACCCGGGAGATCTGGTTCCGCCGCGGCCAGCGGGTCAACCAGAAAAAAAAACATGATCCTCCGGATGGCGACATCTTTTCGGCAAGCCTGGCGATGTGCGTGGTCGGCATGTCCACCGCCATGGTCCGGCGGGAACTCTTTGGCCGATACGGCTTTTTTGACGAAACCCTGCCCTGCTGCGAGGATTATGACCTCTGGCTGCGGGTGGGGTGCAGGGAGCCCTTCCTGCTCGTGCCCGAAGCGCTGACCGGCAAGGAGGGCGGCCGCGGGGACCAGTTGTCGGCAATCCACCGCATGGGCATGGATGTGTACCGCATTCGATCCCTCTGCGCCCTGCTCGACTCCGGCGTGCTCGACCACGGCCAACATCGGGCAGCGGTGGCCGAACTCTGCCGCAAGTGCCGTATTTACGGCCAGGGCTGCCGCAAGCATGGCCGTCCCGACGAGGGCCTGCGCTATGAGCGCCTGGCACAACAGCATCAATCCCAACCCGTACCCAATCCGTGAAACAGACAACTTCCTATGGTGACCCGGCCCGCTTCGTCACCCATCTCCATGTGGCCGAGGATTGCCTCGACCTGCCCTATACCCGAGAGATCATCGCCCGCGCCAAGCTGCCGTTCACCGTGGTCGGGGAACGCGGCGTGCCCGCCATCGAGGGGGATTATCCGCTGAATCTCACCGCCGGCAAGCACCACCTGCTGCTCTGCCGCAACCGGGGGACCTTTTTCAAGCCCTGTCCCGGCACCCGCGAGTACCGCTGCTGCAACTACCAGGTGCTCAATATCGGCATGAACTGTCCCATGGATTGTGTCTACTGCATCCTCCAGGCCTACCTCAACAATCCCTGGCTCAGTTTTTTTGTCAACATCGAGGACCTGTTCGACGAACTCGACCAGGGGCTGGATGCCGAGCCGGAGCGGTTTTTTCGTATCGGCACCGGTGAGTTCACCGACAGCCTGGCCCTGGACAACCTCACCCGCTTGAGCCCCAAGCTGGTGGAATATATGGCCGGGCGGAAAAACGCGGTGCTCGAACTGAAATCCAAAAGCGTCAATATCGGGAACCTCGAAGGGCTTGACCATCGCGGCCGTACCCTGGTGGCCTGGTCGCTCAACAGTCCACCGATCATGGCCCGGGAAGAGATCCGCACCGCCACCTTGGACGAGCGGCTGGCGGCTGCGGCCCGTTGCGCCGAATGGGGCTATCGGCTCGCCTTTCATTTTGACCCGATCATCCTCCATCAGGGGTGGGAGGAAGGGTACCGGTTCACCATCGACCGTCTGTTCGAAGTCGTTCCGGCCGGGTCCATCGCCTGGATCAGCATGGGCGCGCTCAGGTATCTGCCCTCGCTCAAGCAGATCGCGGCGGAGCGTTTTCCCGGCTCCCGCTTTTTTTACCGGGAGTTCATTGACGGCCTCGACGGCAAACGGCGCTACTTCCGCACGCAGCGGGTGGAGATGTATAAGCTCATCCTGGAGCGGCTGCGCCGATACGCCCATCCCCGAACCTGCATCTATTTCTGCATGGAAAACGACACCATCTGGCGCGAGGTCTTCGGGTTCGCGCCGGAGGAGCGGGGCGGCCTGCCGTCCATGCTCGACCGGTCGGTGGGGTGGTCCGGAGGTGCGGGCGACCGCAACGGAGTAGGGGATTAGAGCAACGAGCCGCGGAAAAGGTAAGCGGAGAGGGCGATGCCGAGCATTGCCACAATCTGGTTGATCCAGGCCCCGGGATGGGTCAGATACCCGGGGGGAATCCCGCCGGGGCCCAGGGTGCGCAGGAGGCGCCGGTACTGCCAGGCGGCCGTGGCCGAGGTCAGCGCGCCAAGGATGATGAAGGAAAGGCCGATCCAGAAGGAGAGGCCGCGCTGGATTGTTTCGCCGTGGCGGGGGAGGAAGGTGGTGAGGAACAGGCCAAACCGTTCCACCACGAATCCGAAGGCCATCAGGGTCAAAGAGGTCCGGGTCCAGGCCAACAAGGTTCGCTCCGCGGCGAAAAAGACTCTCGGATCGTTCAAAACCGGCATGCACATCTCCTTAAACAGGGGTACAATGTGGGACACTGCTTCCTGCATGATCGTTTTGCGGGAATCTTGATAAGCTAGCACAGAAGGCCGGGAGCGGGAACAGCTTTTCTTGCTGTTTGGGGCAATACCTTTTCCGGGCCGAAGACGGATCTCCATGGTTGAGGTGATGCAATGGGGTGGTTACCGATAATGGAAAAGGGCCAACGCGGGGCCTGTCATCGGGATTGGCCGCTTTTTTACATGAACGATTTTTCCAGACTCGGCCTGGTGGTCAGTCGGCTGGCCGAAGCCCTGAGCGCGCTTCGCGACGGTGGTTTCACGGTTTACGAGGAAGAAGGCGGGGCGCTGGTGGAGGTAGGCGAACAAGGGCAGCTCGGCAGAATCTTCCAGGCCCTTGCCCGCCGCGACCTGGCCTTCGAGATGTCCGATGTGGTCAGCTGCGTGTATCAGGGCTGATGAGAATGACGCCTGCCCGGTGGGCAGGAAAGCAGGACTACCGTTTTCGACCGACCGCCTTCTCCATCATTTCCGGCTTGTTGGCTTGCGCCCCACGCGCTATAGTCGGCTTCGCCTTGTATCGATCTTTACCCCGCAGCAATAAAAAAGCATTTTTTTCAATTGCTTCCCGTACAATTTCTTCTTGTCACATCAACCTATGGATACTTCCACGCAATATAGCCATCAAACGGCATCCTCCTGGGTGCCGCTCAGTTTTTCCCTTGCCTTTCTTTTCCGCCACCCCCGCCTTGTGGGATGGAGCCTGATTCTGGTGCTGGTCACCGGCTCCCTGACCTGGGCCGGTTACCTGTTCTCCGTTGACCTGATCAACCACTTCACCGGTTCCTTTTTCACTACTCCGCCGGCCGTGGAAAAATTCTGGCAGTGGCCGCTCTTATGGGGCTGGACCGGATTGAAATGGGTCTTTGTGGTCCTCACCCGGGTCGTGGCCTTTTACCTCGCCTTTGCGGTGGCCTACAGCCTGACCACCCCCGGTTACGTCTTTCTCAGTACCTGGGCCGGGAACAGTTACAGCCCCACGGCCGGGCAGGGGGAGGCCACGCTGAGTTTGGGCGGCGCGATGATTGATCTCTGGGAGGGGATCAAGATTGGGGCCATGGGACTGTTGGTCTCGGTGGCGGCCCTGTTGGCCAACTTCATTCCCGTTGCCGGACAGGCGGCGGTCTTTGTCATCTATGCCTATTATTCGGCCTTGATGTTCATCGATTATCCGGCCTCGCGTTATCGCTGGAGCCTGGGAAAGAAATTAAGCTGGCTGCGGCTCCATTACAATCAGGCCTTCCGGCTGGGGATTTTCCCGGCCATGATCAGTATGGTGCCGTTACTCAATATCT
>JBFWIP010000003.1:43405-67481 GCA_050255935.1 Desulfobulbus sp.
TATCCGGCCTCGCGTTATCGCTGGAGCCTGGGAAAGAAATTAAGCTGGCTGCGGCTCCATTACAATCAGGCCTTCCGGCTGGGGATTTTCCCGGCCATGATCAGTATGGTGCCGTTACTCAATATCTTTTTTATGGCCCTGTTCTTCCCCCTGTTCACCATTCATTCCACCCTCAACTTTCTGGCCATTGAGCAGCGGAATAACAACCCGCAGGTCCTTTAATCCTTTGCTGCCTTTTTAACGGTCGCGCCAGGAGGCGATGAAGATCGAGCCGAATCCGATCGCCAGCATCAGGTGGAAGACGAAAAAGCTGTACTCCTTCAACTGGACGGCAATGACCAGGGCCGTGGAGAACAGCAGGGTGAGCAATCCTTCGATGATCACCGTGTTGCTGATCGGATTTTTTTGCTCCTCTTGCCCCTGCTTCCGCATTCGGCCGACAATGTTGTATTTGGGCGTGCGGACAAAGGAAGAACGGATGCCCATGTATCCCTCCACCACGGCCACCGAGTTATGGAAACTCAGGCCCATGGACATGGTCAGCAGCAACGGGAAATCATAGATCAACGTCAGGACCTCGCGGCAGGAAAGCGGTCGGGGCAGGAGATGGATGTTGGCGTAAAAATAGACCGCCGCCACCCCGATCAGTCCCAACAGGGAAAATCCCAGGTAACCGGTATTGATCCCCTTGAGAAAGGGCAGCAGGGCCACACTGGTGAGTGCAAGCATGAATACCGCCACAAAGATCGAACTGTTGCCCAGGTGCATCATGGCATGCAACTTGGTGCCCCAATCGAGATTGCTTTTCAGGACTAGGGGAATCAGGCGGCGGGCATTTTCCGCCCCGCCTTTCATCCATCGAAACTGCTGTGACTTGATCCCGTTCATTTCCGCCGGCAACTCCGCCGGTGCCTCCACATTTTCCAGATAGACGATTTCCCAGTGCCTGAGTTGGGCACGGAAGCTCAGGTCCAGATCCTCGGTGAGGGTATCGGCTTTCCAGCCGCCCGCATTCTCGATCGCCTTTTTCCGCCAGATTCCGGCCGTGCCGTTGAACTGGAGAAAATGGTGCGCGGCCTTGCGGCCCATCTGCTCGACGGTGAAATGGACATTGAGCTGCAGGGCCTGGAGCTTGGTGAACAGGGAATAGTTGTCGTTGAGATGGGTCCAGCGGGTCTGGACCACCCCCACCCGTTCGTTTTGAAAGTAGGGCAGGGTGGTTTTGAGAAACTGGGGATTGGGCAGGAAGTCGGCATCGAAGATGGCGACAAAGTCCCCCTTGGCCCGGAGCAATCCGGCCGCCAGGGCCCCGGCCTTGTACCCGCTGCGGTCGGTCCGGTGGATCACTTCGATATCAAGTCCCAGGCCACGATACTCCTCGGCCTTTTTCCGGCACAGTTCGGTGGTTTCGTCGGTGGAGTCGTCAAGGACCTGGACCTCGAATCGATCCCGGGGATAGTCCATGGTGGCGATATTGTCGATCAATCGCTCGCTGACATACGGTTCATTGAAGAGCGGCAGCTGAATGGTGACAAAGGGCAGTTCGCCCTCGGGAAACGGCGGCGGTTGCGGTGTGTTTTTATGGCCGAGGTAGTGGAAGAGCAGGTTGAGCTGAAGGAAATTGTAGACCAGAATCAGGGCCAGAAAAAAGACGTACAGGCCTAAGACGACATATATCATAAAAGATTCTCAGCAAAAGTGATCGAAGAGAAGAGAGGGCGTGCCGGAAAAGGCGTAATTTTGAGAATGAAAGACCGCACGACCAATGGTCGCATCCTGTTGTCGAATACTGTTGAACGCCCTTGCGCGATGAATTGAAACCGTCAAAAACGATGGACTTGAACAAACAACGGCAAAAAATTTTTTCCCGCAGATACAGGGGGGTGGGGGCGATCAGGCCCGTTTCCTCGACATGTTGCGGGAGCGCCTTGCAAGCGCCACCAATGTAGCGACCCCCAGGGTAACTGTCAACCTCTGACCATGGCGCGGAACGATAAAAGCCCGAAATCAAAGGGGAGGGGACGGGGCTGACCAAGATAAAAGCGTTGTTTTCGCGGAGAGGCCGAGGGTGTTCCTCGTTTTCGGCGGAGGTCGTTTTTTTGTGTGGGGGTGAGAGGCGAAAAGGTGATCAGGGCCGGGGGGGGTTGTCGGCTTCGCTCTGGAGATATTCCAGATAGTGCAAATTGGTCCGCAACTCAAAGCGAAGATCGTCGTAATGTTGGTCGAGTTCGTCAAGATACAGGCGCAACCGCCGGCGGTCATCGCGGTCTCTGCTTGCAGCCAACCGAAGTTCGGCATCGGAGATCCTATCCTCGAGGTCGTCGAGATCCTGCCTTGTCCGGTAGACCGCATAGGCGGCGTTGTTGTAATGGGCAAAGGCGGCATCGACTTCCGCCGGGCAGACCCCTTGATAGCGTTGACCGGCAAGGCCAGTGGCAAAGGCGTTCTCCAGGCGGCAATAGGTCTTCAACCCCTCGCTGCGGCCCGCAAAATACCGTTGCTCGTCGATGCGCACCCCATATTCGGCGCAGGCGCGGATATGGGCGTTCAGGCGGCCGGCGGACTCGCCCGCCCTGCCATCGGCCATGCCGATGCCGTACCAATCCCCCCGGAGGCACTGTTGCTGATTGAGGCTGGCACAACCGCTTGCGAGCGCGAAAAAAAGCAAAAGTAGGAGGCGGGCCGTCATAACTGGT
Source organism: Desulfobulbus sp. (assembly GCA_050255935.1). Lineage (GTDB taxonomy): Bacteria > Desulfobacterota > Desulfobulbia > Desulfobulbales > Desulfobulbaceae > Desulfobulbus. The sequence goes on from JBFWIP010000003.1 coordinate 46,102, forward strand.
TTATTTCGATTCACGAGGCCCCTGGCGTGATTGTGTGCGGCCCGGTGGCCGGACCGCTTTGAGCAGTTCATTGAATTTCTGCGGCATTGCCAGGGTGAACCGCATCGGTTCTCCGGTGGTCGGATGGGGAAAGGCCAGCATGGAGGCATGCAGGGCCATCCGTTTGATGGGGTCGGTCTTGGCGCCGTATTTTTTATCGCCCGCCACCGGGTGGCCCAATTCGGCGAGATGAACCCGGAGCTGATTTTTGCGGGCGGTGATCAGGTCGACCTCAACCAGGCTGTATTCCGGGGATCGGCGCACCACCCTGAACCGGGTTTCGGCATATTTGCCTTCGCTGTTGCTCTTGGTGGTGGTGAACATGCGATGGATCTTGGATTCACAGAGATAGCCGCTCACCTTGCCGCTTTCCTGGAGCAGGGCCCCCTCGACCACCGCCAGGAATTTTTTCTCCGCGTCGGGCCAGCTCTTCTGCAGGCTGTGCTGGGCGGCTTCGTTCTTGGCAAAGACCAGCAGGCCGGAGGCGCCCTGGTCAAGGCGGTGGACCACGAAGACCCGGTTGGGCCCTTGGGGCCGTGCACTCAGGCAGGCGCTGACTTTATAAAACACGGTCCTCGCTTTTTCCTTGGCCGAGGCAATGGTCAGCAACCCGGCCGGTTTATCGATCACCAGGATGTCCGCGTCCTCGTACACGATCGGGATGCCGGGGCAATCCACGGGACGGTCGGCAGCTTCCGTTGCCGTGGTGATGGTGACGAGATCTCCGGGGCTCAAGGGATGCTCCAGCTGGATTGCGGCCGTGCCGTCCACCTGCACCGCACGGTATTTCAGCAGCTGCTTGATTTTGGTGCGGGAGTAACCGCTTTGCAGCAGTGCCGCCAGCAGGGTGGTCGGTTCCTGAATGGGGATGGATTTCATAATCTTCGTTGACGGACGGGTTGGCCGGAATCTCCGGGTTCAATAAAAAACAGTATTTCGTTGAGAAGCGATCTTTCGGGGAAGCGGGGCGATCAACTGTCAAGGACGCGGCGAACGCTGTGGGCCAGATCGGCCATGACCACCGGCTTGTTGAGGAAGCCCTGGATGCCGATGACCCGTGATTTGTCGCTGTTCAACTGTTCGCTGAAGCCGGTGCAGATGATCACCTTGATGTCGGGCCGGATTTTTTTGACCTCCCGGTAGAGTTGCAATCCGGTCATCTGCGGCATGGTCAGGTCGGCAATCAGGAGATCGATCCGGTCCGAGAGACTGCGAAAGGCCTCGAGGGCATCAAAGCCGCTGAGCCGGACCGTCACCTTGTAGCCGAGACGCTCTAGCATACTGGTGGTGACATCGGCAATGGATTTTTCATCGTCCACCAAAAGAATATGTTCCGTGCCGCACGGCATGGGGCCCTGGGGATCAATGGGAGGATGGGGCTGGGCCCCGGTCAGTTCGACCACCGGAAAAAAGAGGGTGAAGGTGGTGCCCCGGCCTGGTTTGCTCTCCACCCGGATTTCACCGCCATAACCGCGGAGAATGCCGAGGACCACCGCCAATCCCAGGCCCGTCCCCTTGCCCCGGGGCTTGGTGGTGAAATAGGGGTTGAAAATTTTGGCCATGGTCACTTCGTCCATGCCATGGCCGGTGTCGGCAATGGTCAGTCGCTGGTACATCCCCGGGGTGATGGAGAGATCCTCAAAGGCGCCGATATCCAGGGTGACGGTTTCAAGCCGCAGGCTCAGGCGTCCCCCCTTGTCCTCCATGGCATGGTAGGCATTGGTGATCAGGTTCATCAACACCTGGTGGAGCTGGGTGGAGTCGGCCATGACCCGGGGACACTGCTCGGGGAGTTGGCAATCGATTTCTATGGTGGCGGGCAGGGTGGGGCGGACCAGTTTGATCACCTCCCGAACCACATCGGCTATGGAGACGGGCAGGATCTCCTGGTCGACCTGGCGGCTGAAGGTCAAAATTTGCTTCACCAGGTCGCGGGCCCGGCGGGAGGCGTCGATGATGCCCCGGCAATGCTCGCAAATATCTTCATCTTCCTTGTTTTCCACCAGCATCAGCTCGGCCCGTCCCATGATCGGCGCCAGGATGTTGTTGAAGTCGTGGGCTATCCCCCCGGCCAGGCTGCCGATGGCCTCGAGTTTTTGCGTCTGTTGCAGTTGCTGTTCAAAGGCCTTGTTTTCGTTTTTCAACTTCACCTGCTCGGTGATGTCGATCACGGTCACAAAGACCTTGTTCCAGTTCTGTTCATACCCGGCGGCCACCACGACCCGGCGCTCCACGGTGAGCAGGCGTCCATTCAATGCCTTGTTTTCAAAGATCATTTCCGAGGATCCGCCTTGCAGCAGATCGAGCACCGCCCGTTTGAACGAATCGTTCTGGCTCTCGGGCAGGATAATGCTCAGGTGGGCCAGTTCCTCGCAGCTTCGGGCACCATAGAGCTTGAGAGTGGCCCGGTTGGCCGCACGGACGCGGACCATGTCGATACAACGGCTGAGGCTGTCCGGATGCTGCTCAAAATAGGCATTGAAATCGCTCACGCCCTGGGACCCGAGCTGATCAACGAACTGTTTGACCGCGCTCAGGTCCTCTTCCAGGAGGGGAATGGGCGAATGTTCAAAAAGAAGGCTGTAGCGGGCCTCGGTGTCGGCGAGTTGCCTGGATTTGCTGAAGATGATTTTTTTCTTGCGCTGGTTCAGGACCAGGAGGATCAGCAACAGGAGCATCACCACAATCAGGCCGATGTCGGTGAGCCTCAGCGATGAGGTCGCGTGCGCGAGGAATAGCTGCAACTTACTGAATAGGCGGCAGAGAATTGAAGGGGCGGTGTTGGTCATCTGGAGCCTGGGAGGAAAGAACCGCAGGGGTGGAGCGTGCCCCCGGGTGTTCCGGGGAAGGCGGGTAACTGATGGGAGCGTTGAGGAAGGTTAACAACAGACATACACCGTACCGTCTTGGAAAACATACCCTATTGTATGAGGCGGTTATCGGCCTTGTCAAAAGAAAAATCCGATACTGAACGAAGGGTTGTGGCGATATGGCGGAGGCCGGGAGCCTGCATGGATCAGGAGAAAGCATTGACAGGGCCTTCGGGATATGTGAAGAGAAAAAATTTGTTGACCAATGGGGACCAAAAAAGGAGCAGGAGTGGCTATGCAGTCGGTTGCCGGCAGGAAATGGCAGTTCTGGATTGATCGCGGCGGCACCTTTACCGATGTGATCGGCAAGGATCCGCAAGGGTGTCTGCATACCTGCAAACTGCTCTCGGAAAATCCCGAACGGTATGCCGATGCCGCCCTTGAAGGCATCCGCAGGCTGCTGGGGGCAGGGACGCACGATCCGATTCCGGCCGACCGGATTGACGCGGTCAAGATGGGTACCACCGTGGCCACCAATGCCCTGCTGGAACGCAAGGGCGAACCCACGGTGCTTGCCGTTACCCAAGGCTTTGCCGACGCCCTGCGTATCGGCTACCAGAACCGTCCCCGGCTCTTTGCCCGCCATATCGTCCTTCCGGAGATGCTTTATGCCCGGGTGGTCGAGATCCATGAGCGGCTCGACGCCCGGGGCACCATTGTCGCTTCGCTCGACGAATCCGGGGCCCGGCGTGATTTGCAGGCCGCCTACGACAGCGGCCTGCGCTCGCTGGCCATCGTCCTCATGCATGCCTACCGTTTTCCCGCACACGAGCAACGTTTGGCGGCCATTGCCGGGGAGATCGGGTTTTCCCAGATCTCGGTCAGCCATCAGGTCAGCCCCCTGATCAAGCTGATTGCCCGCGGCGATACCACCGTGGTCGACAGCTACCTCTCGCCCATTCTCCGGCGCTATGTGGACCGGGTCGCCGGCCAGTTGCAGGACTGCCGGGGAAGGCAACCCCGGCTGATGTTCATGCAGTCCAGCGGCGGGCTCACCGATGCGGCCCTGTTCCGCGGCAAGGATGCGGTCCTTTCCGGTCCGGCCGGCGGGGTGGTGGGCATGGCGCGGACCGCGGCCATGGCCGGTTTCGATCGCCTGATCGGCTTTGACATGGGCGGCACCTCCACCGACGTCACCCATTTTGACGGCGGGTTCGAGCGCAGCTTCGATACCCTGGTGGCCGGGGTGCGGATGCGGACGCCGATGATGCGCATTCATACCGTGGCCGCCGGCGGCGGTTCGATCCTTCATTTTGAGGCCGGCCGCTTCCAGGTGGGCCCGGATTCCGCCGGGGCCGATCCCGGCCCGGCCTGCTACCGCCGCGGCGGTCCCTTGACCGTCACCGACTGCAATGTCCTCCTGGGCCGGATCCAGCCCGCCCACTTCCCTTCCGTCTTCGGGCCGGAGGGCGATCAACCCCTGGATGCGGCAGTCGTGCATGGGCGATTTGCCGAACTTGCCAGGGAAATTAGCGCGGAAACCGGCCGGGCCACCGCGCCCGAGGCCGTGGCCGAGGGGTTCTTGCGGATCGCGGTGGAGAACATGGCCAATGCGGTCAAGACCATCTCGGTCCAGCGCGGTTACGATATCACCGGCTACACCCTGCAGTGCTTCGGCGGCGCCGGGGGCCAGCACTGCTGCCGGGTGGCCGATGGACTGGGCATGGAGCGGATTTTCCTCCATCCCCTGGCCGGGGTGCTTTCGGCCTACGGCATGGGGTTGGCCGATATCCGTTCCCTCCGCGAGGCCCAGATCGAGCATCCTCTGGCCGCACCCGATCTCCCCCACGTGCTGGATCAGGCTGTTCAACCGCTACGCAGGGCCGTGCGCGGGGAGGTGCGCGGGCAGGGCGTGGAGGAAGACCGGATCGAGATATCCGCCAAGGCCCATCTGCGCTACAGCGGCACCGACAGCAGTCTGGAAGTCGATCTCGGCGATGCCGGGGCGATGCGCCGGGCCTTTGAGGCGGCCCACAAACAGCGTTTCGGCTTTATTTCCCCCGAGCGCCCCCTGATGGTCGAAGCCCTGGTGGTGGAGGCCGTCGGTTGCACGGAACCCCTGGTCGAGCCGGAGTTGCCGCAATCCGCGGACAGCCCCCGGCCGCGGCAGCAGGTTCCGTTGTGGCTGGAAGGGGAGTGGCGCCAGGTCCCGCTTTACCGGCGCGGCGATCTGCAACCGGGACAGCGGCTCACCGGACCGGCCCTGATTGTCGAGCCCATCGGCACCGTGGTCCTGGAACCGGGATGGCAGGCAATCCTCAACAGCCGCAACCACCTCATCCTTGAACGGTCCGTGCCCCGCAGCCGTAGCGAGCGGGTGGGCACCACGGCGGATCCGGTGATGCTCGAGGTCTTTGCCAACCTGTTCATGTCGATTGCCGAGCAGATGGGCGTCACCCTGGCCAACACCGCCCATTCGGTGAACATCAAGGAACGGCTCGATTTTTCCTGCGCCCTGTTCGACCGGCAGGGCAACCTGGTGGCCAACGCCCCCCATGTGCCGGTGCATTTGGGGTCCATGGGCGAGTCGGTGCGGGCGATTTTGCGCGACAACCACGGGAAGATGCGGCCGGGCGATGTTTTCATGCAGAATGCCCCCTACAACGGCGGCACCCACCTGCCGGATGTGACCGTCATCACCCCCTGCTGGGACGAGGCCGGCCGCGAGATTCTCTTTTTTGTCGGTTCGCGCGGCCACCATGCCGATATCGGCGGCCGCACCCCGGGCTCCTCGCCCCCGGACTCGAAGCGGATCGAGGAAGAGGGCATCGTGATCGACAACTGGCTCCTGGTGGAGCAGGGCGTCTTCCGCGAGGCGCAAACCCGGGAACTGCTGCTCTCCGGGCCCTATCCCTGCCGCAAGGTGGAGCAGAACCTGGCCGATCTCACCGCCCAGATCGCGGCCAACGAAACCGGCATCCGCGAGCTGAGACGGATGGTGGCCCATTTCGGCCTGGAAACGGTGCGGGCCTACATGGGGCATGTCCAGGACAATGCCGAGGAATCGGTGCGAAGGGTGCTGGCGGTACTCCGCGACGGCAGCTTCACCTATCCCATGGATGACGGCAGCCGGATCCAGGTACGGATCACGGTCGATCATCGGGCCCGCCAGGCGGTGATCGACTTTACCGGCACCTCGGCCCAGCATCCGGGCAACCGCAACGCGCCTTGCTCGGTCTGCCGGGCCGCGGTGCTCTATGTCTTCCGCACCCTGGTCGACACCGACCTGCCGCTCAACGAGGGCTGCCTCAAGCCGCTCACGCTGATCATTCCCGAGGGGACCATGATCAACCCCCGTTCTCCGGCCGCGGTGATCGCCGGCAACACCGAGGTCTCCCAGGCGATCACCGACTGCCTCTACGGGGCCCTGGGCCAACTGGCCGCCTCCCAGGGAACGATGAACAACTTCCTCTACGGCAACACCAACCACCAGAATTACGAGACCATCTGCGGCGGTACCGGTGCCGGCCCGGATCACGACGGCGCCAGCGCGGTCCACAGTCACATGACCAATACCCGCATGACCGACCCCGAAGTGCTGGAGCTGCGTTTTCCGGTGAGGGTGGAGGCATTCGCCATCCGCTACGGCTCCGGCGGCCGGGGACGGTTCCGGGGGGGCGACGGGGCAGTGCGCAGGCTGCGCTTCCTCGAGCCCATGACCGCCACCATCCTCTCCTCCAACCGGGTCACCGTGCCCTATGGCCTGGACGGAGGCGGTCCCGGCAAGCCGGGACGCAACACCCTTGTCCGTGCCGACGGCAGCGAGGTCCCGCTCAAGGGCAACGATGAGGTCGCGGTCCAGGCCGGTGACCTGATAGAGATCCGGACCCCGGGCGGCGGCGGCTATGGTCCCGCCTGGGGATAATGCTGTGGAGGAAAAATCCATGCCGCGGTTTTTGCACAAGGTGCTGCCCTTCCATTACGGGTGGATGATCGTCGTCGCCGGATTCCTGGGCATTTTTTCCTGCATCGGCCTGGCCCGGTTCGCCCTGGGCATGCTGCTGCCGGCCATGGGGGCGGACCTGCACCTCTCCTACGGACAGATGGGGACCATCTCCACCGCCAATTTTCTCGGCTACCTGGCCGGTATCCTGGTGACCGCGCCCCTGGTACGCCGGGTCGGGGCGCGTCTGGTCACCGCCCTGGCCCTGTTGCTCGCCGGCCTGTCCATGGCGGCCATCGGCTGCACCACCAACCTCTACGGGATCACGGTGCTCTACACCTGCACCGGCATCGGTTCGGCCCTGGCCAATATCCCGATCATGGGGCTGCTTTCCTCCTGGTTCGCCGGACGCCTGCGGGGCAAGGCCTCCGGATTGGTGGTCAGCGGCAACGGCGCGGCCATTGTCCTTGCCGGGTTGTGCGTACCCTGGATGAACGGGTTGAGCGCCTTTACCTGGCGGCTCAGCTGGATGGTCCTCGGCTTCCTGGTCTGCCTGACCGCTCTGTTGTGTCTGCTGCTCCTTCGCAACCACCCCCGGGAACTCGGTCTGGAACCGGCGGGATCGACCTCCACCGCCAAGCCGCAGTCGCCGCATCGGTTGGGACCGACCCGCTCGGTTCCCCCCCTCCTGATATTCCACTGCGGTACGCTGTATGCCATCTTCGGCTTCACCTTTGTCAGCTACGCCACCTTCATCGTCACCGCCTTGGTCCGGCAGTACGGATTCAGCCAGCAGGCAGCCGGGTCGTTCTGGTCCTGGGTGGGCCTGCTGAGCGTGTTTTCCGGACCCCTGTTCGGCACGCTGGCCGACCGCTTCAGCCGCCGTGCGGCCCTGATGGCGGCCTTCTCGGTGCAGACCCTGGCCTATCTCCTGGTTGGCCTCAACCTGGGCGAATTCTTTTTGTATCTGTCCATCGGCTGCTTCGGCATCGTCGCTTGGGCCATTCCCTCGATCATGGCCGCCCTTTCCGGCGATTATGCCGGGGCGGACAAGGCGGTTTCCATGTTCAGCGCCATCACCTTGCTTTTTGCCGGTGGCCAGGTGGCCGGGCCCTTTCTGGCCGGCCAGGTTGCCGAAAAGACCGGCAGTTTTTCCGGCAGTTTTCTCCTGGCCGCCGGCCTCACCGCCACCGCCGTCCTTCTGGCCCTGGTCCTGCCCAAGCCGAACGCGAAAAAAGCCGGCTGAACGCTTCCTCATGGGCAATCGTTCTTACTTTTTCGGGTAACCGTAAAATAATATTGACAATAATTGTTTATTTCGTTAGCGTTTTCCAAGTTTTTCCGAGAACGGCCCTTACGCATCTTCCCCAAGGAGAGCATTATGGCTATCTTCACCTATGAGGCAAAGGATCTGTTCCAATGGTTGATCACCCGTGAGGATATCGTGGTGGTCGATGTCAGAAACGAAAAGGATTTCAACCGGTTCCACGTTGAGTCCCCTTATCCCTTTTCCCTGCATAACATTTCCTACTACGAGTTCATGGAGGACGAGGAGGGCTCGGTGTCCCGTATCCCCAAGGGGAGTCGTGTGCGCATCGTCTGCGCCAAGGAGGGCTCGGCCAAATATGTGGCCGAGATATTCGACAAGTTCGGCTATGATGTCGGCTATCTCACCGGCGGCATCAAGACATGGGGCAACCTGCTGGTTCCCAAACCGGTGGCCACGGGAACGGACTACGAACTCTACCAGTTCATCCGTCCCGGCAAGGCCTCCTGCAGCTACGGCCTGATCTGCGGCAAGGAGATGATGCTGTTTGATCCCTCCCGCAATATCGATTTCTACCTCGGGTTTGCCGCCGAAAAAGGCTGCATGATCACCACCACCTTCGAAACTCATCTCCAGGCCGATTACATCGCCGGCAGCCGTGATATCGCCAAACGCACCGGTGCTGTCTTCTTCGGCAATGACGGCGACTTCAAGACCTCGAAAAATCCCTATACGCCGCTCAAGAACGGGGAAATTCACCGTTTCAGCCTCGGCGGTCCGCCGGTACGGGTCCTGTTCACCCCCGGCCACACCCCCGGTTCCACCTCCTTTGTGGTGGATGAACGGTTCATCATCTCCGGCGACATGATGTTCATCCACTCGGTGGGGCGTCCGGATCTGGGCGGCAAGGCCGAGGAATGGGCCGGGATGCTGTTCGACTCGATCCAGATGATCAAGGCCATGGACCCGGCCCTGATGGTCCTGCCCGCCCATTACATGGATTGGGAGGAGGCCAATGAGGACCTGCTCTTCACCCGGACACTGGGCGAAGTGCTCGAGCGCAACGGGGATATCTACGGACTCGACACCCTGACTGCCTTCATCGATTTCATCAAGGCCAACATGCGGCCCCAGCCCGAGGAATACGCCGTGATCCGGCTGGTCAACGCCAACCTCCGCGAAGAGGATGAAGAGCGTCAGGAAGAACTGGATCTCGGCAAGAACGAATGCGCTGCCTCGACCTATGCCAAACAGCAGGCGGCCAGGGACGCCGCCGGTGGCTGATGGCCCGGGCCGGGTCACACACCGCACGCAATTCATCCGCCAAGGGCTTGTTCCTTTGGCGGCCCGTTTTATCCCTTCACCATGAATACCTATGAAAAATAAGCGAATTTTTTCCGTGTTCTCTACAGGAATGCTGGTGTCCGCCCTGCTTGCCTGGACATGGTCCGTGCCGGCGGTGACCGCAGCCGACCTGCCAACCACCCCCAAGGCGGAAAGTTTGATGTCCCAACTCCGTCCCAAACTGCAGCGCGAACTGCAGGCCAAGGGGTTCAGTGCGGGGCAACCGATTTTCGTCCGGATTTTTAAAATTCCCGGGACCCTCGAGGTGTGGATGAAGAAGGGGCGGGGATTTGAACGGTTCAAGACCTACCGCATCTGCAGCTTTTCCGGCTTCCCCGGGCCCAAGGTCAACGAGGGCGACTGGCAGGCACCGGAGGGCTTTTACTCGGTCTCCGCCGACCAACTCAACCCCAACTCCGGTTATCATCTGGCGTTTGATATCGGCTATCCCAATGAGTTTGATGTGGCCAAGCACCACACCGGCAGCCTGATCATGGTGCATGGCAACTGTCAGTCCGTGGGCTGTTTTGCCATGACCAACGGTCGCATCGAAGAGATCTATTTCCTCGCCCACGAGGCCCTCGCCCAGGGGCAGGAGAAGTTCAGCCTCCACATTTTCCCCTTTCCGCTGACCCCGAGCAATATGCGGAAATACGCCGCCTCACCCTGGATTTCGTTTTGGAAGAGTTTGGAGCCCGGTTACTCCGCCTTTGAACAATTCAAGCAGGTACCGGAGATTGCGGTGCATAACGGCGAGTATGTGGTCACCTCACGGGGGCCCAAACTGGCCATGCGCCACAATATGTTCGAGCAGGACTGAGCGGTCGGTTTCCCGGGTCATTGTCGATTCGCAGACCCCTTCGGCTGTTTGCCCAAAGGGGTGTTGTTGTTTGGGGGTGATGATCAGGGGCGAACCGCCCGCACATACCCGGATTTGGTCGGGTACATGATCCGTTCCGGCCCGCACTGGTCACCGGTTTCCCACTCGCCCGGGTGGATCGAACCGTCTTCGTCCCGCAACCAGTAGCTGCCTTCCAGGGCAATGGCGATATCGCCGTTTTTTTTCAGGTCGAACTTGGCAAAAAGATCATACAACTCCCATTTGGTCGGCAGGCGCCAATCCCGGTATTTCCCTTGATTGAGCTGGTGCAGGTAGTGTTGCACCGCGGCCGGGGTGCGCATCTTTCTGCTGCGCTCCATTTGCCAGATCAGTCCGCTGTCCCGTTCCCGCATCAGCCCGTCTTCAAACCTGCTCAGGGAGGGCTCGGCAGCCATTGACCAAACCGGGAGCAACAGCGCAAGCAGGACGGCCATCAACAGGTGTCCCGGGACAGAAAGCGTTTGGGGCAGGCCTTGTTTCATCATTTTTTCCTCCTTGGGTGCACAAAAAATCATTTATGCATAAAATAGTCATACATTCGATGACTGCATAGGGAGAGGATGGCACTTTGTGGTTGTGTCGTCCCCGGAAGGCATCCTAAGGAAAAAGGAACAATCATGGCAAAACAGGGGACTGTGGAAATTCTGGCCGTTGGCAATGAACTGCTGCGGGGAGAGATCCTCGACACCAACAGCCAGTGGATCTGCCAACTGGTGCATGGCCGCGGCGGTCAGGTGGGGCGGGTGACCATGTTGCCCGACATCGAGGCGGAGATTGCCTCGGCGGTGCAGGCGGCCATCGAACGGGGTGTGGACTTGGTTTTCACCTCCGGCGGCCTCGGCCCGACCGACGACGACCTGACCCTGGCGGCGGTTGCCCAAGGGGCCGGGGTGGATCTGGCGCTCGATGTCCGGGCCCGGGAAATGGTCCGCCAGCGCTACGATGAATTTTGGGCCCAAGGGGTGATCGCCGAGGGCGGGCTCAATGCGTTCCGGGAAAAGATGGCCTGGCTGCCGGAGGGAGCCGAGCCCCTGCACAATCCGGTGGGCACGGCACCGGGGGTTCTGCTGCAGATCGGGCCAACCGCGATCATCTCCCTGCCGGGGGTGCCGCCGGAATTGAAGGGAATCATCAATGACACCTTGAAGCCCTTTCTCGACGAGTGTTTTGGCGGGGGCGACTCCTTCGCGCATAGGATAACCGTGCGCTGCAACGACGAATCGATCATGGCGCCGGCCCTGAGTCGGGTGGTGGGCCATCATCCCCAAGTGTACATCAAATCCCTGGCCCGTGCCCTGGGTGAAGTGCCGGAACTGGACATCCTTTTTACCGCCACCGGTGGTGAAGGCGACACCCCCGAGGCGTGGGTGAGGGAGGCGGTGGCCGAGCTGGAACAGGGGCTGGACGCGCTCGGGATCCTGCACTGGGACAAGGAATAACGGCCCTTCCCTAATCCTGGTCGATCCAGAAGCCTACCGGCGAGAACCGTTGTCCATCGAACAGCCCCCGGTCGGTGAGTTTGAGGGCGGGGATGACCGGCAGGGCGAGAAAGGACAGGGCCATGAACGGGGCACCCAGCCTGCAGCCGCAGGTGCGGGCCATGGCGGTAACCCGTCGGTATTCCCCGGCGGCCTGTTCGCAGGTGCCGGTGCTCATCAGGCCGGCCACCGGCAACGGCATGACGGCCACCTCGCCCCGGCCGTTGACCGCGGCCAGGCCCCCGCCCCGGGCAATCACTGCATTGGCCGCTTGGGCCAGCAGGCTATCGTCGGTTCCGGCGCAGATCAGGTGGTGGGAGTCGTGGGCCACACTGGCCGCGAGCGCTCCCTGTTCAAGCCCAAGGCCCGAAACCAGGGCCAGGGCAGGGACCCCCTCTTCGGCATAGCGGTTGAACACGGCCAGCTTGACCAGGTCACGCTCCGGGTCGGCGACCACCACACCGTTGCCCGTTTTCGGCAGACAGACCAGCTCATCGGTGACCAGTTGGCCGTCGCGGATACCGATGACCCGGCATTCCCCGGATCGGGCGGGGATGCGGAACTGGTCCGGACGGACCGGTTTGCGTGCAAAGTGGTTGGGCAGGGCCAGCGGCTCCCGGATGTCCAGCCGGGCAACACCCTGCTCGGCCGCCACCCGGCCGGCCAGCACCGTCCGCTGGACACGGAAATCCTCCAGGTTGTCGACCTCGATCCAGTCGGCCCGCTCCCCCACCTGCAGCAGCCCCATTGGCAGGCCGTAATGGCGTACCGGGTTGAGGCTCGCCGCCCGCAGGACGTCGAACAGACCGTGCCCCGCGGCCACCGCACTGCGCACCAGTTCGTCGATATAGCCCGTGAGGAGGTCATCCGGGTGCTTGTCGTCGGCGCAGAACATGCATTGCTGCGGATAACGGCCCAGCACCGGCAGCAGATCCATGAACCCGCGGGCGGCCGAACCCCGGCGCAGCAGGATATGCATCCCGGCAGCCGCCTTTTCCAGGGTCTCGGCAAGGGTGAGGCTCTCGTGGTCCGTGCTGATTCCCGCCTGCAGGTATCTCCTCAGTTCCTCTCCCCGCAGCCCCGGCGCATGGCCGTCCACCGGCTTGGACATCGTCCGGGCCGCCGCCAGTTTGGCCGCCACTTCTTCATTGCCCTGCAGCACCCCTGGCACGTTCATCATTTCCGAAAGATGGCTGATTGCCTCCCGGGCCAGCAGGGTGGCCACTGCCTCCGTATCCAGGACCGCCCCGGCGCTGTCAAAGGGCGTGGCCGGTACGCAGGAGGGCGCGCCGACGGCAAAGTGAAACGGCGTGCGGACCGATTCCGCCAACATGAACTCCACCCCCGCCACCCCAAGGACATTGGCGATCTCGTGGGGATCGGTCACCGCGGCCAGGGTGCCGTGGCAGACCGCTGCCCGGGCAAAGGCGGTGGGGCAGAGCATGGAACTTTCCACATGGACATGGGCATCGACAAAACCCGGCAGGATATACCCCGGCCCCGGATCGACCTCGGGCCGGATGGCGGCGATCCGGCCGTCTCCGGACACTTCAATCCGGGCGCCGAACACACGCTGATGGACAATATCGACCAGGGTGCCGCTGATCTGCTCTATCTGGTGCATGGATGGCTTCACTCGGGAGTTGGGATGGGGTCTTGATGGTGGCGCTTGAGAAAGGTCCGGGCCGCGAGCGGCAGGAGCAGGGCAAAACCAGCGGCCAGGGCGAGAAAGGCGGTCTGGATGCCCCGGTGGTCGCTGATCCAGCCGATCGCCGGGCCACTGACCACATACCCCAGCCGGAACAGGAGGCTGTGCAGGGAGAGAATGGATGCCCGCATGTGGCGGGTGGCCCGCTGCTGGAGCAGGCTGCGGATGATCGGCCCCTGCAGACCGCGCATGGCGGTGAGCAGATAGTAAAAAAGGAAACTGCCCACCATCGAACTCAATCCCAGGCCGAGGTAGCCACCGACGACCAAGCCGATGAACAGCAGCGCGATCCGCTCCAGGCCGAACCGGTCCAGCAGTTTGTGGCTGTGATAGGCGCAGAAGGCCACCATCAGGTTGGCTCCGGCCCAGATCGGGCCGAACCAGGTCAGGGGCACGCCGCATTGCTGCATGAACGGCTGCACCAGCCAAACCGGGTAAAAACTGGACAACCCCAGCAGGAGTCCGAAACACATGGTCGCCCGGATGACCTTTTTCTCGGAGAGGGCATAGCGGCTGATCCGCAGGGCCTCGCCGATATGGGAGGTGATGTGCGGTCCTTTTTCGGCAGCCGGCTCCTTGAGCGACAGGACTACCAGCAGGGCCGTGATCCAGACCCCGATCTGGGCCATGAACGGCAGCAGAGGGTGGGTGACGTACATCAGGCCCGCGCAGAGCGCCCCACCGGCCTCGCCGACTTGGGCAAAGCTCGCCATGCGGCCGTCGCAACGGGTGTAGAGTTCGCTCCGGCCGCTGTGCCGCAGCGATTCGTAGAGCAGGGCATTGTCCGAACCGCTGATAAAGGCATAACAGACGCCCAGGAGCAGTTCCGCCCCGACCACCTGCCAGAAGTTGTGGGCGAAAAGGTAGGCGGTATAGCCGCAGATGCCGAAACAGCAGGCGATGACAAGGGAAGGCCGATAGCCCAACCGGTCGCTGACATATCCCGAGGGATACTCCATCAGCAGGTTGGCCGAGGAGAAAAAGACGTTGACCAGCAGAATCTCCGACAGCGACAACCCGATATGGTCTTTCCAGAACACGGTGATGATCGCCATGGGAAAGAGCATCATCTTGAGGGCGGCAAAGATGTTGAGCTTGAGGATGTTGCTGGTCATGAACTGTATAGCGGTTGAGCGTAAAAGTGGCGCAAAATGCGCGGAGATACCGGCTTTGTTCCGGCATCTCCGTGCAGCCGTTAACGTGCTATACAATGTGGGATGGTTTTTCGCATCCGTTTCCTGGCATTCAGGATACAGAGGATTCCCAGGATGGTTGGCGAGGCAGACGAAGAGTTCGTCTGCTCGAGGGGCACATTGTCTTCCCCCGGCCTATGCCAGAGGAAGACTCTTCGTGGTTGCTTACGTGCTTGGAGCGCAAAAATGATGTGCTCCCAAGTAGGTAAAGTTTGGTTGGCTCAATGGAGACTTTGAGCCGTAGCCCTCCCATGGCCGTGCGGCGCAGGAAGAGAGGGGGAGGTCCGTCGCACGGCCATGGGGCCGCTGGTCAAGCGAACACTGGTGGAATAGGATATTTTTCCCCCTCATGACCGATCAGTCGAACAGGCTGTTGAAATCAACTGCATAGAAGAGACGTCCCTGGACAACCTGTGCCTCGGGGCCGTAGTCGACCTTTACGTCTTTTTTATACTGGAGCAGGAACTGCCAGCCGGGAGCAAAGTTGTAGGCCATGGTTGCACCGATGGTCTGCGTGTTGATTTCGGTGCCATCATCCTTGACATCGTTGACCTCGCTTTTTCCCCCCCATTGGCCGAAGTAACTCAGTCCGACAGCCAGGTTTTGGGTCAGGTCGTAGCTCAGATGGCTCTCCAGGGCAAACACCGGATCCTGGGAAAGTTCGTTGTCGCCGAGATAATCATCGTTGTCGCCATACACAAAAATGCTGGGGGCGATTTCAAGGTAGAGGTTATGGCCGGGCTGGACCTCCCAGCCTTGGACGAAGCCGACCTCGCCTTGGAAGGCAAAACGGTTGGCGCCCATATTCGCGGTCTGGTTCTCGTCGTATTCGCCGGTGGGCAAGTAGAAATAGGGCGTGATTCCAACGTAGGTTTTGGACTCTGGGTTGTTGACCACCCAGAAGGTGCAGAGAAGGATGAGGTCGCCGAGGCCTTTGGAATCCTCATTGAGACCGAGACTGTCACTATCAAGTGAGACATCACCAAAGGGCAGAATGAACTGGGGGTCGGCCACGATGGAACCGATCTTGGTGTAGTAGACCTCTCTAAGGAAAAAGAGGTTTTGGGAGAGATCAATATCTGCGGCTTTGCTGCCATTCACATAGTAGTCATCTGCACTGATGTTATGGTAGTACAGCATTGACAGAAGCGTGTCCGGCGGAGCTGGGATATAGTCACGCATGTTGGCCGCAAAACCAACCGATGGAACGAGAAGACACGTACAGATTAATGCCAAAACACCTTTCTTCATAACTTCCTCCCTCTTTTTCCTTGATTTGTGAAAATTCCTGGTCCTACTGCCGCAGCCCAAAGCAATGGGTGTGCCGAACTGGCCAAAGCCTGCTCAGGGGAAGCGGTTTCGGTCGATTTCCGATGGTCGGTTCAAGGGAAGACAGCTGCCGACCACTGGAAAAATGAACCTTCAGGAAAGCCGTTGAACGGGAAGGAAGCACAATATTTGTTCAGAAAAGGAGCGGCCTGTGAGGTTTGCGTTGTGGTTTTGGGCGTGGAGGGGAAGGCGTCGCGGGGCAAAAGGTTACAAAAATTTAGGCTGATGGGGCAGTATGACCGGCGAAAAGGCGTGGGGTGCTCCTTCTTTTGCACCAGAGTCGGGCAAGAAGGGAGGAACAATGGATTCCCTCGCCTGATAAAAATTCCCTATAATCTCAATTGAAGAATCGAGCCCGATGTTTTTCGGCAGGGAATAATGCTTATCCTCTCGTTGTTTCAAAATAAAATAACGATTGCCCTTGACTTTCCCTAGGGCAAATCCCCATAATTCAGTCATCGATGGCGATATTTTTTTCGCCATCATTTTTCTTAATTTACCCAGGAGGTAAACATGGCACTGAGTGCACGCAACGTTCTGAAGGGAAAAGTCAAAGATGTGAAAAAAGGCATGGTAATGGCCGAAGTGATTATCGAGGTCGCTCCCGGCGTTGAGGTGGTTTCCACGATTACCGCGAGTTCTGCTGATCGACTTGGACTCGCTGTAGGCAAGGATGTCGAGGTCGTGATCAAGGCTACCAGTGTGATGATTGACGCCTGATTTTTCGCTTTTACAATATGTTCCCTTATGCAATGCATATATTGCATAAGGGATTTTTTTTTACTGCTCGTAATCCGCCCAGAGATCGGGAGGTTGGCCCCGGTGCCATCCTTGCAAGATGTCCCTATGATAAGGGCTTTTGCGTTTTTTGTCTGTTCAAGTATTGAAGGGAGATCATCCGTTACTGAACAGAGCCCCACCCATTTTTACCAATGATTTTTTTGCAAGCAAGGTAACTGATCGATCCAGAAAAATTCATTTCCCAAAGCTGAACAAATTCAGTCTCTCTTTCCATTGAATCAGCACATTTGCATGAATTTATAAGGGTAATATGATAATAAACTATTTATCCTGTACATTTTCAGTGTTGCACATAGATCATCTAAATTTTCATCTTGTTTAATTTGAAATTAGCTTGATATTTTGAAAAGATGTGGGTGTCCCAGGTGTGACCAGGACATGTTTCTCTATCGGATTGTATCCTTTGGCATTAATTGAAAGCGTGTAATCGCCGGCAGGTAACCTGTAGAAAACAAAACATTCATTGTAGCAGAAATCGGACTGAGAAATTAAGTGTTCGTTATCATCAGAGTATTCTCCCCTGAGAGCCTGAAGTGACCGGTCGATTCCCTTCCCTTTTAACGAAACAGATTCAACAATGATCTTTCTATCACCCGAGCGATATATATATTCCGGAGTACCGGGTAAATATTCCGATTCCTGATTGGTTGTTAAACAGCCGCCAACGGCCCCTTCTGGCGAAAAAACGAAATCAACCTCTTCTGTTTTGTTTCCTTGAATAAAGACGGGGACCCTCGTTTTATCGGGAATCCCCGTTGTTGCCGTAGTCACAAGGCTAACCGTGTATTTCCCCTCAGGAAACGGGCCCAGCACTTTTCCGTTATCGTCTTGACTTAAAAAGATTGAAATATCCGGGCTTCGATCTCCATCGGCGGTCATGATGAGTAAGGGCCTGGGTATTATTCCTTTGAAATCAAAAGCATAAGAAAAATGAATTTTAAGGTATCCTTTTGATCGTTGCGATGCCGCACGCTGTTTTTCATCATATTTATTGAGAATTTCATTATATTGTTTGAGCACTTCCGGGCTGTTGGCTATGCTTGCATGATCCTCATGAAATGCATAGCTCATTTTTGCCTCTGATTGAGGCCGATAGTCCAGGAGGCTCGTAAGCCGTATCGTCCCGTCATTATTATGTTCAAAGGGGTTACGGTTTCCTTTGTATCCATAAAAAAGATAAAAATCCAAATAGTCAGGCATTTTCATCCTATAGAGAGAACGTATGAAGTCACCATCTGGTTGCATATCTCTCCAACTCGGAATGACAACCGGAGATTGGTGAACCCCGTATTCGGCCATTTTATCTCCACCCCATGGGGTTGACAGGGAAACAAAAACCCGTGCGGAGGGAAATTTTTTCCCGTAATTAACAATGAAAGACCTGGCAACCAGACCACCCATGCTGTGCGCGGTAATATATAGCTTTGGGAATTTATATTTTGTTTGAAGATTTACCAATTTCCAAAAAAGCCCGTATGCTATGTTGTCAATTCGGGCTCCGGTCGGATAGAACAAAAACCACGGTTGATAGCGGGTTCTGTCGATGTGATCGACGAAAAACTTCCAGCCTCTTGGAGTGCCACCGGCCCCGTGTATAAAAAGAATTGGTATCTTATGGGGATCATATTCCTCCAAAAAATAAATATTTGTACCAAACTTCCGGAAAAATGAGGCTATTTCCCAGAAACCTTCCGTGCCATTTTCTTCTGAAAACAGCTCGTCATCCAGATTGACAATGGCTCCCGCCTCTCGGCTGTAGAGTTTTTTGGGTTTGATCGAGGATATCTCGAAGCCGTCTGGGATTTCTATTTTTTGCCCCTTTTCCGGAATAACGATATCGACGTCATGAATGACGCCGCCGGCCAACGCCTTAACGATTTGAGGATTGTCGTGCTGGCCGGCCGGTTCCCCGGGGTCATATCTTAAATTGCTGTTTTTATCCAAATACGCAAATATGTAATATTCTCCTTTATCGACCAAAAGTTCATACTCTCCGGAATCGTGCAAAACCGTATACTGACAGATTCCCTTTTCCTTGCCAATCGATCGGGCGGCAACAATGATCGGGTGACCGTGCTTCAAGAACTTTGCCTCAACTCTTCCAACTATTACTGTCAATTCCGAAGCACTTTCTATGTCCATTTTTGATTTAACGAGAGTGCAGCCGGTTATGATCAAACACAGGACAAAGAGAGCGGCTCCCACTCTTCTGGAGGCTGGCGTTATACCTGTCTTCAAATTATGGATAGTGGAGGTTAATACTTTCAAAGTGCCTGCCTCGGAAAAAGGAAAGGGTGTGGTGAGCAAGAGACCCAGAAAGGGTTTTATTTTTCATTGCCAACGTTGACATTCCCCCATCGCCGAGGAGCGAAGAAAGCTCGGAAGCTCAAAAGCAGAGCTTTTAGCCGGTCGGTTGTGCTCCCCCTGGGAAAAGGGCCATGCTTGCGCTTTGTCAACACCGCGCCCTCATCAAGTGCGCGAAACTCCCCACCTTAAGCCCATCCGCACAACCATCGAAGAATCGTGAATTAAGGGCTTCAGGTCCGGTGTCTTCAGTATGGGCAAAACCGATGGCTTTGAGGTCAGCTATCAATGCATCAGGATCATAAAAAGTTCGCCAAGGTTCTCTGTGCTGACTTCGTCAGCCTTGTTGTGGCTCGTGAGTTGTTGAGAAGACTCGCCTCAACCAATGGCTCATTATAGCGAAGAATTCGTCCTTTGCGTATTTCTCGATCTCGGGATCGTGACCGCACCGCGAGAACTCATGGTACTCCAAATGTGGTATGTATTGGCTTAGAATGTCCCGCGTCATCCTTCCAGGATGGGGATCGTCTGCACCGTGCAGCATTATCGCCGGAACCCCGATAGAGATAAATGACTGCGGGTAGACACCGGTTTGTTGACATCGCACCATGTCGTGCCACGTCTCTGTATGGCCCTGCATGTCGAAGGGCTCGGCCTCCGGCAGTTCATCGCTGTCGGCAACAGCTTCGTAGACGTCCGTCATGCTGTGCCACTTCATCATCTGTTCGCCAATATCCAGCCGCAGGTCCGCCTTATGCTCCGGGTGCTTGGAGATATGGTCGACAATTTTCCGTCTCCGTTTCCGAACAATCACATCACGTGACGCCTTGTCGAAAGTGCCACAGCCGACGAGAACGATGGCGGTGATGCTGTCCGGGTGCTCTGCCGCGTAGGCCAAGGCGAGCATGGCGCCCCACGAGGAGCCAACGAGGGCGGGTCTCTCGTCATTGAAACGCGAGAGGATCAGGTTGTGCAAATCCTCAACATGGACTGCAACCGTCAATGGCATGTCCCCGCTCGGGCGTTGCCATGGCTCGATTACTCGAAATTCACGGGACAAACCCCGCGCCAAACGTACCGCGCCGCCAAAAGCGCCCGGTCCCCCGTGTAGTGCTATCACTGGGGGGCCGTGATCGCCGTGGAAGCGAATGCGGCGATCCTCATCCCATCCTGGCTGCTTCATCATGTTCGATTTGTTCTTCAGGTGTCACGCAAGTTTTCTGTGGTTTCCCGACATCTCCGAAAATCAAAGAAACGTTTGTTCAGTAATATCAATAAGATGAATATGTTTTGTCTGGCCATCATGCGGCTTTCGCCGGGGATCGAGAAACCGGATATTTATTGTTCACGCTGCTGATTCTTTCATCAATCATTGATCAATACGCCTTTCTATCTCCCAAAGAGATATTCCTGATTGTCGCCCAGGATCAACGAAAAGACAGATTGATCTTACTCCTGGTTATCTCCGCATCAGAGAGTAAAGGTATTCCCAATAAATAGGCCTCTCCTGGAACCGGCTCTGTTTTTGAAGTCCGCAAATCAGGCCAGGAGATCAGCCTTGACCTTGTCAAACCCAAGACGCTCAATCATGCGGCCCATGCGCTCCCGCTTGGAATTCTCCTTGTAATAGTCAATGATGCGGGCCACCATTTTCAATGCATCCTCTCCGGGCAAATCCTCCACGAGAAGATCCGCCCGTCTGGGCCAGGCCGATCCGCTTCCCCCGATCATCACAGACCAGCCCTTGGGGGTGCCGTAAAGGGAAATGTCCTTGATGCAGTTTTCAGCACATTGGACCTTGCAACCGGATACCCCCATCTTCATCTTGCTGGGGAGCACCATGCCGTTGTAGCGTCGGTCCAGCTCCATGCCCATTTCAAGACTGTCCTGATTGGCCAGACGGCAGTACTGAATGCCGGGGCAGGCTTTGATGCTCCGGACGCACAGCCCAACGGTATGGCCCGGATCCATCCCCAGATCCTGCCAGGCCTGGTCCACCTGGTCCTCGTCCAGGCCGATGAGAGCAATCCGGGCCGCACTGGTGATTTTGAGTTCCGAAACCTTGTATTTATCCGCTACATCGGCCAGCTTCCGGAGTTGGTCCGGTTTGACTAGTCCACAGGGAATGTGGGGGGCGATGGCATATTTGATATCCTCAGTTCCCCGCTGGCGGATGACGCCTTTTTCTCCGTCTTTGAGCATGACTCTCTCTTTTGCTTTACACGATGACATTCAAAAGCGGCATGCAGTCCCCGGTATCAGAAATAACAGGCCGGTACCTGCA
>JBFWIP010000004.1:0-65111 GCA_050255935.1 Desulfobulbus sp.
GCCTATACTGTTCCGGCGCATATAACGATTCAACGGTATCAATCGACCTTGATGGCCAGCGTTATCGGCAGCCGGGGGACCTTGCTTGCCCCCATGGATGACAAGGAGAACAAGAAACGCTCGATGCAGCTGGTGAAATCCCGTTTTCGCAACGTTGCCAACGTAGTGGATGCGGCCCTTGATATCCAGCCCGACGGGACCTTTTCCGCTGAACTGAAAATCCGTGACGGCATCGCTCCAGGAACCTACAAGATCGTGGCCGTGGTCGATAAGAACGGCACGAGCGAACCGGTCACCTTTGAAAACAAAATCGCCTTCCCGATTTATTATCTCGACAACGCAGGCACCAGTCTGAACCTGATCTACCCCTTCCTGCTGACCCTGTGCGTCGCCATTTTCGGCGTGCTCATGGGTGCGGGTGGCGGCTTTATTCTCAACCCCTTGCTGGTCAGTCTTTTCCCGGCACTCCCCCACACCATTGTTGCCGGTACAGTGACCCCGACGGTTCTTTTTTCCCAGGGATCCGGTATCGTGAACTATTCCAAAATCAAATTCATCAACTGGAAGCTTGGTTGCGGTATCGGTTGCGCCATGCTCCTTGGTGGCTTCATTGGCCCGAAATTGACGGAAATGATCACCCTTTCCCAATTCAAATTTGCCTTTGGTTGGATTCTTCTGGTGCTGGCGGCTTTGATGTTCTGGCAGACGACTCCCGGTTATCTGGCAAAAAACAAGAAAGAACAGTCGATTTTAAAAGAGTTCAAGCGGCGCGCGGAAGCCTCAGCCGAAGGCAAAAACTAAGGATCAGTGAGGGAGGAATAGAGAATGAAAGTCGAATTTTGGGGTCAGGAATTTCAAGTGAACATGGTCCTTGGGTGCATCGGTGGCTTTCTGATCGCCATCATGTCGTCCATGTTCGGTTTCGGGGGCGGGCCGTTCATGGTTCCTTTGATGACCGTCGGTCTGCGCCTGCCGATGTATTTGGTCGTCGGCAGCTCGCTGTTGGCCATCTTTTTCAACACCTCGATCAGCTCGCTGCGCCATTATCAGTTCGGTAACTTTGACTGGCTGCTGTTTGTGGTCATGTTCCCGGCGGCTATTCTCGGCGGTTATCTTGGCCCGCAGATTGCCAAACGGGTGAGCCCGATTGTTGTCAAACGTGTGGCGTGCATAGGTTTGATACTGCTCGCCCTCAAATTGCTCGGTTTGTATTGATCGCACGGGTTGCATCTTGAAAGACTGAACTGCACCAAGGGTGCACTGTATCACGCCGGAACAGTTGAACTGTTCCGGCGTATTGCGTTGTTGGAGGTATTTTTTACTGATTCTGGGAGGCATCTGACACCAATTACTGCTTGCGATTCTCCTCGATCAATGCGATAGTATTCTAAAATTGACTAAAAATTTACTTTTCAACGGTTAACGGTATGGCATTGGCCGGATCGAAGATTTTCCATCATGATAAACGACGTTTTACCCGCGTCCCGTTTGAGCGGTGTGTGAAACTTGTTGCCTCGGATGCCACGAGTCAGCATTTCAACGCCAAAAATCTCAGCTTGGGGGGAATGTTTCTCGAAGGACGGGGACATTTGTCGGTCGGCCAGGATTGTCGTATCGAACTGCACGAAACCGGTCAACGTGCAAGCCTGATCTATCAGATTTGCGGAAAAATCGCCCATGCCGAAAGAAATGGCTTGGGCATTGAATTCACCGGGATGGAAGATTACAGCCTCATGTATTTGCAGACCCTGCTTCTGTACTCCTCCGATGACCCGATTGCCGCGGCCGAGCATTTTGCCGAGGGGTTTGTTTCTTCGGCTTCCTCCTCATGCTAGCCTGAACAGCGCACGTCAAAGAGGAGCCTGCGATAACCGCACACTATTAACGTCACTGATCCCCTGCTCCTCACCTCCACTTTTTCCCAAAATTTTGCATGTCACAGACAAGTAACGAACCTGTAGCCCTGATCCGTTGGATCGGTGCTCTTGGCGAACATGCACTCTATGTGCTCAGTGACCTGGGGCGCATGGGAGTTTTTCTTTTCCTTGCAATCATCGGGGCGTTTAAACGGCCATTTCGCTTCCGGGAACTGGTCAAGCAACTCAGCTTTATCGGCGGCGGCTCCTTGACGGTCATTTTTTTTACCGCACTTTCCTCGGGTATGGTTCTTGGCCTCCAGGGATATTATTCCCTGCATAAATTCGGTGCCGAGGGCATGCTTGGTTCGGCGGTTTCCCTGACCCTGATCATGGAACTTGGACCGGTTCTGACAGCCCTGATGGTTGCCGGCCGGGCCGGTTCCGCCATGTGTGCGGAAATAGGCATCATGCGTATTTCCGAGCAGATCGACGCCCTGGAGTGCATGGCCATTGATCCCTTTCGTTATTTCATCTCCCCCAAATTCCTGGCGGCATTGATCTCTCTTCCCCTGCTCACCGCGGTTTTTGATGTGGTGGGGATCATGGGCGGATATCTTGCCGGAGTGCATTTGATGGGGGTGAACAGTGGCGCCTACTTTTCCGGCATGGAACAAAGCGTCACCAATCATGATATTCGTTTGGGGGTGATCAAATCCTTTGTTTTTGCCTGGCTTTTGGTGTGGATCTGTACAGGACGCGGATATTTTGTCCAACGGATCAGGGGGGTTGGTTTCGGTGCGGAGAGTGTCAGCAAGGTCACGACCCAGGCCGTGGTGATCTCCTCGATCGCGGTTTTGGTCTTTGATTACCTGCTTACATCGGTGTTGTTATGAAGGATGCCCAACCTGCGAATCAAGAACCGGCCATCCGTTTTGTCGATGTCTGTGTCTCGTTCGGAGAACGCGCAAAGCGCCATGTCGTCCTTGATCGGGCAAATTTTTCAGTTCCCCAGGGAAAAACCACTGTTATTGCAGGCGGAAGTGGTCAGGGCAAGAGCGTTATCCTCAAGCTTATCCTGGGGTTGCTCCGGCCCACCTCGGGTGAGGTATTGGTCGGCGGGCACAATATCGCCACCATGGGATATCGCCAACTGCAGGAGCAGCGAATGCGTTTCGGTGTTCTTTTTCAAGGTTCCGCCCTGTTTGATTCCCTGACCGTTTTTGAAAATATCGCCCTGCCGTTGAGGGAACGAACCCGATTGCGCGAGGAGGAAATCATTGCCCGTGTTCATTCGACCCTTGAGCAGTTGGAATTGAACGGACATGAGGATAAATACCCGGCGCAACTCAGCGGCGGCATGAAAAAACGCGTCGGGCTTGCCAGGGCCTTGCAGCTTGATCCTGAAATCGTCTTGTTCGATGAGCCGACGACAGGACTGGATCCGGTCATGACCCGGGAAATTTACGAACTGTTTACCAGTACCCAGCAGCGCTTGGGGTATACTGCCGTTATCGTCAGTCATGACATCCCCCAGGTTTTTTCGCTTGCAGATCAAATAATCCTGTTGAATAAAGGTGAGTTGGACGTATTCACCGAAGCCGCCCGGATACCGTTTTCCACTAAGCCCAAGATCCGTGAGTTTGCCCGTTTGGTATTGGGGCAAGAGAGCGCTCTTTAAAAAGGAGGAGGACCATGCACAATACGCGCATGGAGATTTTTGTTGGTGTTTTCCTTGTGATAGGTTTTCTTGCCTTCGGTTGGTTGGCGCTGCAACTTGGCGAAGTCCCCTGGATCACCGAGTCGAAAACCTATATGATCAACGCTGAATTCAATAATATTTCCGGTGTGAAGGAAGGCGCGGAGGTTCAGATTGCCGGCGTTATCGTGGGAAAAGTCCGCAGGCTCAGCTTGAATGCTGACCGGCAGGCCGTGGTCGGCATGCAGCTTGACAAAGATATCACTATCCCCGTAGACTCGATAGCATCGGTTAAGTCGCAGGGGATTATCGGCGATAAATATATCCAGATTACACTCGGTGGCGATGAAACCGTGTATAAACCCGGTGAATCCATTTTGGATACTGAATCATCGGTTGATCTCGAGTCCTTGATATCCAAATTCGCCTTTGGTCAGGTGGGCAAATGAAGGGAGACGGTATGCATTCGTTTTCATCCGCGGGGATAATTCCGTATTGGTTGTCGATCATGATCGTCAGTGCCCTGCTTTTCGGCAGTCCCTGTGCGGCAACGGACCTGCTTGATGATGAAAGTTATCAGTATGAAAGCGTGTATACGGTCGCTGATCCCATTGAACCGATTAACCGGGCTTTTTTTGTCTTCAACGATAAGTTTTACCTGTGGGTGGTCGATCCGGTTGCAACAGGATACAGTAAGGTTCTCCCGGAAGATATTCGGGGGTGTATCGGGAATTTCTTTTATAATCTGAGCGAACCGGTGCGTGCGGTGAACTGCCTCCTGCAAGGACGTTTCCGGGATTCATGGTTCACCCTCTCCAGGTTTGTCCTGAATTCGGTTTTCGGCGTGTTCGGGCTTGCTGATCCCGCCGGACACGAATTCGCCATTGCCCCGGTCTATGCCACCTTTGGCGAAACTCTTGCCGTCTGGGGCATCGGGGATGGTTTCTATATCGTTGTCCCGTTTTACGGACCTTCGACGGTTCGTGATATCACCGGGTTCGTTGTTGACAGCGCCGCGGAGACTACCTATTATCCCTGGCGTGATGACGACATCAATCCTCTGACGCTTTTTTCGGCCGATTATGTCAATACCACATCGCTGCACTTGGGGGATTATCAGGAAATGAAATCCCTGAGCTTTGATCCCTATGTTGCCTTCCGCAACGGTTATTTTCAGATGCGGAACAAAAAGCGCAGCCATTCCCATACCAACAAATAATTTTTTACCCCCTTTTGAAAGGGGTGTTTTTTTGGTGTTTCCATGCCATTTCCGTCTCTTCAGAGAATCATTGTATCTGTTTGTTTGTTGCTGATCACCCTTGGCCCCTTGCAAAGTGGCAACGCTTTCGGAGCCCCCGATCCGACCGAGCAATTTCGACCGTTCATAAAAAAAGTTCTCGATGTGCTTGCAGAGCCCGGATTGAAAAAACTTCCCAAACACGAGCAATGCCAGCGGGTGATAGTGGTTGTCCGGGAACGTTTTGATTTTCGGGAGATGAGCAAACGTGTCTTGGGCCGCCACTGGAAAACCCTTTCTCCAGATCAGCAATCACAGTTTGAAGAATTGTTTACGCAACTGCTCCAGTATGCTTATGTGGGAAAAATCGAAGAATATACCGGCCAGAAAGTCGAGTTTACCCAACAACGCATACGAGGGGAGCGTGCCGAGGTGCAGACAATCCTTGTGGATACCAACCGAAGCATTCCCGTTTCCTATATCCTTCGACTCGAAGGTGGACAATGGATGGCATATGATGTTGTGGTGGAGGGCGTGAGTCTTATCCGGAATTATATGGAGCAGTTCCAGCAAATCATCAGCAAGGACGGCTATCCTCAACTGGTTGATCAGATTAGACACAAAATCAATCAATTGGAACAACAATACAAGCAGGTTTGACCTTTCCCCCGAGCGGTCGTCTGCTCGAGTCAGACTCAAGAGACTTTTCTCTTTTCCGTTCATTCTTCTTTTTTCTTGGCGAAAGCTCTTTTTTTTTGTATAATTTTCCGTTTCAGCGGAAAATTCGCCGTCTTGCGGAGGAAGTGGCATGCGTGTTCGGTTCAATGAAATATCGCCGCATGGCAGTCAATTTGAACTTCATGAGATTCGCGATCTCGCCGAGCAGCAGGACTTTGTCGTTTCCGGACCTGTCAGGGCTGAATGCACCCTCGAACGAAAAGGCGATGCGAAAGTCACCATGCGGGGTAAGGTGGAGGTCGAGATCCTTTTACCCTGCGATCGATGTTTACGATTGTTTCCTTTTCAGGTCAATGTCGGGTTTCAGCAGCTGTTTGCGGTGGAAACGGAAGAATCGTGGCAGGTGAGGGAGATGGAATCTGCGCCGGTCGATCTTGAGACCGAGATCCTCGAAGAACCGGTTCTTGACCTTGACGATATATTGCGGCAACAAATATATCTTGCGATTCCTGTGAAAAAACTCTGCCTTGAGGCGTGCAAGGGTCTCTGCCTGCAATGTGGAGTAAATTTGAATGAAACAGCATGTAAATGTGCGAAAGGAGGCACGGATTCGCCTTTCGCCGTTCTTGCGCAATTGAAAAAATAATTTGCATTGAAGCTATCTGTATCCTTCTTCGGCCGGCACATCCTGCTGAGACGTAAGGATAGAATGGAGGACAATCATGGCCTTACCCAAAAGAAGACATTCTCATTCCAGAACCCGTCTGCGTCGCAGTCACGATGCATTGACCAAACCCAGTGTCGGCCAGTGTCCGGAATGCGGTGAGCCGAAATTGCCGCATCGTCTGTGCGGTGGTTGCGGCATGTACAAGGGGAAGACGGTTATCCGCCTTGAGGAAGAGTTGAACTGATATAGGCACTGCTGTGAGGATAGCCCTTGACGCCATGGGTGGCGACCTAGGGCCAGAGATGGCGATTCAGGGGGCGCTTGCCGCAGTCAGCGACAAATCCGATCTCCGTGTCATTCTGGTCGGCCCTTCTGATCGATTACAAAGTCAGCTCGCGGAGCTTGGGCGAGGCCAAGATGATGCACTGGAAAAAATATCCGTGCATCATGCCACTGAAGTCATCACCATGCACGATTCCCCAGTGGAGGCCGTGCGTAAAAAGAAGGAAGCCACCATTATGGTGGGCTTCGATCTGGTGAAAAACGGTGAGGCCGATGCGGTAGTTTCCGCCGGCAATTCCGGTGCGACCATGGCCGCGGCCATTCGGAAGCTCGGCCGTCTGCCGGGAGTGGCCCGGCCCGGTATTGCCAGTTTTTTCCCGACCGTGAAAAATCCGGTGATGTTGATGGATATCGGGGCAAACGTCGATTGCCGCTCTCAACATCTCTACCAATTCGCGGTCATGGCTTCTTCGTGTGTCCGTCAGCTTCAGCAGAATTCCAATCCACGGGTTGGGCTGTTGAGCAACGGAGAGGAAGTCGGTAAGGGCAATGCCCTTGTCAAAGAGACCTATGCCTTGCTTTCCCGCAGTCCGCTCAATTTTGTGGGCAACGTCGAAGGGCGGGATGTCTACCGTGGCGACGTTGACGTAGTGGTCTGCGACGGGTTTGTCGGCAACATCTCTTTGAAGATCAGCGAAGGCCTTGCAGAAGCCGCCATGCAGATGCTGAAAAGGGAAATCCTGAAGAAATGGCGGTATAAACTTGGATACCTGTTGATTCGGGGCGCGTTTTCCGGATTTAAGAAACAGGTCGATTATGCCGAATACGGAGGGGCTCCGCTCCTCGGTATCGACGGAACCGGAATTATTTGCCATGGCGCCTCGAATGCCATCGCCATCCGCAATGCAATAGAGGTTGCCTCCAACATGGTGCGCAACCGGGTCAATGAGGCAATAGTCGCCACCTTGGGCGAATATTGATGGTCTCGAAACACGTCGAATCGAAAACCGTGCCTTTCAAGTAGATATGGAGAAGGCACGGGATGTTTCCTCCCTGTTTCTTGTGCGGGGAAGACGATTTTGACAAACCCGCGCAAAACAAGAACTGAAGAATCGTGCATCCTGCCAGCAGGATGTGCCACAGCATAAGGCGTCGTTTTCGCGGTTATTGGCAAGAGCGACAATATTCTGCCTGATACATAGGTTGTTCATGAGTAGAGCTGTTATTTTAGGCACGGGATCCTGCCTGCCCAAGAGGGATGTCTCCAATGCGGATCTCGAGCAAGTGGTTGAAACCTCGGATGAATGGATCACTTCCCGTACCGGAATCCGAAATCGGCGCATCGCTGGGCGTGACGAACAGAATTATCAGTTGGCGACAAAGGCCGGGCGGAGGGCATTGGCTGTCACCGGGATCGATCCGGAGGAATTGGACCTGATCATCGTGGCCACTCTTTCGCCGCACATGATCATGCCTTCCACTGCCTGTTTTGTTCAGGCGGAACTCGGGGCGGTGAATGCCTTTGCCTATGATATTAACGCCGCCTGCGCCGGTTTCACCTATGGGCTCGATTTGGCGAGCCAATACATCCGGAACCGGCCGGAGATGAAAATCCTGCTCATTGGCGCGGAAACGCTTTCAGCCCGTGTCAATTGGCAAGACCGCAATACCTGCGTTCTCTTCGGCGATGGCGCGGGTTCGGTTGTCTTGAGCGGGTCGAACGATGATCGCGGAGTGATCGGCAGCTGTTTGCATTCCGACGGCAATCTCTGGCACCTGTTGTGTATGGACAGTCCGGAAAGCCAGAATCCTGATTTGCGTTTTGATGAGTGGGTCGGACCGCATATTCGCATGAATGGCGGCGAAATTTTCAAACACGCTGTTCGCATGATGGAAGATGCGGTGAATACCTTGCTGAGGAAGCACAACGTCAGCATTGACGATATCAGCATCATGATTCCTCATCAGGCGAATATTCGTATTCTCAGCAACCTCCGCGACCGTCTGGGGCTCCCCGAGGAAAAACTCTTCATCAACCTCGGTAAGTATGGCAATACCTCGGCGGCAAGTATTCCGATAGCTCTTGATGAAGCGCATCGTCAGGGGCGATTGAATCGTGGCGATTTGGTTTTACTGTGTACTTTCGGCGGCGGCCTCACCTGGGGTTCCCTGCTTTTGCGCTGGTAAAAGACGTAAGGAGAATATTTGTGGATTATTTTCTCACTGAACAGCAACAGATGATCATTGACACCGCTCGTGAGATCACCGACGAGAAGATCATTCCAGTGCGAGCGGAACTGGATGAAAAAAATCAGTTCCCCCGTGCAATACTTCAGGATATCGCTAAAGCCGATCTTTTCAGTATTTTCGTGCCCGAGGAGTACGGCGGGTTTGGCGGCGGCTGTTTTGAGATCGTCCTCGCCATGGAGGAATTGGCCCGCGGGTGCGTTGGTGTGGCCACGAGTTTTGCCGCCAGCGCTCTGGGCATTTTTCCGGTACTGATTGCCGGCAGTGAAGAACAGAAACAAAAATATATGTCCGATATCGCCAGCGGCGAGCGTTGGGCCGCCTTCGGTTTGACCGAAGCCAATGCCGGCAGCGATGCCTCCGGGATAAAAACCACCGCCGTCCTTGATGGAGATGAATGGGTTTTGAACGGTACCAAACAGTGGATCACCAATGGCGGCGAGTCGCAGATATATTCCATTGTCGCTCTGACTGATCCGAACAAGGGGGCCCGGGGCGCCTCGATCTTTGTGGTTGAGGACGGTGATCCCGGCTTTTCCTACGGCAAAAAGGAAGACAAGATGGGGATTCGTTCCTCCTCAACCAGGGAGTTGATCCTCAAGGATTGCCGAATTCCCAAAGACCGATTGGTCGGCCGCCGCGGAACCGGCTTTGTCACGGTCATGAAAACCCTGGACATGTCACGTCCGGGGATCGCTTCCCTTGGTGTGGGCCTGGCCCAGGCAGCCCTTGACGAGGCTGTCACCTATGCAAAACAGCGGGTACAATTCGGCAAGCCCATTATTTCCTTCCAGGCTGTCCAGCATATGCTTGCCGATATGGCCATTCAGGTTGAGGCCGCCCGCTCGCTGGTTTACTCTGCAGCCAAACATATTGATGCCCATCCCAAAGATATGTCCAAGGTTTCCTCCATGTGTAAGGTGTTCGCGACCGATATGGCGATGAAGGTGACCACCGACGCTGTCCAGGTGCTTGGCGGCTACGGCTATATGAAAGAGTACCCGGTTGAAAAAATGATGCGCGATGCCAAGATCCTGCAGATCTACGAAGGAACCAACCAGATTCAGCGCAATGTTGTCGGCCAGGAATTGAACAAAGAATACTCTTGATAGGCGGCGTCGCATGCACATTATTGTTTGTGTCAAACAGGTCCCGGATACAAAGGACGTCCGGCTGGACCCGAAAACCAACACCCTGGCCCGTGAAGGCGTTGAGTCGATCATGAATCCCTATGATCGCCATGCCCTTGAAGAGGCGGTTGCGATCAAGGAACAGGTGGGAGGAACCGTAACCGTCGTCACCATGGGCCCACCCCAGGCGGATGCCGTTCTGCGTGAGGCCATCACCTGCGGCGCCGATGACGGCGTCCTTGTCTCCGATCGTGCCTTTGCCGGCGCCGATACATGGGCCACCTCCTACACCCTGTCGCAGGCAATCAGGTCCATTGGCCAGTGCGACTTGGTCCTCTGCGGAAAACAGGCCATTGACGGAGACACCGCCCAGGTCGGCCCCGGGCTTGCCCAGCGGCTGCAGGTCCCTTTCGTTACCTGTGTGCAGAAAACCCGATCGGTAACGGCTGACACCATCGAGGTGGAGCGGATGATGGATGACGGTTTTGATGTCGTTCGTTTACCGTTGCCCGCACTGATGACCGTTGTCAAAGATATCAATGAGCCACGGGTGGCCTCGCTGAAAGGAAAGATGCGGGCGAAGAAGGCGACGATCAAAACCCTTTCCGCCGCGGATATCGGCGCTGATCCCCTGTGCATCGGTTTGGCCGGTTCCCCAACCCAGGTGGTGCGGGTCTTTTCGCCTGAACCCCGGGGTGATCGCCAGATCTTTTCAGGCAGTATCGAAGATCAGGTGAACCAGTTGGTTGAGTGCCTGAGGCCACATCTGTAAACCTGAATTTTTTATCCTTTCAGATCAACCGGAAATCCCTCTATGCTGATTATCGATTGTGAGAAATGCACAGCCTGCGGAATTTGTGAAAGCAGTTGTGCTTTTGGAGCTATCAGTGTTCAAGACGACTGTGCCGTTGTCAATGAATCCTGTACCCTTTGCGGGGCCTGTGTCGAAAATTGCCCGGTGGAAGCTCTGCGCATTGAAATCGCGGAGAAACGCACCCAGGACGATCTTCAAGATTACCAGGGGATTCTGGTTTTTGCCGAATACCGCCACGGCAAGGTCGCGCCGGTCAGTTTTGAACTGCTGGGAATCGGCCGGAAGCTGGCCGATCAGCGGGGAGTTCCGCTGAGTGTGATCCTTCTTGGCGGTGCTGTCAGCCGTTATGCGGGCGATCTGATTGCTGCCGGTGCCGATCGGGTCCTTTTGGCCGAGAATCCGGAACTGGAGCAGTTTCGTGAAGATATCTATGCCGCAATTCTTAAGCAGGTTATTGGTGAGTACAAGCCCGAAGTGGTGCTCGCCGGTGCCACCGCCATCGGGCGCTCTGTCATTCCCTTTGTGGCGACGGCGATCAATGCCGGATTGACGGCCGACTGCACCCGCCTTGAGATTCGCGAGACCGACGGCATGCTTTTGCAGACGCGTCCAGCCTTTGGCGGTAATATCATGGCTACCATTGAATGCCCGAACACCCGACCCCAGATGGCAACCGTCCGTCCGAAGGTGATGGCTCCCGCAGAGCCGAATACCTCACGGCAGGGAGAGATCGTTGAGCTGGCCATTCCCGCGGATTTGTTGCGATCTCGGATGCAGGTCGTCGAGACGGTGGTCAACACTGAGGATCAGGTCAATATTCAGGAGGTCGAGGCACTGGTAGCCGGTGGTCGCGGGCTCGATTCCTCCGAGGGATTCACCCTGTTGCGTGAATTGGCCAACGAATTGAATGGAGCGGTGGCCGCCTCCCGTGCCGCAGTGGATGCGGGTTGGATTCCCTATCCTCATCAGGTCGGCCAGACCGGAAAGACCGTCAATCCGAAACTGTATATTGCCTGTGGTATCTCCGGTGCGATTCAGCATGCGGTGGGGATGCAGTCCGCCGAGGTGGTGGTCGCCATCAATCGCGATAAGGATGCACCCATTTTTGATATTGCCACCTATGGTATCGTCGGCGATCTCTATGAGGTGGTTCCCCACCTGATTCAGCGGTTGCAGGAGGTGAAGAAATGATGCTTGAAAAGATGGTTGCCTTGGTTACCGGCGGCAGCCGCGGCATAGGGCGAGCCATTTGTCAGCGTTTGGCTTCCATGGGCGCAATTGTCGGTATCAATTATGTTGCCAATCCCGGCGCGGCGGAAGAGACATTGTCACAGATTGAGGCTGCGGGCGGCCAGGGTTTTACGGTTCGTTTTGATGTCGCCGATGCCGAGGCGGTTCAGGAAAATATAAAAGAGATTATTTCGACACATGGCCGGATCGATGTTCTGGTCAACAACGCGGGTATCACCCGTGATGGCTTGATGGCGCGCATGAAAGAAGACGACTGGGACAGCGTGCTTGATACCAATCTGAAAGGTGCGTTTCTCTGCAGCAAGGCAGCGATGCGCCCCATGATGAAAAATCGGTGGGGGAGAATCATCAACGTCTCGTCGGTGGTCGGATTTGTCGGCAACAGCGGCCAGGTGAATTACGGTGCCGCAAAGGCCGGTCTTGTGGGTCTGACCAAGTCCATGGCGAGGGAGCTGGCCGGGCGGAACATTACCGTCAACTGCATTGCTCCGGGATATATCGTCACAGACATGACCGACGGCCTCACCGAAGATGTTCAGGAAACACTGAAGGCACAGATACCCATGGGTATTCTCGGTACCCCGGAAGACGTGGCCGGGTCGGTGGGTTTTCTGACATCACCTGACAGTAAGTACATTACTGGTCAGACGCTGCATGTCAATGGCGGGATGTATATGGGCCATTGATACGGAATGCCGGGGATACGATCATCCGGCATCGGCTGAACACAACAACAACAAGACTATTTTGAGGAGAATAACAATGGCAGTAGAAGATAAAATGATAGACATTATCGTCGAGCAGTTGAGTGTTGACCGTGACAAAGTCGTTCCCGGTGCATCCTTTGTCGATGATCTTGGGGCGGACTCTTTGGATCTGGTTGAGCTGATCATGGCCATGGAAGAGGAATTCGATGTGGAAATTCCCGACGAAGAGGCCGAGAAGATTGTCACTGTTCAGAACGCCATCGATTTCGTGGCCAAAATTCAGGGCTAAGACGAGGCAGTAGCGTGAAACGACGGGTCGTTGTAACTGGAATCGGCTTGATCACGCCCCTGGGAATCGGTACCCAGGAGACGTGGACTGCATTGATCAACGGCCAAAGCGGGATTGGTCCGATTACCCGTTTTGATGCCTCTGATCAAGCCTCGCAGATTGCCGCTGAAGTGAAGGATTTTAATCCTGAATTGTGGTTTGAAAAGAAACAGGTCAAAAATCTGGACGCCTTTGTGCAATATGCGGTTGCTGCTGCGGAGATTGCCTGGAAGAGCAGCGGCCTGTCGATCACCGATAAAAATGTGGATCGGGTGGGGGTCATTACCGGCTGCGGCATGGGAGGGCTCCCCACTATTGAGGAGTATCATACCGTTCTTCAAAAGAAAGGTCCGCGCAAAATCACTCCCTTCTTCATTCCCCGGGTGATTCCCAACATGCCCTCCGGGCATATTTCGATGCGAATCGGCTGCAAGGGGCCCAATCTTACCCAGACCACGGCCTGCGCCGCCGGGACCCATGCCGTTGGCGAGGCGTTTCGCCACATTGCCTATGGCGACTGTGATGCCGCCATCACCGGTGGAACCGAATCGGTTATCTGTCCCCTGGCCGTAGGCGGCTTCAGTGCCATGAAAGCCTTGTCGACAAGAAATGATGATCCCGCCACCGCCTCACGTCCCTTTGATCGCGACCGCGATGGCTTCATTATTTCCGAAGGGGCGGGAATGATGGTTCTGGAAGAGTTGGAATCCGCCAAACAACGCGGTGCCACCATTTATGCCGAGGTCATAGGCTACGGCCAGAGCAGCGATGCCTATCATATCGCCGCCCCCCCCGAGAACGGTGAAGGTGCCGCCCGCTGCATGGCCGCGGCCCTGCGTGATGCCGGTTTGAACCCCGAGGATATCGATTACATCAACGCGCACGGGACATCTACTCCGTTGAACGATAAATGTGAAACCCAGGCCATCAAGACCGTTTTTGGCGAGCATGCCTACAAACTGATGATCAGCTCGACGAAATCGATGACCGGCCATATGCTCGGGGCCGCCGGTGGGATCGAGGCCGCGTTCACCGCCTTGACGCTGCACCACGGTATCGTCCCGCCAACGGTCAATCTGCATAATCCTGATCCGAACTGCGATCTCGATTACGTTCCGCTGACCGCCAGGGAGGCCGGCCTGCAGACCGCGATGTCGAATTCCTTTGGCTTTGGCGGCACGAACGGGGTTGTCGTTTTCCGGCGGTTCGCCTAAACTTCTGCAGAAGAGGAATGGACCATGAACATAGCTATCGGCTGCGATCACGGCGGATTCGTGCTGAAGAAGGAAATCTGCCAACTCCTTGAACAGGCCGGACATACAGTGAACGATGTCGGATGCTTTTCCGATCAGTCGGTCGATTATCCCGAATTTGCGGGAAAGGTTTGCCGTGCCGTCGTCGAGGGGACCAGTGATCGCGGAATCCTGATTTGCGGGACCGGTATTGGCATGTCCATTGCCGCAAACCGCCACCACCAAATACGGGCCGCACTTTGTCATGAAGCCGTGACCGCGAGGATGAGCCGGGAGCATAACGATGCCAATGTACTTTGCCTGGGCGCGCGTGTTCTTGGTGTCTCGATTGCCTTGGATATCGTTCAAGTTTGGCTTGAAACGGAATTCACCGGCGGACGCCATCTACGCAGGATACAAATGATGGGGTGACCATCTGTACGGAAGTGAGAAAAAAAACCGGTATGCTTTTACGGAAGCTACCGGTTTTTTTGTTTGATGCGAGAACTCCTGTTCGCGCTGTCTTTTAAGGAACATCAACATTTTTTCGCAAACGGACAGACCATGAAATGCCCCTATTGCGGCCACTTGGACAGTCGGGTAATCGACTCTCGAATCAACAAAGATAAAACCATCACCCGCAGACGCCGGGAATGCGATGGGTGCAGCCGACGTTTCACCACCTATGAACGGATCGAGTTAATGCTGCCGATGCTGATCAAAAAGGATGGACGCCGGGAAGCTTGGGATAGGGGCAAAATCGTGGCGGGTTTGGAAAAAGCCTGCGAAAAATTGCCCGTCAGCATGACCGACATCGATAATTTTGTTGATGGCATTGAGCAGAAGCTCCAGGACTACGGCGGCAAGGAGATCCCGACCAGTCAGATTGGCGAATGGGTGATGGAAGCCCTGCCTTCTCTGGATGAAGTGGCCTATGTTCGTTTCGCCTCGGTCTATCGCCAATTCAAGGATGTGAATGAGTTTATGGATGAATTGAAATTTTTTCTCGGCGAGCGGGGAAAACATTGATCCGCCCGAAAACGTGAACGCAGGCAAGGAGAAAGCGGAGTTGCAGCACGAAGAATACATGCGGCTTGCCCTGGATCAGGCGCAAAAAGGGGTGGGGCGGACAACGCCGAATCCCGCGGTGGGGGCAGTCATTGTCCGGCACGGCGAAGTGGTTGGACGCGGTTTTCACAAAAAAGCCGGCACCCCCCATGCCGAAGTCAACGCCATTCATGATGCCGGTGAAGCCGCCAAAGAGGGGACCATCTATGTCACCCTGGAACCCTGCAATCACACCGGACGCACTCCGCCCTGCACCCGGGCCATTCTTCAAGCCGGTCTTGCGCGTGTAGTTATTGGAGCGATGGACCCCAACCCGAAGGTGGTTGGCGGAGGGGCTGATTTTCTCCGTGGGCAAGGCCTTGAGGTCGTCTGTGGGGTGCTCGAAGAGGAATGCCGCGACCTGATTCGACCCTTTATCAAGCATAGTCGCACCGGATTACCCTGGGTCATCATGAAGGCCGGCCTGAGCCTGGACGGCAGAATTGCCTTTCACCAAGGGCAGGGGGGGGCGATAACCGGTTCCGCAACAAATCGTTTGGTCCATCAACTCCGTGATCAGGTTGACGCCATTCTCATTGGTATCGGCACCGCCATCACCGATGATCCAAGCCTGACAACCCGCTTGGAGGAGAAAGATGATGCGCGGGATCCTCTGCGCATCGTCCTCGACAGTCAGTTGCGTCTTTCTCCAAAAGCAAGAATGCTGACCCAGCGGTCCGCAGCCCCAACCTGGATCTTCTGTGGGCCGAAGGCGGCAATCGAGCGCGAGCAGGCGCTGATCCAGGCAGGCGCGGTTGTCCATCGTTTGCCCCCTACTGCCGATGGACGGCCTGATTTGAACAAGTTTTTGACCTTTCTTGGGAAACACCAGTTGACCTCACTGCTTGTTGAAGGTGGGGCGACCGTTCATGGTGCATTTTGGGGACAGGGGCTGGTCGATGAACTGCGGTTATTCTATGCCCCGTATTTTATCGGCGACCAGGGGGTGCCGCTCATCAGCGGCTTTAGCATGACGCAACGGCCGTTGGCATTCCCGGTGAGCGGTATGACCTTGCGGCAGATCGATCACGATTTCCTGGTTCGCGCAATTCTCGACACCTCCCTAAAACCACAAGGCGATACAGCGCCGGTATAATTTCCCTTTCGTCGTTGTTAAAGGTCCATCAAAGTTACCTTCCCTGGAGGCTTGGGGCGGCGCGGCCCGGACCCGCCTTGCCAACTCCGGCTTGTTTCGTCCGTTTACTCTATGGCATACTGGGTGAGTTTGCGATACAGGGTTTTGCGGCTGATCCCGAGGGTGTCGGCTGTCTTCTGGCGGTTGCCGTTAAAAAAATCGAGCATTTTGAGGATGTGCTCCCGCTCCACCGACTCCAACGTCAGGGCAGCGCCATTGCTTTCCGACGATTCCACCAATTCTCTGGGCAGGCATCGTTCGGTAATGATGCCGTTTTCCGCCAGGATGATCGAACGTTCGATAACATTGCGTAATTCACGGATGTTGCCCGGCCAATTGTATTTGAGAATACAGGCCATGGCCCGCTCGACAATGCGGTAACTGGTATTGTCGGGGCTGAGGGTGGTGAGAAAATAATCCACCAGGAGCGGTAAATCCTCCTTGCGGTCCTTCAGGGAAGGAATTTGGATGCTGAAGGCGTTGATACGATGAAAAAACGCCTCGTTAAAACGTTCCTTTTCCACCTCTTCCGCCAAATGGCGGTTCGTTGCGAAGAGAAAACGGATGTTCACCCTGCGCTCCTCTTTTTCACCCACCCGCCGATAGGTCCCGGTTTCGAGAACCCGGAGCAGGGACGCCTGAACCTCCAATGGCAACTCCCCGATCTCATCGAGAAACAGGGTGCTGTCATGGGCAAAGGAAAGCAAGCCCTCCCGTGATTCATTGGCCCCGGTAAAGGATCCCTTGATATGGCCGAACAGCTCGCTTCGCGCCAATTCTTTTTGCAATGTGGCGCAATTCTTGACAATCATCGGATTGGCGGCCAGGGGGGAGCGTTGATGGATCAGGCGTGCCACCACATCTTTGCCCGCACCGGATTCGCCGGTAATCAAAACCGGAATTTTTGCCGGCGCAACCTTTTCAATCAGAAACTGGATATCACGCATGGCCAGAGAGTTGCCAATGAACCGCACTTTGTTCTGTTCCTGGCCGGTACTGTGGCGGAGCATGGCGTTTTCCCGTGAAAGGAGCACCCGCTGATGTGCCTTCTCCACGATCAGATCAAGCCTGTCCAGGTTGAACGGTTTACGGATAAAGTCGCACGCGCCGAGTTTCATGGCCTCAACCGCGATATCCACGTCACCATGACCGGTGATCATGATCACCTCGATATGGGGAATGGATTCCCGAACCTTGATCAGCAGTTCCAGATCGGAAACATCAGGTAGCCACAGATCCATGATAATGACATCAAACCAGTGGCTGCGGATCATGGCCATGGCTTCGGCCCCGTCGGCTGCGGTAAGGATTTCCCGCCGGTTGTTGGCCAGTTCCTTCTGGAGCAGGCGGCGGATTGATTCTTCGTCGTCTATGACAAGGATGGAATACTTTTCTTTGTCCATTCTTCATTAATTCCGGGGAACGATACACGAAATGCCGAGCCAATGCCGACCGCACTGGTGACGGTAATTTCTCCATGATGGTTTTTTACAATCGAGTAACAGGTCGAAAGGCCGATGCCGATCCCTTTTCCAACGGGTTTGGTGGTAAAAAACGGTTCGAACAGTTTGTCCTGACAGTCAAGGGGAATGCCGCAACCTGAATCTTCGATCACCAAGGTCGCTCCGCCCGATTCATTGCTGTGGGTTTTAATTTGAATCAGACCGCCGTCGGTCGTCGCGTCCAGGGCATTGGCCAGGAGATTGATAATCACCTGCTTGAGCTGGGATTCATCCCCCAGGATTGCCGGCAGGTCTTCCTGAAGCTCGGTTTTGACCGTCAGATCATGCTGTTCCTTGAAATGGTGCTTGAGGATAAACAATGTGTCGGTGACACATTGATTGAGCTCGACATGCGCGAGGCTTAAGGAATTGGGGCGACTGAAGGTCAGCAATGTCTGGACGATATCCCGACAGCGCAAACACTCCTTGATGATGGTTTCGGTGTACTCTTTGAAATCACCGAACAATTCCTCCTCGATGTGTCCCTCCAAGCGGTTGATGCGTCGTTTCAACCCTTGGGCAAAGCCGTTGATGGCCGTAAGGGGGTTATTGATTTCATGGGCGACACCGGCGGCAAGGGCCCCGACTGTGGCCATCTTTTCCGCCTGATAGAACTGGGCCTGGAATTCTTTTTCCAAGGTAACGTCACGTTTAAAAAGCAGGACCTGCCGTTCGCCCGTTGCGCTGGTTTTCAGGGGCGAGGCAATGATTTCGTAATGTTTGTAATCGTCATTGACCTTGTAAATACAGAGATCCTTGACGATTTCATCGCGGTCGAGAGCCCGGAGAGCCGGGCAGTTATCGCATCGGTCGTCATTGCCGCGAAAGATCTCATGGCAGGACCGGCCAATGGGATCGACGCCCGGAAACCAGTCGGTGAAGACATGGTTGACACGCTGAATGCTAAAATCTTCATTGAGGACCACCATCAAGTCGGTAATTCCGTCAAGAAGGGCCTGGATTTCTTTACGTTTTTTCTCGAGTTCAGAATTGGACCCCTTGAGCTGTTCCACCTTTTGCTGCAATTCCTGGTAAAATCCCAGCTTGCAGTGTTCAATGCCGACAAGATCTTCAAGGGTGGTATAGTGTGGCATCACCACACCTCCTCACAGATTCGATAGAACTCCTCCCAGGTCGCCGGTCTTGGATTGGTCAGGTTGCAGGCGTCATGTACCGCCATTTTGCATGATGATTCAAGGTGATGCCGTTCGCTCTCCGGAATGAGTTGACTCAGGCGCAGGGCTACGTCAAAAGAGGCAAAAAATTCCTCGAGTTTGTCAATGCCTGCAAGAGCGGTTTCCCGGTCAGAGCCGACTTGGCGCTTGAGGATCAAACGGCCGATATCGGCCATGCGCTGGGTATTGATCTCCATGTTGTAGCGCATGACGCTGGTCAGAAGAATGGGATGGACAACGCCATGACGCATGTCGAAATGCCCTCCAAGGGCGTGGGCCAGGGCATGCTCGGCGCCGAGCCCGGCATTGCTGAAGGCCATGGAGGCGGAAACGGCGGCGATACTGAGCTGCTCTAGGGAATCCAGCGACCTGGTGGCAACGGCCCGCTGCAAGTTGTTGAGGATGAGATCGATCGCCCGTAACGAATGAATTTCGGTGAAGGGCGAGGCGATACGTGACATGTAGGCCTCAATGGCGTGTGCCAAAGCATCAACCGCGGACTGGATAATGAGCGATTCGGTCTTGGTCCGCAGGATAAGCGGATCGACTATGGAAATGTTGGGGACCAGTGTCCTGGTGATGATGGACATTTTGACCCCACGCTTCATGTCGGTGATAATGCAGAATTGACTGATATCCGAACCACTACCGGCAGTGGTGGTGATGAACAGCATCGGCGGCAAGGGGCGCTGAACACGATTGGCCCCCTCATAGTCGCGTATCCGACCGCCATTGCTGGCGATAATAGCGATGCCCTTGGCCGTGTCCATGGCGCTGCCGCCACCGATGGCAATGATGACATCCGTGCCGTTTTTGGAGTAAAATTCGGCGCCCTGCTCAACCTGGAAATCCCGGGGATTAGAAGTGACACCCGGGTAATAGACCCATTTGATGCCTTCTTTTTCCAGGATATCCATCAAGCGTTGCAGCCAACCGGCCTCCTCGATACCATCGTCACTGACAAGAAAGACTTTCTTGGCGCCAAGCCGCAGGGCGCATTGGCCTGCATAGTTGAGGCTCCCCCGCCCAAATATAATTTCAGGAATGGCAAATTTTGTAATATCCATGGACCCTGTTTCTCGTGGTTGCTTTTGCTCAATCGTACTGAAAACACGGAATATATCAAGGATAGTGTTTTCCTTGAAGACCCTGGATTCAGCTTCGGGAGGCTCCGGGAAATTGGCAAGGACTCCGGAGCCGGAAGACCGGATGCGTGTCTCAACAACGTCCCTTCCCTTGTGGGCTAAAGGTAATATTGCATCTTTCATGCCGAGGCCCTTTGAGTTGACCGAGATGATTATGGGAAGGGTATTTAAATGGGTACAAATGACCCTATTGGTTGCGGTTAGATGGGACAGCGCGTGACTGGCACAGGGAATAATACCACAATTATGAAAGGAAAAGAAATAAGAAGCAGGTCATTTTAACTCGCTGCTGGAGGGGAGCGGGTTATAATGACCCGTTTGCATCGGTAGCGTAAATCAAGAGGCAAGCTACAGGTTGCCGGCGGAGGGCGGAATGTTGGAGATGCGCCACCAATGCCAGCAGCCGACGATCGCAAGACGGATAATAAAACCGTTGGGTCGCATCCATAATGCCCTTTTGAGGATGCTGAATCCACAGGCAACATTTGATGTCCATTCCCCGCCAGTTGTTGCAATTTGAGGGAAGAACGACATCTTGTGCTTTGCCGCCCGCTGTATCGACCTGCATGGCATGGTTCGCTTGTTGTAAAGGCCTGATGGGGAGCCAATCTCAAAAAAGCCGGCAAGGTTTTGCTCGGGTTGGGGCGATATCTACCGTTCCTGGGATATTTGATTGAAACAGGTTGATCTCAAAGACGTTGTGCGTTCCTGTCTTGCCTCTAACAAGGGAAATGAGATCGCTTGGGGGAAAGGTTTTGTTTTTTTGGCCCCTGTGCGGGGTAGATAATGATAGTGAATTATTCTTTATCCGTTTGTTTATGGTAATTTTTTCCAAAAGTTTTGGTGTCGGCTTTTGAGAAATTGTTGACGATTATCATCATTTTTCTTGATTATTATCATGAGTTTTTTTCTTGACTTTCCCTGCCCTGATATATAAATATCCACGAGACTGAATGCTGGTTCAGTTTTTCATTGAGAAGCGAATCCGGCAAATCTGGTCGGAATTTTGTAGGTTAATTGTTCTCACACGAATAAAACCAGAGAGGGAAAAGTTATGAGTTCAAAATTGGTTGCGCCCCATGGCGGTAAAGGTCTTGTTTGTGCCTTGCTTGAAGGTGCTGAGCGTGAAGCAGAATTGAAAAAAGCCGCAGGTTTGAAGCAGGTTGAGATCACCGCGCGCGCTAAAGGCGACCTGATCATGATGGGTATCGGTGGCTTTTCTCCGCTCTCCGGTTTCATGACCAAAGCTGACTGGAAAGGTGTTTGCGAGAATTTCACCATGGCTGACGGAACCTTCTGGCCGGTACCGATCACCCTGGATGTTTCCGCTGCCGACGCTGCCGGTATCAAGGAAGGTGACGAGATTGCTCTGGTTCGCAAGGGTGAGACCTTTGCAACCATGAAGGTCACCGAGAAATTCGAAATGACCGAAGCAGACAAACGTTGGGAGTGCGAGAAAGTATTCAA
The DNA here is from genome assembly GCA_050255935.1 of Desulfobulbus sp. Classification (GTDB taxonomy): domain Bacteria; phylum Desulfobacterota; class Desulfobulbia; order Desulfobulbales; family Desulfobulbaceae; genus Desulfobulbus. The sequence goes on from JBFWIP010000004.1 coordinate 21,660, forward strand.
AGGCGAGGGCGAAGAGTCTGCCGATGACAAGTTCTGGGAGATCGCCCCGAAAGATCATCCCGGCGTTATCATGGTTATGGGACAGAAAGAATTCAACCTTGCCGGCCCGGTTAAAGTCCTTTCCGAGGGTGAGTATCCGAAAGAGTATCCGGGAGTCTACCTGAAACCCGCTGAGACCCGCGCCATGTTTGACGAGCGTGGATGGGTTAACGTTGCCGCTCTCCAGCTGCGTAACCCGATGCACCGCTCCCACGAGTTTTTGGCTAAGATCGCCATTGAGGTATGTGACGGCGTTCTCATCCACAGCCTGGTCGGTAACCTGAAACCCGGCGACATTCCTGCCAACGTTCGTATCGAGGCTATCAAAATCCTCATTGACAACTATTTTGTCAAAGAGAACGTCATCAACGCTGGTTATCCGCTCGACATGCGTTATGCCGGTCCTCGCGAAGGCCTGCTTCATGCCACCTTCCGTCAAAACTATGGTGTCAACAACATGCTGATCGGTCGTGACCACGCAGGTGTTGGCGACTTTTACGGTCTGTTCGAGGCTCAACAGATTTTCGATCGCATTCCCTACACCGGTGATGCCTCCAAGGATCTGCTCTGCAAGCCGATGAAGATCGATTGGACCTTCTATTGCCACAAATGCGATGGTATGGCTTCTCTCCGTACCTGCCCGCATACCAAAGAGGACCGCGTTATCCTGTCCGGTACCAAACTGCGTAAGGCTCTGTCCGAAGGCGCTCCGGTTGTTGACCACTTCGGTCGTGAGGAAGTTCTGGTACGTCTGCGTGCGTACTATGCCGGTCTGACCGAGAAGGTAGAGGTGAAGATGCAGGGTGCCGCTTCCGGCGCTGCCATGTAAGACCTGCTTCGTCTACCAAACGTTGTTTTTGCCTTCAAGGAGATGTCGCCCCGTGCGGCATCTCCTTTTTTATTGTAAAGTTGTCTGCTCTACGGTACGGACGGCTCAGAGAAATCGTATTAGAGCAACGAATGAGGAGCTGATGGAGCAAAAAATACAGGTTGGCCTTGGGGAACGGAGTTATCCCATCATTATCGGTACCGGGGTGCTCGGCCAGATCGGCTCAGTATTGCTGGAAAGATCGATAGGCAAGCGTTACGGCATTATCAGTGACGACCGGGTAGCAGGGTTGTATGGCAACCAAGTGCAGCAGTCGTTGCAACAAGTTGGATTATCCTGTGAATTGCTTACCTTTCCCCACGGTGAGGCCAGTAAACATTTGCAGACGGTTGGCACCCTTGCCAGCACATTGGCGGAGCTCGGTTTTGACCGTAAAGATGCTCTCATTGCCCTTGGTGGCGGGGTAACGGGTGATATTACCGGGTTTCTTGCCGCCATTTACATGCGTGGCATTCCCTTTGTGCAGGTTCCGACATCCTTGCTTGCCCAAGTTGACAGTTCTGTGGGCGGCAAGACCGGGGTCGATATTCCTCAGGGGAAAAATCTGATCGGATCGTTTTACCAGCCACGGGCGGTTTTTATTGATACCGATGTCCTGGCAACGTTGCCCGGTGAAGAATTCCTCGGCGGAATGGCTGAGGTGATCAAATACGGTGTCTCTATCGACGTTGAATTTTTTAACTGGTTGGGAAAGAACCGGGAGGCCATCCTCGGACTCGAACCGCGCTGTATCATTTCCATGGTGCGCCGTTGTTGTGAAATGAAGGCTGGGATCGTTGAACAGGATGAACGGGAAGGAGGGCTGAGGCGTATTCTTAATTTTGGCCATACCATCGGCCATGCCGTGGAGGCGGCATCAGGCTATCGGTTGATTCATGGCTTTGCCGTGGCCATCGGCATGCAAGCCGTCGCCGAATTGGCTGTACGTGGCGGCGTGGCCAAACCGGCGGTCGCCCGGAGCATTCGGGAACTTCTTTGCGCCTACGGGCTGCCCGTGGCAATACCGCAAGAGTTCACCCCCCAAACCCTGCGGGCCTATCTGCAAACCGATAAAAAAACGGTTGGAGGCCGGGTGTTTTTTGTGCTGCCGGAACAACTCGGTCAGGTTCGGATTAGCGATCAGGTGGCTGAGGCGGATATTGATGCTGTTTTGGCTGGCAAGAACCTTTAATCCTCTCATTTAACGTATTTTTTTATTATGCCGATTTACGAATTTTTTTGTGCCGATTGCAATACGGTTTTTAATTTTTTTTCCCACCGTCCCAATACGGATAAGCGACCTTCATGCCCCAAATGCGGTAAACCGGAACTGCAAAAAATGATGTCCGCCTTTGCCACCATTGGCAAGGCCAAGGAGAGTGGGGGAGATGACCCGTTCGCTGGCATGGATGAAGGCAAAATGGAACAGGCCTTGGCAGGGCTGATGCATGAGGCGGAAAATGTCAACGAGGATGATCCTCGGCAAGTAGCACAATTAATGCGCAAATTCGCCGACAAGACTGGCTTGAATCTGGGTGGGGCTATGGAAGAGGCAATGGCACGGATGGAGGCGGGCGAAGATCCGGATCAGATCGAGCAAGAAATGGGTGATCTCATGGAGGGGGAAGAGCCTTTCAGTCTCGATGCAATAAAAAAGAAGGTGCAGACCGGAAGAAACAGACCACCCATTCACGACGATCATCTCTACGACCTCTGATAACGACGAACCTTCACCATGTCGTTGGTTTTGCTTTTTCATCTTCAGTGGCTTTTTTACGGTTTTTTGGGGGCAGCCAAACCAAGGGAGTCTCTCTTTGATTCGGCTGCTGTCGAGATGGACCAAAAGCCAATATCTATCCTGCTTTTTCCCCGCAATCATCTTGCTCCCAAAATTCCTCTGATTTGCCTTAAGCGGAGAAATGCAGCATTCTTTTTTTCGCAAAATCCCGGGGCCGTTTTTTCCTGAAGCCCGCTTCCTTTTGCCCAAGTGTCCCATCTTCCTCAAACAACGTCGTCGTTGACTATCCTCGGACTTTTTGTCATAACAACGCTGTTTGTTTTCCATGGCAAAAATCTTTTGCAATCATAGAGGAGGAGAGGATGAACAGAGGAAGTTTGACCCGGAATATTGTTCGTCTGGGAGGTGGACTGTGTGTTTTGGCACTGGTAGTGATCACTTCGTCTGCATTTGCGGCGACGATTAAAATCGGTGCCATTTTGGACGAAACTGGTCCGGCAGCCTTTTTGGGAGGGCCTGAATCCCGTTCACTCCGCATGCTGGTTGATGAGTTGAACGCCAAGGGCGGCATCAACGGAAATCCCATCGAACTCATCGTCAAGAATTCCGGTGCCAGTCCGGAGAAGGCCGTTTCCTTTGCCAAACAGTTGATTGAAGAAGAAAAAGTTTTTGCCATTATCGGACCATCCACCAGTGGCGAGAGCCTGAGTATCAAGAAAATCGTCGAGGATGGCAAAACCATCATGATTTCCTGCTCCGCAGCGGAATTGATCGTTAATCCCGTGGCCAAATATGTCTTCAAAACCGCTCCCAGCGACAGCTATGCGGCACAGCAGATCTACATGACCATGCAGAAAAAGGGGATCAGGAAGATTGCCGTTCTCGCTGCGAACGATGGCTTTGGCAAGGCCGGAAAAGAGCAATTGACTAAGTTGGCTCCCCATTACGGCATCGCTATCGTGGCGGAGGAGGTCTACGATAAAAAGGCCACGGACTTAACCGCTATTGTCGCTAAACTCAAGGCAAACAGCGATATTCAGGCCGTGGTCAACTGGTCGATTGTTCCAGCCCAATCCATTTTGGCGAAAAATATCCGCCAGGCTGGATGGCAGATCCCTATTTACCAGAGCCATGGTTTTGCCAATATCGAGTATGCAAAGAAGGCGGGGGCTGCCGCCGAGGGAATCATTTTTCCGGCCAGCCGTCTGCTTGTTGCTGATGAACTGCCTGCGGGGCCGCAAAAAGATGTGCTTATGAAATACAAGACCTCCTATGAGTCGAAGTACAAGGAGAGTGTCTCGACTTTTGGCGGCCATACCTACGATGCCATGGCCATTATGGTCAAGGCTATTGCCGTCGCCGGTACCAACCGGGAGAAGGTTCGGACTGCGATCGAGAATATCAAGGGGTTGATCGGAACAGCCGGTACCTTTAATTTTTCACCAACCGATCATGGTGGCTTGGGGCTGGAGGCCTTTGCCATGTTGACGGTGAAAAACGGCCGGTTCGTCCTGCTGGACGATTGATGCCGGACCCGGATACTTCAATGATCAAAAGGGAGGGGATTGACTGGCCGGTCGATCCCCTCTTGGTTCAACATCAGCAGTTGCTCTGAAAAAGTGCCGTCTTCTTGCTGTTCCTCCAGGTTCGTGGTATAGGAGGCGCACTTTCGTATAATCCGCTTTGTGGTTTATTCCCCGCAAGCGTATCCTCATACTTTGAAAAGACAGCCAAGGAGAATCGCGACTATGGAACGCACATTTGCCATCATCAAGCCCAATGCTTTTACTGCTGGCAATGCCGGTAAAATCATCGCCCGCATTTACGCTGAAGGCTTCACTATCGTCGGCTTAAAAAAACTGTATATGAGCAAACTTGAAGCTGAAGGCTTTTATTATGTGCACAAGGATCGACCATTTTTCGGAGAACTGACCGACTTTATGTCCAGTGGCCCTTGTATTGTCATGGTGCTTGAAGCTGAGGGCGCGATTAAAAAATGGCGTGACCTGATGGGAGCCACTAATCCTGCCCAGGCTGCCGAGGGAACCCTGCGCCGCGAGTTTGGTGACTCGCTCGAGGCAAATGCTACCCATGGATCGGATGCACCCGAAACTGCGGCCTTTGAAATAGGGTACTTTTTTTCCGGTCTGGAATTGCTGGCGTGACCAATTATTGAAGAGAAAATGACGATTTTGAAGTAAAAACAAACATGTGAAATTATATGCCGTAAAAACAAAGCATTGTTGAGATTGATGCAAAGTTTTAGTGGCGTTTTGCAAGGTCGATACATATCGATCTGATTGTTTGTGCTGGACATAAAAAAGGCGGCCCGGGTAAGGCCGCCTTTTTTGCTTTGAGCCTGAAGAAAAAGGCCAAGGAAAACATTTAGCTACATATACCCTGCGATTTGCTGCAGAGGAAGAAGGGCGCTATGCTTCACTTGCAAAAAATTCAGCCATTGGATGAGTTGGAGAGCAGGGGGGCGAGTCTTTGCCACAGTTTTTTCAAACTGAGCAGGTTTTCACATTGAATGCTGAGTTCAAGGCTTTCATCTTCGAAGGCGGAACTGTGATGAAGGCCAACATTCGCCGGAAGAGCCAGTTCCAGGGGGAGGCGTTGAAATTGTTTTTCCGCATTCGTCAGATGCGGGAAAGATTGCTCGTGCAGATATCGCAATAAGCCCTGAAGTTGTTGCGGTAGATTCGTCGGCTCGTCTTTTCGCTGCAACTCAAACCAGGGTATCAAGAGAGCGTTTATCGACTGTTGGTGTCGGATCGAGAGTTCAATGAGCATTTCAACCAATTTTTGCTGCTTGGAACCTCCAGGTCTATATTTTTCAATGAGTTGAGTAAGGACGTCCTGATCTTCATTTGAGAGGCGGGCAAGCAGTTTCCCGGTCTTAGGGGCAAGAATTCCCTGGTGCAGGGCAAAGATCGAGGCAGGGCTCAGGTCAAGCAAGGCGATGAGTTCCTGAACTTTATACCGTTGCGGTTTGAACCCCATCAATACCAGGAGTTGCATCAGCTCGTTTTCGGCAAGTGAGTGTGAAGCCGTCTTCAGGAGGTACGCCTGGAGAATCGGACTTGTACGCACCGTGGACAGCCCATGACAAATTTGCAGGACATAGCGGGGGTACTCAGAGACTTCCGGCATGATTTGGCAGACAGCCTCCTTGTATCCGCATTGGCGTAATATTGGAAGATAGGAATACCCGGCAAGCAGTTGATAGGTTTGTTCTGACACCCGGTGTACAGGCAACGGCTGTATGAGGCCAAATTGCTTCACCTGATTAGTAAGACTCTCAAGATTCGCATCGACGCAGTGATAAAGTGAGCTGATGAATGGATCCGGAAAGTCGAGGGTACGAAGGAGGATGGTCCGAAACTGATTTGTTGACGGCAGGAAAATATGGTTCAACATAATAGATTGGAGGCGGCGATGGGAAAGAAAAAGGGCGCCGATATGAAACGGCGCCCTTTGGATCCCCCTCAAAGAGAAGGTTTTTTTTATTTATTGGTCGGAATTGATCCGGGATCGCAATATGCCGGAAGGCTTGAAAGTCACCACTCTACGGGCGTCCAGGGTCAGTTCATTGCCTGTTTGCGGATTACGTCCACGACGCGCTTTTTTATCCTTGATATTGAATTTCCCAAATCCACTTAAAAGCAAATCCTCACCGATAATGAGCGAGTTCTTGGAAAGAGAGAGAAACTTCTCCACCGAGTCGGTAGATTGGGATTTTGTTAAATGAGGATGGGTCTTATAGACCTGCTGTACTAAATCTGCTTTTGTCAAAGTCATCGTTTACCTCCAAGGGGTATCACACATTGTGAGAATCCACTCGTCACAACTTGCTTTAATTATAGGAAGTAACAGCAGGTTGTCAATATAGTTCATGCAAGAAAAGGAAAAGCTGCAAGGCCGGCATACCGGGCCGCTCCACCCAGTTCTTCCTCAATGCGCAATAGCTGATTGTATTTGGCCACCCGGTCGCTCCGTGAAGGGGCACCGGTCTTGATCTGCCCGGTATTGAGGGCAACGGCCAGGTCGGCTATGGTTGCATCCTCGGTTTCGCCGGAGCGGTGGGAAATGACAGCGGTATACGAAGCCCGATGAGCCATATCCACGGCATCAATGGTTTCGGTGACCGATCCTATCTGGTTGAGCTTGATGAGGATGGAATTGGCTATTTTCTGGGCGATTCCCTGTTTGAGAATACTGGTGTTGGTCACAAAAATATCGTCACCAACCAACTGAATTTTTTTGCCCAAGGCCTGGGTCAGCAGTTTCCATCCATCCCAGTCGGATTCATCCAGGCCATCCTCGATGGTGATCAAGGGATATTTGTTAACCCAGTCGGTATAAAACTCGATCATTTGTTCGGCGGTTTTTTTCGGTTTTTTTTCCGCATCGAGCACATAGACTTTTTCGTCAGCCGAGTAAAATTCACTGGAAGCGGCATCAATACCGATGAAAATGTCTTTTCCCGGGGCATATCCGGCTTGCACAATACCTTCCAAGATCGCTTCCATCGCCTCTTCATTGGAGCGGAGGTTGGGCGCAAATCCGCCCTCATCCCCGCCGGCGGTTTGCAGGCCTCTCTTTTTGAGAACCGTCTTCAGGGCATGGAAGGTCTCGGCTCCCATGCGCAGGGCTTCACTGAACGAGGAGGCTCCGGCGGGAAGAATCATAAATTCCTGGATATCGACATTGTTGTCGGCATGGGCGCCGCCGTTGAGGATATTCATCATTGGAACCGGAAGAACCTTGGCATTGACACCGCCGAGATAGTTGTAGAGCGGCAGTTCCAACTCCATGGCGGTTGCCTTGGCCACGGCCATGGACACACCGAGGATGGCGTTGGCGCCGAGTTTTTCTTTGTTTGCGGTTCCGTCCAACTCAAGCATGGTCTTGTCGAGAATAACCTGTTCCGAGGATTCAAAACCAAGGATTGCCGGAGTGATCTGGTCGTTGACATTGGCCACGGCCGTGAGCACACCTTTCCCGCCATAGCGTTTGTTTTCCTTGTCCCGCAATTCCAACGCTTCACGGGTACCGGTGGAAGCCCCCGAGGGGACAGCGGCCCGGCCAATGGCGCCGGATTCGAGTTGGATTTCGACCTCAACGGTTGGATTGCCCCTGGAATCAAGTATTTCTCTGGCGATTACGCCTGTAATTTCGCTCATTGTCGGTTTCTCCAAACAAATAATTTTTTATACAACGCTTGCAATTTTGAAGATCGGCAGATACATGGCCACGACCAGCCCACCGATCATGCCGCCAAGGAAAACCATCATAAAGGGCTCGATCATGGCGGTCAAGTTCTCAACAGCCTGATCGACCTCCTCATCGTAAAAATCGGCGATCTTCTCGAGCATGGTGTCAAGAGCACCGACAGATTCGCCCACATTGATCATTTGGACGACCATGTTCGGGAAAACACCCGATTCTTCCAATGGTTCGGCGATGGGACGTCCCTCGGAGATACTTTCTGCAACACGTAATACGGCTCTTTCAATGATTTTATTCCCTGATGTTCGTGCCACGACCTGGAGCGAATCCAGTATTGGTACGCCGCTTTGAAGCAAGGTGCTCAGGGTTCTCGTAAATTTTGCAACGGCTACTTTTCTGATAAGTTGTCCGACGACCGGAGACCAGAGAAGCATGTTGTCTATTTTTAACCTGCCTTTTTCAGTCTTGTAAATTTTTTTGAAGATCCAACTGCATACTATTACCGCTATAACGATATACAAAATATTTGATTTGAAGAAATTGCTCATATTGATAACGACTTGCGTCGGTGCCGGCAGTGTCGAACCAAAATCCTGGAACATTTTATCAAAGACCGGGACGACGAAGACCAATATTATCGTCAGTATTAATAGGGATATTCCAAGACAAATCGTGGGATAGGTCAATGCCCCTTTGATCTTTTTCTGCAGCGCCATGGCTTTTTCTTTAAAGCCGGCCAAGCGGGAGAGAATGGTGTCGAGAATACCACCTAATTCACCGGCCTCGATCATGTTGCAGTAGAGGCTGTCAAAGATCTTTTGATGCTTACGCATGGAGTCCGCCAGGGTGGTCCCGGTTTCAACATCGTTTTGGATGGTTGTCAGCACATTTTTGAACGTGGCGTTGGCTTGCTGTTTTCCTAAAATCTGCAGACACTGCACCAAGGGGAGGCCGGCATCGATCATGGTGGAGAGCTGACGGGTGAAAATGACGAGATCCTTACCGGTGACCTTGGGCTGAAACAGGCTGATATTTTCAAGGATATCTTTTGGTTTTTCTTTGACCTTTGGGTTTTCAATGCGCAGACGTCTGAGATGGGCCCGTGCCCCGGCTTCATCAACGGCCTCGACTTCGCCTTTACGCTTTTCACCGTAGCTGTTTTTCCCTTTCCAGACGTAGATCGGCATACAAAATCTCCAAACGGATTTCTGTTTTTCATTCTCGGCAATGGCGAGTATGTATTGACAGACCGTGCTTTTGCTTTTATAAAAGTTACTTTTTAGTGAGAGGCATGCTCATTCGTATCGCCTCAGTAATTGTATGGAAGATTTTTTTCTGATTCAAGAAAAAGTTTATATTTTTTCAGGAGTTGGCGATATGCAGACAGACAAGGTGGCAAAGTTCAGCGAGGGTGCGTTTCTCCCGGTGATTGATAAGTGTGAGGGGTGTGAGCGGATAGTCGAGGCTGAGGGCAATAAATATTGTGATTCCTATGTGAACCCGGCCGCAAAATGGCGTTTGGGTATTTGCAATTTCGCAACCCACGTCAAGCCCGAGGTCAAGGTGGTCAAGATTCGCGTGAATCCGCTGAAGGCAGCTAAGCGCGCATCCCGCCGAAAATAAATTTTTTAATCTTTTCCTTTGCAGAGCGCCCGTTGCCCGGCAAAGGATTGTTTTCTCTCGTCTCCCCTCCAGGATTTTTCCTGAAGGGGAGTTTGTTTTTTGTGGTTCCGCTTAGTTTCGGCCCACACCGGTATAGCGAAAACCCGCCTCACGCATTGTTTCCGGATCGTATACATTGCGCAGGTCAATAAAAATAGGTGTTTTTAACGCGCTTTTGACCCGTTGCAAATCAAGCGCCCGGTACTGATTCCATTCGGTCATCAGGACCACGCAGTCGGCACCTTTGAGGGTATCGTAGGGGGTGTCGACATATTCAATGGCCTTGGGCAGGTATTTTTTCGCCTCATCCATTCCCTTGGGATCATGGGCGCGAATTCGGGCCCCTTTCTCAAGAAGTGCCGGCAGGATGGTCGCTGCCGGTGCATCCCGCATATCATCGGTTTCCGGTTTAAAGGTCAGGCCAAGCACTGCTATGGTTTTTCCGGTTTCGGTTCCTCCGAGCATCTCCCGGATTTTTTTGACCATCTGCGCCTTTTGTGCGGCGTTCACTTCCACCGCGGCCTCGACAATGCGAACGTTTCTGCCATGTTCCTGGACGATGCGCATAAGCGCCAGGGTATCCTTGGGGAAACAGGATCCACCGTAACCGGGGCCGGGATGGAGGAATTTATTGCCTATGCGACCGTCCATGCCAATCGCCTTGGCCAAGTCGATGACATTGGCGTTGACGGCTTCGCAGACTGAAGCGATTTCATTGATGAAACTGATCTTGACCGCAAGAAAGGCGTTGGCGGCATATTTGGTCAGCTCGGCTGTTTCGATGGTGGTGTACACGATCGGCGTGTCTCGAAGATAGAGTGGTTTGTAGATTTCCTCAAGGACCTTGCCGGCGCGTTTCGATTCGACCCCGACCACCACTCGGTCCGGACGCATGAAATCGGTGATGGCCGCACCTTCACGGAGAAATTCAGGGTTGGAGGCGACGTCGAAATCTGCCTTTGGATTGGCTTCGCTGATGATCCTGTGGACCTGTCGTGCCGTGCCCACCGGAACCGTGCTCTTGTCAACCACAACCGTATAGCCGCGGAGATGTTCAGCCACCTCGCGTGCCGCCTCGTACACATAGGTCAGGTCGGCATACCCATCGCCACGGCGGGAACTCGGGGTGCCTACGGCCAGGAAAACCGCTTCCGCATCGGGAATGGCTTCGGCAAGATCGGTGGTGAAGGTCAGGCGGCCTTCCGTGCTGTTTTTCTGAACCAGCGTATCCAGTCCTGGCTCGTAGATCGGGATCTTTCCGTTTTTGAGCCGGTTGATTTTATCCTCCGCCTTGTCGACGCAGGTGACAAAATGGCCGAATTCGGCAAAACAGGTCCCGGTCACCAGACCGACGTAACCGGTACCAATCATGGTAATACGCATTGGCTAATAACACTCCGATATTTTTTGAATTAATTTTCCCGCCCGGGATGCTGCGATGTTCGGCGCTTTGAGTCCCCCGGTGACTACAACGTGATGGATTCTTTGTGTCTTTCCGGTCAGTTCCGGCTTCCAAATAATGCGGTGCCGACTCGGACAATAGTTGCCCCTTCCTCGATGGCAACCGGATAATCCCCGGACATGCCCATGGAAAGTTCGACATGGGTATTATCAGCAAAAAGCTGTCGCTCGGCAAGTTGATTCGCCAACTCCCGTAGTCTTTGAAAGTAGGGCCGGCATTTTTCCGGGGCGTCGAAAAACGGGGGCATGGCCATGAGGCCGCACACTTTTAATGCGGTTTCCTGACGAATGGCCTGTATCAACTGTTCGGTTTCTTCAGGAAGAATGCCTGATTTCTGCGGCTCACGGCCAATGTTCACCTGGATGAGTACCGAGAGAGTCTTGCCGAGATGTGTCGCCTGGCTGTCCAGGGCCTTGGCAATTTTCAGGCGGTCAACGGTCTCCACCATGTCAAATAGGGTAACCGCCTGCTTGGCCTTATTGCTTTGCAAATGGCCGATAAAGTGCCATTTGGCCCGGGCACCTATGGTCGAAATTTTTTCGGCCGCCTCCTGCAGGTAGTTTTCGCCAAACAGGGTTTGTCCGCACGCCAAAGCCTCCTGAACGCGGTCAATTGGGACAAACTTGCTCACTGCCACCAATTTGATCGTCTCCGGATTCCTTTTTGCCTTATGGGCGGCCTGGATGATGTTGGATCGGATTTGGGCAAGGTTGTCACTGATCATGTTGGGTCTCCGGCAGTTGAAAGAGGCGTGAGGCATTGGCCGTGGTTGTCCGGGCAACTTCTTCCAGGGAAATTTTTTTCAGGTCGGCAACCATCTGCGCCGTATGGAGCATGAAGGTGGGTTCATTACGCTTGCCTCTATTGGGCACCGGTGCCAGAAAAGGGCCATCGGTTTCAAGCAGCAGGAAATTCAGATCGACAGCCTGGATGACCTCCCGCAGGGTATGGGCATTGGCAAAGGTGGCTACACCGGGAATGGAGATGTATAATCCAAGATCAAGGATGGCCTTGGCCAAGCGGATATCCCCTGAAAAACAATGCATCACACCCTGTCGGGGTAAAGGGCCTGCGGCCTTGAGCAGCCGCAGGGTATCCTCATGCGCTTCGCGGTCATGAATGATGACCGGCAGATTCAGTGTGCGGGCAAGGTTGAGCTGTTGGGTAAAGGCATGAATCTGCACGGACCGTGGTGCATAATTTTTGACATAATCGAGTCCGATCTCGCCATAACCAACCACCTGCTCATGGCCGGCAAGCATCCGCAACTGCTCAAGGGCCTGCGGAGTGGCCTGGTCTGCATCATGGGGATGGATGCCGACCGCGGCAAAGACGTTGGAATAGCGGGAGGCCAGGCGAACAGCCTCTTTGGAACTTGCCACATCAATGCCAATGGTGATGATTCGGGTGACGCCATGTTGAGTTGCGGTGGCAATAACAGCATCAAGATCGTCGGCATAGGCCTCCATGTCAAGATGACAGTGGGTGTCCGTAAGCTCGGCGAAGCCGTTTAAATGGGGAAGGGGAGGTGGGGCTGATTTCATGGAACTGTATGTTTTCTGGTTGATAAGATTGTCGGTACAATTAAGGGAAGTCCCCAAAAGGCTGGAAGTTATGGGGCGTTGCTTCTCTGTCGTCGTGAATGGTTATTGACATTAAACCTGTATCGCTAAAAATATTCAATAAAATCAAAATGCAACTGAAGCGCGAATCCTATCCTTTTGTTTTCAGGTTGTTTGCAGAACTGTTACCGGCGTGAGAGAGCGTCGAGGCAATACAAGACAATACCACCCAACGCATTTCCGAGCATTTCTAAATTTTTTCGTGCGGGAATATCCTGATTCACGAAAAAGGGCCCCGGAAGGCCGCTATTGATGAGCAAAAAGTGGCCTGATATGCAATGTCGATGTCTGCTGCTCACCCTTCCATGAATTAAAAGCCTTTTAGTGGTCCATTCAACTTTCAGGATTTCCCCGAAAGCAATGGATAACCGAAAAGCCAATTCTGATTATATCCCGGCTTTGCAATCCACGATGTTGGGTAAGTTTTTCTGTTCCCCCCCAGGGAGTTTGCAACCAGAGTGGTGAAAGCCTCATGGGGAGGGCATCTTCTGTATTACTGTCTACCCGAAATTCGCCCAAAAGTTCATTTGTAACTAAGTGTTGATTTGGATTTGAGAATGATTATTTATAATAACAGCAACAACCATTAATACGTTTAAAAAGCGTTTTTTAAGGAGGATAGTATGAGCACTAATGGATCCCAAAAAACTGTCTGTCCGACCTGTATGGGGAAAAAAGTGATCAGCGGCATTTGTGAAACGAGTCCGGAATGGGGAGGCATCAAGACACCCAATCAGCAGGAATGTGCTCCTGATTCGAATTGTTCCGGACAGGTTTGTACTCCTGACGCACAATGCCCCACCTGCGGAGGGAAGGGGCACGTTTAACAACCTCATGTAATTTATATAAAAAAAGCCCTCATGGAAAAGATTCCTTGAGGGCTTGATATATTCATTTTGACGGGGAGTGATTCGAATATTCGACCTCCTGCCATCAAGGACACTTGTGTCGGGAAAAATTTTTTATTTTTTTGAGCTTGCGATACAATAGCTTGTTCGGCAGCCACGACGCAAAGCGTTTTGACGGAAGAGGAACGGGCACCAGATCCGTCATCGGGTTTTAAAATTGGATCTGCCCTATTGGTTCGTTGGGAACGTGCATAATTATCGGATATCCCCCTTGCTCTAGCTCAAGAACGAGGTTGCGTATCCTGTCCCCGAAATTTCGATTAAGTCGTAGTACTTAACCATTTGTACCATAGCAGCATAATGTAAAAAAAAACGGTGCTTAAATTCAGCATTATAACATTCTGTAATGATAGAATGAATTTCGTCATTCCTATGGCTTTGAAAATGTAGATAATATTGATTTTTATTCCGAACGAAGAAAAGCATTACAGTCCTTTAATTTTAAAAAATTAAACAAAAAAAGTAGAGAGAGGGCGCTATGTCAATAGAATCTCAGTCGGCTAATACGTCTAACTCGGAATCACATGAAAACGAAACTCTTTTTTTGAACTCCGAGAACGAATGGAAGCGCATAGTGGATGTATTACCTGACTTGATTTTTGTAATAAATTTGAGACATGAAATTGTGTACATGAACAAAACCATGTTGACCATGATTGGATCAAATCATTCAGATGTGATTGGGACAATTTGCTTTAATTGTGTTCATGGAAAGGATTGTTTGCTTGAAAATTGTCTTCATGAAAAGATGTTGAAGGATCATAAACCACATATGCTTGAATTGTATGATGAACGTCTTGGCGGTAATGTCGAAATGCTCGTTGCACCGTATTTCAATAGATCTGGAAATATTATAGGTTCGGTTCACATTGTCAGAAACGTTACTGATAGGATAGAAAATCAAAAAGAAAAAGAAAAACTTCATGTTCAATTATTGCGTGCGCAAAAACTCGAATCTGTAGGGCAATTAGCATCAGGAATAGCTCATGAAATTAATAGCCCTGTTCAATTTATAACGTCAAATATAAGTTTTATTGAAGAATCTTTTAATGATATAAAAAAATATATTGATTTTACAATAAATTTTATCAAAAATATTAAAAATATTGATAATAATAATAAAAATATAGTAGAGCTAATCAGAAAGACAGAAGATTTTGATTGGGAATTTTTTAAAGATGAAGTTCCTGTAGCAGTTGATCAATCAAAAGAAGGGCTTCAACGGGTAACGTCCATTGTTCAGGCTATGAAAAATTTTTCACATCCTGGAGGAGAGGGAAAGGTCGAAGCAGATATAAACAGAATAATAATGACAACTATCACGATTTCGAGAAATGAATGGAAATATGTATCTATAGTTGAAACAAAATTAAATGATGATATCAAACCAGTGTGGTGTAATGTCAATGCTATAAGCCAAGTTATATTGAATATTTTGATAAACGCAGCCCACGCCATTGAAAGCAAAATTGGTCGCAATCCGGTAGGGAAAAAGGGGAATATTGAAGTCAGTACAAAACAGAAAGAAGAACACGTAGAGATTAGAATCTCCGATACCGGCATCGGTATTCCGGAAGAAATTAAAAATCGGGTTTTCGATCCTTTTTTTACAACTAAAGAAGTAGGAAAAGGTACTGGTCAGGGGCTGGCCATTGCTCATGATATTATTTGTGTTAAACATCAGGGAAAAATAATTATTGAATCCGAACAAGATTTGGGAACGACCTTCATTATTGAGCTGCCGAATACATCCAAAGAATAAACAAAGGCATGAGCATCAATCCTCCATAGCTCTGCTTCCCTTTTGGGGACATTGGTATTTTTCCGCTTCAGATGTTTGTCCAAGGCGATCCTAGTGCTTTTTTGGGAGGTACGGCTTCGATGTCCTGCGTCCTATGATTTCTTCAATCAGCCTGGTGCAATTACCAAAACATCTTTGCATGAAGATATTCAGAACTCTTTCTTGATTATGGTCGGAGATGCATAGCGCCTTCCCGAGATGTCACTCTTTCCAAAGAGGGGAGAATACGGTATAGAGAAGCCGAAGATAAAATTGCCCCCTGAAAACCACCCATTGGCCATATAAACGCTACACCGGAAAAAGGCCAATTTCTTTTTTTGAAATACCATATCAGAAGGCCGGCAAAGGCAATGGCGCTTTTGAAAATGACCTGTGGCCGATTCGACAGTGCATTCCACATCCGCCGGGGAATTTCAGCCGGAAAGTTGGTCACACCGGCCAAGACCAAGGTCGTTCATAGAGTTCCGTGCCACCTGAAAATGATCGCTGAGATTGAACACTTGGTTGAGGCTGGCAACACCTCTCCATTTTTGTTCGCGAACGGGGGAATTGACGGTACACGGAAGGGATTTTGAACCGAATTTGGGCCAAGGCCTGCCATTGCTTGGCGTGGATCTTGACGTCTTTACCGGATTGAAGCTCTCAGGCATGAGTCGGTGGATCGACAAAAGTCCCTCCGGTTGGCCGAAGTTCCGGTTATCAGCCGGTATGCAAGGGTTGGCTTTGTTTGCAAATATGTGTCTGCTGGTCATAGCCGGCACGGGCGTTGATGGAGGCGGAGGCTTCCAGAAAAGAAAGTGTGTTCTAAATAGCAAATGATTTTATAATGTTACGGGCAAAGATATTTATTGACATTAAAAACTTATTTTTTTAGAACAAATCGTTCTGACAGGATTCGACCTCCTTTTTGCCTTCCGGGCTTTCAGGGGAAGAGATGCGGGACTTTGGTGCTTTTTTTGACCGCAAAAGACAAATTTTTCTGAGTGCTGCCGTGGTCGGTTGCCATTTTAAACCGGGGAATGGGGCATATCGGAATGGAGAACAGCGTTCTCTTGTGAGCGAATTGGAGGAGAAGGGGAATGACTATAGGATTTGCGAAAAAAATATTGGCCGTGATTGCTGTGCTGTTTGTACTGACGACCGTGGGCTGTGCCAGAAAAAATAACGTCATCGGGTCCGATGCCACCGGTCTGCCGCAACTGTCCAACTTTGCCGACGACATCAAGGATATTACCCTGCCGGTGGAATTGGTCTGGGACCGAAAGGATTCCATGGTGATCAAAACCGAGTCCTTTCGCGGTGGTATCTTCAGCTATAAGGGCAGGGCAGAGGTCATGTCGCTGAAAGACTATATGGTGGCGTCCATGAAAGACAATAAGTGGCGCTTGGTCGGCGAGACCGCCTCGAAGAACATCATGCTCGCCTTTGTGAAACCCAATAAAACCTGCATGATGGTTATTTCCGAGGGCCTGTTCAGCAAGACGGAAATGAAACTGTACGTGGCCATTGACAAGACCGGAGGCACGGGTACCGGCTCCTATGGCAGTCAAAATTCTCTTGCGCCGCAAAACAATAGCTTTGAGAGTTCCTTTACCCAGTGATGGGTGAAGCGATGTCTGGATTGCAGGGAAAACGGGTCCTTTTTGGTGTCACCGGTTCCATAGCTGCCTATAAGGCCGCTTGTTGGGTGCGGGAACTGGTTAAGGAAGAGGCGATCGTGACCGTGATGATGACCGAGGCGGCCAAAAAGTTCGTCACCCCGCTGACGTTCGCGGCCCTTGCCGGCAATCCCGTCCATGGTGACATGTTTGATAGCGATCCCGAACGGATGATGGCGCATATCAACCTTTCGCGGGATGCGGATGTGGTGTTGATCGCCCCGGTAACTGCGCAAACCCTGGCCAAACTGGCCTGCGGCATGGCGGATAATCTCCTGGCTGCAGCGGTGCTGGCGGCAAAGATCCCGGTCGTTCTCTGCCCGGCCATGAATACGGCCATGTTCAATCATCGGGCCACACGGGAAAACCTCGAGCGGGTGCAGCGGTTGGGCTACCATGTGGTGCAACCCGGATGCGGTTCCCTGGCTTGTGGTGAAACCGGTGACGGCCGTTTGGCTGAATGGGAATGTGCGCGTGAAACCCTGCTCGCGGTGTTGCAGCCCGATGACCTTGCCGGCAAGAGCGTATTGATAACCGCCGGACCGACCCGCGAACCCCTGGATCCTGTCCGTTTTCTCAGCAACCGTTCCAGCGGGAAGATGGGCTATGCCCTGGCTCGAACCGCCCGTCGCCGGGGGGCGGAGGTCACTCTGGTTTCCGGACCTGTTTCCCAGGATCCTCCTCCGGGAGTGGACCTCGTCCCGGTGACCACCGCCGAGGAAATGGCCGAAGCGGTGCTGTCCCGGAGCGGCCGGATGGATGTCATTGTCAAGTCAGCGGCTGTTGCGGACTTTAAACCTGTGAGTTGCCAGCCGCTCAAGATTAAAAAAAGTCCGCAGGGGCTCCATCTGGATCTGGTGAAAAATATCGATATTCTGGCCGAACTGGGCAAAAAGCGTGTGCCGGGACAGGTCTTGGTCGGTTTTGCCGCTGAAAGCCATAATCATGTGGCGGAAGGTCAACGCAAGCTGCGGGAAAAGAATCTTGACCTGATTGTGGTCAACGACATCCTCGGCAGCCGGACCGGATTTGATGTCGATACCAATCAGGTTACCCTGATCAGCCGATCCTCCAGCCGGGAACTCCCCTTGCTTAGCAAGGAAGAGACCGCCAACCAAATTTGGAATGCGGTGCTCGCCCTCTCAAAATCCTCCTCCGTTTCGGCATGAAGAACGCTCCATGCAGATAAGTCGATCCGAGCAAAAAAGACGCGTCAAGGAAGTAGAAAAACTGGTGGGTGAACTGGTGAAGTTACCCGCTCAGGCCTTGACACAGGTGGAGGGGCTGAATGAACTCTGCGAGTTGCTGCTTGAAACCGCCAAGATGCGGGGCAGTGTCCGCCAGCGGCAGATCAAGTACCTGACCAAGTTTGTGGCGGCTTTGCCTCTCGAGCCTCTCTATGCCTTGGTCAGCCAGTATAAGGGCAAGGCCCTCAGCGAGAAGAAGCAGCAGCACACGATTGAATTTTTTCGGGATGCCCTGATTGATGAGGCCCTGGAAGCTCAGCGGCAAGGCGAGGAGTGCGGTGAGGAACTAGGGGAAAACTGGGACAGTGAGACCGTTGCCGAATTGCAGGGGAAGATGCCGGAAATCGAGCCATTGACCCTTACCCGGCTTTCCTCTCTCTTTGCACGGACGAGAAATCCCCGCTACAGTCGTGAGATATTCCGCTACCTCAAATCAGTGCAGGAAATGAGGCAGCGGCAGGGTGAATCCGCATGACCGGATAAGCTGTATCTCGCCAGGATCATGAAAAAGAGCACATCTTTTTGTTGAAGAGGAGGCGGGGCTATTTATCCGCCTTTTTCATTTTGCGGGCATAGGTGGCGGATTCCATGCCGGCCACACAACCTTCTCCCACGGCCTTGGCCATCTGGTAAGGGGGGCCAACGATGTCACCGGCAGCGTAAATACCGGGGATATTGGTTTCCTGCTTCCGGTTCACCTGGATATATTTGAAGGATTCGTTGTCGAGCTGCACTCCGATTTGTGTGGCGAGTTCCAAGGCTCCCTTGGAACCAAGTTCGATGAAAATCCCCTCGGTTTCCAGTGTCGAGCCATCGACAAGCTTCAGCGAGGTGACCACCCGGTCGCCTTCAATCTGCTCCACCGAACTTTTGACCCATTGCACGTCGCTTTCCTTGACTCGTTCCAGCAGCTCCTCGGAAACATTCAATTCCTCGGCCACCAGATAGACCTTAGCCGCATAATCGAGCAGGGTGAGCGCACCGTCGACGGCGGCGCTGCGGTCGCCGGTCACGGCAACGGTGGCGCCCCGATAAAAGTTGGCGTCACAGTCCACACAGTAGGAGACGCCTCTGCCGGCCAAATCCTTTTCGCCGGGAACACCGAGTTTTTTCTTGGAAACCCCCATGGCAAAGATGATTGTCCGTCCCTGGATGCTTCGACCGCTCTCCAAGTCCAGCTCAAACAAGTCATCCATCTGATTGATTTTCAACACATCTTCTGGCGACCACTCGGCTCCGAAGGATTGCGCCTGCAAGAGACCGGTGTTGAGCAGGTCGGCTCCTTGGGTGACGCCAGCAACAAAGGCATAGTTTTCGATATGCGCCCCATAAAGCGCGGAATTTTCAATACGGCCCAGGAACAGTACGGAGGTCTTTTTTCGGGAGGCATGGATGGCGGCTTGGATGCCCGCCGGACCGGCTCCGATGATGACCACGTCATACAACTGTCCAGACATTTGCAACTCCTTGGTTGTGGTGAAAGCGTGCTTTTCCCCTATTTCTCGGCTTGAATCATCGTCTGGAAAGATTTGTACAATATCTCGAGATCGAGGTCGACAGATTTATGAATTTCGTTTATGATTTTGGGTTATTGTGTGCAGCCTCTCCGGAAGGTGCCTCCTGCATCCACGGGTAAACCACTATGGTATAGCCATGTCTTTGGCCCGATTGCAAATTTTGCCGAGATCGGTGGATTGCAGTCGTCAAACGGGCCTCGATCCCAAATAAATTTTTTATTTGCAGAAAGCTCGCGGAGCATTGTCATCGCCTGCCCTCTGAGGGCGAAAACGGTTAATTCAACAGGAAGGAAGGTCGTGGATTTATCTATTTTTAAAATAATGATGCATGCCGGGATCATGGGCAAATTGATCATGCTCATTCTGCTCGTGTTTTCCGTCGCCTCCTGGTCCATTGTGATCATGAAGTTTATTCTGTATCGTCGGGCCCATAACGCCTCGCTTGATTTTCTCGATGCCTTTTGGGAGAGTAAAACCCTGAACGAGGCCTATGCCGCGGCGCGCGAGTTTTCGCCCAGCCCCGAAGCCACGGTGTTTGTTGCCGGTTATACCGAGTTGAAAAAAATCAGTGCCGCCCGCAGTTCCGGGCAGACCCCCGCCACCCTTGAAGGGCAGTTGGCCACCATGGATAACCTCAAACGGGCGGTACGGAAAGCCCAGGTGCTGGAGTCCGACCGCCTGGCGAGTTCGCTTGGCCTGCTTGCCACCACCGGCAGCGCCACGCCCTTTATCGGCCTGTTCGGAACGGTCTGGGGAATCATGGTGTCCTTCCAGAACATCGGGGAACGCGGTTCCGCCTCGCTTGCGGTCGTCGCCCCCGGTATTTCCGAGGCCCTGATCGCCACTGCGGCCGGTCTGGCGGTGGCCATTCCCGCGGTTATTTTCTTTAACCTTTTTTCCAACCGGGTTGCTGAGTTCGAATCCGATATCGAGAGCTTCAGCACTGATTTTATCAATTTGATCGAGCGTGACATCCTCACGAGGACGTGATCCATGGGGCCGATAGGAAACAATAAAGGGCGTAGGTCGGTCATGGCGGATATCAACGTGACCCCCTTGGTCGACGTCATGCTGGTCCTGCTGATCATTTTCATGGTCACTGCCCCGATGATGACCCAGGGGCTTGAAGTCGATCTGCCCGAGGCCACCACCAAAGCTTTGCCGCAGCAGGAAGAACCGTTGGTGGTCACCATCACCAAAGAGGGTGAGGTATATCTGAAAAAAGAGAAGATGACAGCGGAGATGCTGCAGCAGCGACTGCAAGAGATGCAGCCGGAAGTGAAAAAGCAGGGCATCTACCTGCGGGCGGATAAGACGGTTGCCTACGGAGTGGTGACGTCAACCATGGCCGACATCCATGCCGCCGGTTTCGACAAATTGGGGATGATTACCGTCCCGGCCGAAAAAATGAAGTGACAGGGGTCCAACGTTCAACCGTGCAGTACACAGAAACGGATTTTCTCCTTCAACAGCAAGAGGAAGATCGGCGATGGGGAGTGGCCGTTGGCTTGGCCATTGCCATTCATCTGGCTGTTGTCCTCACCGTTTATTTCATGCCGTCGTTGTTTACGGCCAAGCCGATCCTCGAAGAAGTGGTTTCGGTGAGTTTGGTGGCCTTGCCGGAAGCGGGCGGTGGCGGTGGCACTCCCGCCGCTGCTCCTCCCGCTAAAGCGGCAAAACCGGCCGCAGCCAAGCCGGTGGAACCGCCTCCCCCTCCTCCAAAAGCGGTTGAGCCGCCCAAGCCTGCGCCTCCGCCCGAACCGGTCAAGCTGCCCTCTCCCCCGGAGAAGGTCGCCGTGAAACCGGAGCCGCCCAAACCGACACCAACGGTTGCCGAACCGGTAGAGGCGAAAAATCCCATCTCGCTTGCCCCGGAGAAACGCAAAATCAAAAAGGCCAAGGACACCCGGCTCGATGAGGAAAAGGCCGTTGTCCGGGAGCGGGAAGAGCGGGAACTGCAGAAAAAGATCGAGGAACGCAAGCGGCTGGCTGAGCAACGGAAACAGGAAGAGGAAGAACTGCAGCAAAAGATTGAGGAGCGTAAACGCGAGGTGGAACGCCGCGAGGCCGCGAAGCGAGAGGAGGCACGGAAAAAAGCGCTCGCCAAGGCCCGGCTTGATCAGATCCGCGCCGAAAACGAGGCCCGTGCCGCTGCCGCCGAGGCCCGTGAACTTGCCGCCCAGGCCAATGCCGCCACCGCAGCCCTGGCTGCTGCCCGTGATGCGGTCGGCCGCCAAAACGCCGCCATGCAGGGCGCGATGAACAATGCCGGCTCAGGTGGCCGGGGGGCGGCAAAAAATATCGTCGCTCAGAGTTATGTCAACTCGGTGGTTGCCCGTATCAAGGAATTCTGGAAACTGCCGGATACCCGTGTCTGGGACAGCAGCCTCTATGCCAACGTCGTGGTGACGATCAATCGCAAGGGGGAGTTGGTCGGCGTCAAGTTCGATCGCCCTTCCGGTGACCCGCAGTTTGACCGGGTAGTGGAAAAGACCGTTCACCGGGCTGCGCCCATGCCGCCTTTCCCGACATTGATGACGGAAGAAAGCACGGAAATTCCCTGCAATTTCAACGTGCGTGAACTTGGCAAGACACGTTAGAATGTGTATATCAATGAAGTTGAAAAGCAAATGAAATATACGTGCGGGAGCGCAAGAAAACGATGGCCATGCCCCTAAAAAGCGTTTATTTCAAAACATGGAACATCGTGTGGCCCTTTTTGTAAAAATGACAATAACCGTCTCTTTTTTTGAGAATTTTATGATGCGCACACAAAAAAAATCGTTGATCGCGTTGCTGGCAATCGGATTGCTTTGTTGTTTTGTGGCCCGGTCCGCCCTGGCGGAAGATCAAACCTATTATGATATCAGTGCCTCGGATGTCCGCAAGATCATGCTGGCTGTTCCCTCTTTTGCCGGCAGCAACAGCCAGGGCGGGGCCGTGGCCAAACTGCTGAGCAAGGGCCTTGACCTGCATGGCTTCATCGGCGTGGTTGATCCCAGCCGTTATGGCGGCAACCGCGACGCAGATTGGAAATCGGTGGGGGTCGATTACGTGGTTCTGGGGCAGGTGAACAACGATCCCGCAGGTGTCATGATCGAAGGGCAGATTCTCGATGTGGCCAGCAACAAACTGCTTGCCGGCCGTCGTCTGCGTGGATCGTCTGCCCAACTCGAGGACATGACCCTTCGCCTCTGCGACAGCCTGATTCAGGACTTCACCGGTGAACCGGGGGTGGCCAGAACCCGGATTGCCTTCATCTCCGACGGTACAGGCCGTAAAGAGGTGTATCTCTCCGATATTCTCGGCCTGCATCCCCGGCAGATCACCCGCCATCGTGCCCTCTGTGTTGCTCCGCGCTTCACTCCGGACGGCAATGCATTGACCTATTCCAGTTACCATCGCGGCAATCAGGATCTCTATATCACCGATCTTCGGCAGAGCCGGTCCACCCGTGCCCTTTCCAGGCGTAAGGGCCTCAACATGGCCCCGGCATTTTCCCCCAACGGTCGGAGCATGATTCTCACCTTGAGCAAAAACGGGAACCCCGACCTCTTTGCCATGGACATGCAGGGCAAAATCCTCGGACAGCTGACATCGGGATCCGGTATCAATGTCTCGGCATCCTTTTCGCCGGACGGACGTTCCATTGCCTTTGTTTCCGATCGCAGCGGCAAACCCAATGTGTACGTCATGCCCGCAGGCGGCGGCTCCGCCAAACGGCTGACCTTCAAATGTTCGGAAAACAGCGAACCCGCCTGGTCTCCCAAAGGCAATGAGATTGCCTTTACCGGTCTCACCGGCGGTCAGTATCAGCTCTTCGTCATGGATACCAATGGCGGAAACGTCCGTCAGCTCACCAGTGGCGGCGGTAATTTTGAATCGCCGACCTGGGCCCCGGATGGCCGACTGCTTGCGGTGACCCGCAAGGGCGGCAGCCGTTCCGAACTTTGTGTTGTCAGTAAAAACGGAAAGGATGTGCGTGTTCTTTTCCCCATGCGGGGCAACCAGTCCTACCCCCAATGGTCGGGTCGTCTTCCCTGATCATGAGAAGGGCTTTTCGTCTTTTATCCACAGACGCGGTTGTCAGGACTCTTTTGCCCGCATTGAGTCGTTAGAGGAGGTTATGACCCATGAACATGTTACGAAATATTGCTGTGGCCGGATGCTCGATGGTTCTCCTGACGCACTGTGCCACTCAGGATGAAGTCCAGAATTTGCAGTACCAGCTTCGGGCGGTCAACCAGAAGCTTGAGAATGTGAAAAGCACGGCTGTCAGCCAGATGCAGCAGCGCCAGGCAAGCTCGTCCAACAAGCTTGATCAGATGGAAGACGAAACCATGCGAATCAGGTCCAGCCTGGAAGAAAATTCCAGCCAGACCCTGCAGTTTCGTGAACAGGTGAAACGCGATATCGCCGACCTGCAGACGGCTGTGGACAATAACCGCAAAGAAGCGGATGCCAAGAATGCTGAACTCAATCAGCGGGTCAGCGTGCTTGAAGAAAAATTGGCGACAGTGGTTCAGAATTTTTCCAAAATTCAGCAGGATCGGATTGCCGAGGCTGAAAAACGGGCAAAAGCCGCCTCTGAAAGGGCCGAGGAGGCAAGGCGGCGGGCAGCTGCGGCCAGTGCCGCCACCACGATGGCGGCAAAACCTTCCCTGCAACAGGAAACCAGCAGCCAAACCTCGGGCCGGTTGGTCAAGGTCGGTCCCTCGGGCAAAAAAACGAAAATAGCGGTTCCTGCCAAGACAAGAGAAAGTACCGCGTCCACCAAAGCGGATACGGTTGAATCTCCGACTGCTGTGATCACGCCGAAGGAGACGGCTGCTCCGGTGAAACAGACCGCAACCGCCAAATCGGTTGGGACGACCCCGGAAAAGGCCGCGGCTGCTCCCGCTGCTTCAGGCTCAGAACCTTTTTCCAAGGGGATGAATGAGTTCAAGGGCAAAAATTACAAGGCCGCCTATAAATCCTTTGAGCAGTCGCTCTCCAGCAACCCCAACGGGCCGCAGGCGGGAAAAACCCTCTACTATATGGGTGAATCCCTGTACAATCAGGGCGAATACGATCTGGCCATTCTTGACTATCAAAAGGTCATTTCCAACCACAGCAGGGATACCCTTGCTCCCAGTGCCTTGCTCAAACAGGGGATGGCGTTTGAGAAATTGACCGACAACGAAACCGCCAAAATTATTTACAAAAAATTGATCAGCGATCATCCGGGCAGTTCCGAGGCCTCCCAGGCCAAAGAACGGTTGAACAAATTATAATTGTTTTCCATTGGCCGCAGTCAAGAAACACCGTTTGGACGCATTGCTGGTCAGCCGGGGACTGGTTGACGATATCGAGACCGCCCGGCGGCTGATCGGTGCCGGCTGGGTGTTGGTCAACGAGACGGTCAACGACAAGGCCGGCACATTGGTTGCCGCCGAGGCCCGAATAACGGTCAAAGAAGGGAAACGGTATGTAAGCCGTGGCGGCGACAAGCTGGAATCGGCCCTCAAGGGCCTGCCCCTTGATCCCGCTGACATGACCTGTGCCGATATTGGCAGCTCCACCGGCGGATTCACCGATTGCCTGCTGCAACATGGAGCCCGGCAGGTCTACTGTGTCGATGTCGGCTATGGCCTGCTGGACTGGAAATTGCGCAGCGACGATCGGGTGGTGGTGCTGGAAAGGACCAATGCCCGTCATTTGACCCGGGAAGATATTCCAACCCCCATCGATCTGGCCGTGATCGATGCCTCGTTCATCAGCCTTGAACCGCTGTTGCCGCCGCTGTTGCCTCTTTTTGCCGGAAAGCCGATCCGCATCCTTGCCCTGGTCAAACCGCAATTTCAATTGCCCCGGGAGTTGATCGAAAAGGGGGGGGTGGTGACAGATGGAGTTTTGCACATGCAGGCTTTGGCCATGGTGAAGGCATTCGGCCGGGAATTGGGGTTGCATTGCGAACAGGTGGTTCCCTCGGGTGTCCGGGGGGCCAAGGGAAATCAGGAATTTTTTATGGTGCTTGCCGCGGGTCCTCTGCCGGAGGCGGGTGAAATGGAGAATGTGTGACAAGGAGATCGGGATCATGGTTGGTTCGTTGCTGAAAAAAAGTTCATGGACACTGATAGGTTCACTGCTGTTCTGCTCTTCCGTATGGGCGGCTGAATATCTCAGTGTAGCCCGGGATGGCATCAACCTTCGCTCCGGTCCGGGAACCAATTCGGATGTGCTCTTTGAACTGCCCATGGGCTATCCATTGGAGGTGGTCAGCCGTGAGGGGCAATGGGTCAAGGTGAGCGATTACGAGGGGGACAAGGGGTATATCGTCGAGAGCCTGTTGAGCAAGACCCCGTACGTGATTATCAAGGTCAAGGAGTGTAACGTTCGCAGCGGTCCCAGTACCAACGATGCCGTGGTCGGCAATGTGGTCAAGGATGTCATCTTCCAAAGAGTGGAACAGAAGGGTGACTGGGTGAAAATTTCCCATCCCCAGTTGACCGGCTGGATCCACAAAAGCCTGATTTGGCCGAATTGAAGATCACGCCGTTCAGGTTTTGCGTTATTCCGTCAATCCCGTCTCCACTTGTGGAGGCGGGATTTTTTTGTTGTGTTCGTGTCGAGCACTTTTGGGCATAAAAAAAGGCGCCGCAGCGATTGCGACGCCTTTTCGTGTAGTGGGTTGTTTTACTGGGCTCAGCCCTTCTTCACCTTGGGGATGAAAATTTCGTCCGGGTCAAGGACGTCATGGATGAAGTGCAGCTCCTCGCGGGTGGGCGGAGCAGTTTCACCGTTGACCCGTGAGACGTCGAGATCGAACTGGCACAGCCCCTTGATTTCCTCCACGGTCTTTCCTGGATGGCAGGTGTCCAGGTACATGTGCCCGTCGTCTTCATCGAAACGGAACACACCTGCAGTGCTGATGATGGCCGAGGGGCCACCACGGTAGGCGGATCCGTAGAGTTCACGGCGATGGACCCATTCGCCGCCCGGCCATTTCTTGACCCGCCAACCGGGGCTGGTGATATAGCTGACGTTCTCGACAAAACGCCGTTTTTCATGCACCATGATGAAAACCGTGCGCTTGGCAAAGGAGTTGATATCCGGATTGCCGCCGCTGCCGGTCAATCGAAGGCTGGGGTCAAGGTAGTCGCCGATGCAGGTGGTGTTGACATTGCCATATTTGTCGACCTCGGCACCGCCGAGATAGCCCAGGTCCACATAGCCGCGCTGGGCAATGGAAAAGGCGTCGTACAGGCCGGACGACCGCGATGCCCCCATTTCGCAACGGGCGTCGCCCACCGAGGTCGGCAGTTCCGGCGGCCGTCCGTCCAGGGTGCCGGCTTCAAAGATCAGCTTCAGGTTCGGGGCATGGGTCCTCTGGGCCAGCATGATGGCCACCATGGGCAGGCCGGTGCCGGCAAAAACGATCTCGTTGTCCTGCACCTCGCGCGAGGCGGCGCAGCACAGCAGATCGGCCAGATTGTATTCTTCAGGTAAAGCGTAGTTGCTCATATCACTTCCCTCCTTTGTGTTCACGAGGTCTGTAGTTGAGGGCTGTGTTCGCCCGAAGATTCAGCATGCGCGGCCAACCGAGTTTTTCCAGGTAGCTGAGATGGTCGAGGCCGAAGATCCATTCCTTGGCAAAGGCGTCATAGCCTTCCTGGGTACGGGTGTTGGCGTAGAAATGCTTGAGCAGGGGGCCGTCGACGTCGTACTTGCCGAACATGCCCGTGGGATGGGCGCCAAAGGGGCATTCCAGGATATAGTCGACCTCGAAGCTGGGGATGGTGTTCTGATCGGCGTGGCGGCGGAGGTATTCCTCGGGCACGATTTCCTCGGCCATGACAATGGTGATGTCTGCGGCCCGGCAGGCCTCGGCATCGGAGTAGAGTTGCCCCTGCAGCCGGACGGTGCCCTCTTCGCCCACCTGTTGGACACAGAGCAGGGCCACGTCGATTTTCACGGCCGGAATCAGAACCTGGGCACCGGCATCAAAAAAGGGATCCTCGGTGAAGATGTATTTGTGCTTGGCGATGCGTTTGCCGTCACGTCTCCCGGCCCGGCCCAGCATATCGAATTCCGGATTGTGGATATCGGTGCCGAGCGAGGTCTGGGTGACCGCGTAGGGAGCGCCCTGAGAGGCCGCGGCGAAACGGAACATCATTTCCGCATGGCTGTAGTCCTCGACAATGATCTCCTTTTCGGCGACTTTGCGGGACAGGTTGGCGCCATATTTCCCGTACAGTTCGTGCCCGACCCAGCACGATTCCCAGATATCGACACAACCGGCGCCCACCAGGAACTCGGTCTGGGGGCCGCCCTGTACCTCGATCAGGTGCAGGTTCCTGCGCTGTTGCCGGATCAGTTCATAGACGATGGCAAAGGGGCGGCGCCAGATGGTAAATCCGGAAAAGGTCAGGCTGGACCCGTTCTTGACGATCTCGGCCGCCTGCTGCAGGGTTATCTGTTTATTTTGGCTCATTGCATCTCTCCTTATTCTCCTTTATCAACTTCGTGCTCAACGTGTTGTTTGCTGATCAAGCCGCAAGCCCCCTGAGGATTTCCCGGGAAACGATCAATCGCTGGATCTCGCTGGTTCCTTCATAAATGGTGGTGATGCGTGCATCGCGGGCATAGCGCTCAATGGGGAAATCCTTGGTGTAGCCGTAGCCGCCGAGCATCTGCAGAGCGTTGTAGCAGGCCCGGTTGGCGCTTTCGGTGGCATACATCTTGGCCATGGAGGCCTCCTTGGCATAGGAACGGCCCTGCTCCTTGCGGAAGGCGGCGTTCATCAGCAGCAGGCGGGCGGCCTCGAGTTCGGTGTAGGAATCGGCGATCATCCACTGGATTGCCTGAAAATTGCTGATTTTCTGGCCGAATTGCTGCCGTTCGTTGGCGTACCTGGTGGCATGGTCCATGGCGGCCAGGCCAATGCCCAGACCCAGCGAACCGATCCCGATACGGCCGCCGGCCAATTCGGCCACCGCAATGCGGAACCCGTCGTTGGGTTTGCCCATCATCGCCGATGCCGGAACCCGGCAGTTGTCAAAGATCAGCTCATTGGTGGCCGAGGCGTGCTGGCCCATCTTCTTTTCTTCCTTGCCGATGCTCAGGCCCGGAGTGCCGGCTTCGATCAGGAAGCAGCTGATCCCCTTGCCCTTGGGCGCTTCCTTGTCGGTCACGGCCCAGACCACGAACACGCCCGCATAGGGGGCGCTGGTGATGAAGATCTTGGAGCCGTTGATGACGTAGGAGTCGCCGTCCTTCACCGCGGTGGTGCCCATGCCCGAGGGATCGGACCCGGCGCAGTTTTCAGTGAGGCCGAAACTGCCGGCGGCATATTCGCCGGAGCAGATCTTGGGGATGTAGGCCATTTTCTGTTCCTCGCTGCCGATGGCCTGGATCACCTCGCAGACCATGTTGTTCACCGAGACGGTGACTGCGGTCGAGGCGCAGGCCCGGGCGATTTCGGTCATGGCCACGCTGAACGAGACCACGCCGGTCTCGGAGCCGCCGTATTCCTCTTTGATGTTGAGGCCCATGAATCCGAGTTCGGCCAGCTTCTTCAGGTTGGCCAGCAGGGTGGGGCGGTCTTTTTCGGCATCGAGCTTGGCGGCCACGGGTTCGAGTTCGCTTTTGGCAAAGTCACGGGCCGTATCCTGGATCAGTTTTTGTTCTTCGTTCAAGTCGAGGTTCATCGCGTTTCTCCTTTTTGGCTCTCTGTGCCGGTCAAGCACTCCCTCCGTCAATGGCCGGGCCGATAGTGGGGCTGACGAACGGGAGCGAACCGAAGCACAGGGGCGATTCCGGTTCGGACATCCGCCGGCAGAAAGCTGCGCGGCGTCAGGAAGGGACAGCGTTATTCAAGAGGTCATCGTTTAACGATCATGGCCACGGCCTCGCCGCCTCCGAGGCAGAGGGAAACCAGGCCGCGTTTCTTGTTTTGGCGCATCATCTCGTGCAACAGGGTTACCAGCAGGCGGGCACCGCTGGCGCCGATGGGATGGCCCAGTGCCACGCTGCCGCCATTGACGTTGACCTTGGCCGGATCAAGTTCCAGCGTCTTGAGAGCGGCCACGGTGGATCCGCTGAAGGCCTCGTTGATCTCATAGAGATCGATGTCCTTGGTGGACAATCCTTCCTTGGCCAGACATTTGGGGACCGCCCAGATGGGAGCGACCAGGACGTATTTCATGTCAATGCCGTAGGATGCCTGGGCGCCGACGGTGGCGATGACGGTGCAGCCCAGGGCCTCGGCCTTTTCCCGGCTCATGACCACTACCGCGGCTGCGCCATCGGAGATGATCGAGGCATTGCCGGCGGTGGTGACGCCGCCCTTTTGGAAGGCGGGTTTCATCTTGGCCAGTTGGTCGTAGCCGGTGTCCTGGGGGCATTCATCCTTCCAGAAGACCTTGGGGTCTCCCTTGCGCTGCGGGATCTCGACCGCCATGATTTCGTCATCGAACTTGCCCGCGGCCTGGGCGGCCAGGGTGCGGCGGTAGGATTCGGCCGCATAGCGGTCCTGCTCTTCCCGGCTGACCTGGTAACGCTCGGAGCAGAGCTCGTTGGAAATGCCCATGTGAAAATCGTTGACGATGTCCCACAAGCCATCGTGAACCATGTGGTCGCGCAGGCTGGCATCGCCCATGCGGTAGCCGAACCGGGCCTTTTCCAGGTAAAAGGGGGCCATGGACATGTTCTCCATGCCGCCGGCCACGACCACATCGGCATCGCCGACCTGAATCGCCTGGGCAGCCAGCATCACGGCCTTGAGTCCGGAACCGCAGACCTTGTTGACCGTAATCGCCTCCACTTCCCAGGGCAGACCTGCCTGGATGGTGGCCTGTTTGGCCGGGTTCTGACCGTAACCGCAGGGCAGGACCATGCCCATGATCGCCTCATCGATTACGTCCTTGGCAATACCGGCACGGCGGATGGCCTCGTCGATAACCAACCCTCCCAGCTTGGTGGCTCCAATCTGGGACAAGCTTCCGTTAAAACTGCCCAGTGGGGTTCGAACCGCACTGACAATCACTGCTTCTCGCATTGTTTTCTCCTTGTTTGTGAACCAACGGCAACGGATAAGGCCCACAGGGCAAGCAAACATTTCCCCCTCTCAATGCAAAATTTTTGTTCGCTTGCTCTGTGGTTGTGCCTTCAACCAACCTGTGACCCGAGCATGTTCAGCTCTGCAACGGCTCGGGTTGGCCGTGTTCTTGAGTGCCCAAATCGAATCAGCTAAGCATGTGCCGTGCCAATTGGGGGAGTGTGGCGTATGCTCTTGAATATACGCACAAATGAAAGGCGGGGCGAGGAGGGGTGCGGTGAGGGGTGCAGCATATGCTGCATTGAGTGCATGATAAAGATTGGTGGGGTGGGAGAGTCGCTAAAAAATGACGTTGTTACAGTGTGTTGCTAAAAGTGTAGCATATGCTGCACTGGAGGGCGGGGAAGTGCAGCATATCCGCCATTGGGTGGCGGGGGAGAAAGAGAAGCGAGAGGAGCGGGTACGGTTCAGTCGGACAGGCCGTGCTTTGTAATCCGGTAAATCAGGGTTGCCCGTGAAATACCGAGCAACTTCGCCGCCTTTGCCTTGTTGCCGCCGCTGAGTTCCAGGGCCTGGACAATGAGGTCCCGGTCCAGTTTTTCAAGGTTGATCCCTTCCGGGGGGATGTGGATATGGAGGCTGTTGCGGGGCAGGGGGGAATGGAGGACCACGCCGAGAAAGGCGAGATGTTCCGCTTCAATGGTCTCCCCCTCCTCCATGAGCACCACCCGTTCCACCGCATTTTTCAATTCGCGGATATTGCCCCGCCAGGAGTGATCGACCAGCATGTTCTGGGCCTGGAGGGAGATCCTCCGAAAATTCTTGCCGAATTTCTGATTGAATTTATGCATGAACACCAGTGCCAGGGGGATGATGTCCGGCTTTCTCTGCGTCAGCGGCGGGATGGTGACCTTGGCCACGTTCAGGCGGTAGTAGAGGTCCTCGCGAAAGGTGCCGGCCTGTACCAGGGTTTCCAGGCGTTTGTTGGTGGCGGCGATCACACGCACATCCACCTTTATCTTGCGGGTGTCCCCCACGGGATAGAATTCACGCTCCTCCAGAAAACGCAGCAGCTTGACCTGAGCCTCGGGCAGCAGTTCGCCGATTTCATCGAGCAGCAAAGTGCCGCTGTCGGCCAGTTCGATCTTGCCTTTTTTGCCCTCGGGCAAGCCGCCGGTAAAGGCCCCCTTGCCGTAGCCGAACAGCTCGCTTTCCAGCAGCTCCTTGCTGATGGCGCCGCAGTTGATACCGATAAAAGGCTTGTCGAACCGTCGGGACTGGTGATGGATCGTCCGCGCCACCACTTCCTTGCCCACGCCGCTTTGCCCCTCGATCAGGACCGTGGTGTCGTCGCTCTTGGCCACCTTGGCGGCAAACTCGAACACGGCCTGGATCTCCTCGCTTTCGGCAACGACCTCCTCGATGGGAAACCGGCTCAGGTAGCCCTGGCGCAGCTGTTCGACCTCCTTTTTCAGCCAGACGGTTTCCAGGGCCTTGGAAACCACCAGTTCCAGCATCTCCATTTCCAGCGGCTTCACCAGGTAATCGTAAGCGCCGTGTCGCATGGAGGAAATCACCGTCTGGATATCCTCGTAGGCGGTCATCATGATGACCAGCAGGGACTGCTCCCGGGCCTTGATCTGGCGGAGGGTCTCCATGCCGTCCATTCCGGGCAGGCGAATATCCAGCAGGACCAGGTCCACCGCGTTGTTCTTGATCAGTTTCAGCGCCTCCTCGCCACTTCCCGCAATGAGGGTGTGGTACTGTTCGCCGAGGATGTTATTGAGTGCGTTCTGCAGCAGTCGGTCGTCGTCGACAATCAGAATCGTGTAGCGGTCCATGAAGACTCCGTGGCCGGATAAACCGGGAAACTGAGGGTGAAGGTGGTGCCCTGGCCTTCCTCGCTGACAACATCGATCCGGGCTTGATGTTGTTCCATGATTTTATGGACGATGGAGAGCCCCAAACCGGTTCCGTCGGGTTTGGTGGTGAAAAAGGGGTTGAAAATGGTCGGCAGTTGATCGGCGCGGATGCCTTGTCCCTGATCGCTGCATTGGAGGACAACCTGGTCGCCTCCGGGGAAACCGTCCTTGTCGAGGCGGGCGCTCAACTCGATACAACCGCCCGCGGGCATGGCCTCCATGGCATTCAAGAGCAGATTGACCACCACCTGCTGGATCTGGTGCGCATCGCAGACGATATCCGGCAGGTGGGGGGCGACCGTGCAGAGCACCTCGACCCTGTTTTTTTTCAGTTGCGAGTCGATCAGGGCAATGGATTCCCTGAGGATGGCGGGCAGGGGATTGTGTTTGAGCAGGGGCCGGGAGGGCTTGGCAAAGTCGAGCATCCCCTTGACCAGGGTGCGGATACGATTGACGCCTTCCTGGATATCGTTGATCAGGTTGCGGGTCGGATCGGCCTGGGGAAGTTTTTTCGCCAGCAACTGGACGTTGAAGTAGATGCTGGCCAGCGGATTGCGGATTTCATGGGCGATGCCCGCGGAAAGCTGCCCCAGGGAGGTCAGCCGGTCGATCCGCCGCATCAGGGATTCGTTTTCCTTTTCCTCGGTCAGGTCGCGGACAATGAGCATGGCCCCGATGAGCGCCCCCTGATGGTTGCGCAGCAGCGAGGAGGTGATCCCGAGAACGATGGTGGTGTTTTCCCGATTCCGCCAGTCGATCTCCTTGCGGTTGACTACGGCATGCTCCCGGAGGGCCAGCTCGACAATATGCTTGATCTCGTTGCCGAAGACCGTCCCCACCTGTTGGCCCATGACATCGCTCCGCCGGATGCGGAACATCTCCTCGGTCCGGCGGTTCAGCGAGGTGATTTCCTCTTTGTCGTTGACCGAAATCATGCTGTTGGGTGAACTTTCGAGGATGTTTTCCCGGAAGTTGCGTTCGGTCATCACCTGGTCATAGAGGCGCAGGTTGCGGATCAGGCCCGCGCTGTGGCCGGCATAGATCATCAGCAATTTTTGGTCGTCCTCGGAGAAGGCGGGTTTTTCGCTGTCGACCTGGAGCACGCCCAATACCCGTTTTTCGCTGATCAACGGGACGGCCAGGAGCGAGGCGCCGGGTTCGGGCGGGGCAAACGGGGCCTGGGCCGGAGCCGTGCCGTTGAGCAGCACCGGCTGGCCTTCGTGGGCAACCCGGCCGGCAACGCGCATGGCGCCTTTCCCGGATGTTTTCGCGCCGCGTTGAGCGGCCAAGACCAGTCCCTCTTTCTCCTCGTCCAGAAGAAAGAGCCGGGCGCTCGTCCCCCGGGTCAGCTTGACCGCGCTGCTACAAATGACCTGCAGCAGTTTTCCCAGATGAAAGGTGGAGCTGGTTTTATGGGTGATTTCCTGGAGGGTGAAAAGCTGGTTGATTTTTTGCTGGTTCTGTTCCTGGAGCCGCGCGTTCTCGATAATGATGCTCGCCTGGTTGACAAAGGTGGAAAAGGCGTTGATATCCTTGCGGCTGAGTTTGAGGCGGACGGCATCCTTGTCGGCGACAATCAGGCCGATGACGTCTTTTTTGATTTTCAGGGGAACGGCAATGGTGGAAACCCGGCCCATGAGTCTGCTCACCGTCAGGTCGATGGCGCTCAGGCCGGGGTCGGCCTGAAAATCCCGGATATAGACGGTCCGGCCGAAGCGGACGACCCGGGTCTCCACGCAGTCCTGGTCGGCGAGCCGGTAGGGATAGCGGACGGCCCGCTTGGAATCCTGGCTGTTGAAACCGTGGATGTACTTGCACTCGAGCAGGCCGCGGTTCTTGTCGGTGAGGAAGATGGCCATGCGGGTAAAGCCGAATACCTGGCAGGTCTCCTTGACGATCGAGGTGAGAATGCGGTCCAGGGAGATCGGGCGGGTCAGCAAACTGCTGATTTTGTGGATCGAGGTGAGCAGGATTTCCTTGGTCTGTTCATTGGCGCGGAGGCGTTGGCCCTCCCGGCCCGAGGTTGTACCGGCCATTGTTTTCCGGGGCTGTGGTTGACGGCGGTTCGATGTGAAAATACTCACTCAAGCCGTTGAAATTCATGGGATGAAATCATAGTGTGTTTTCATTTTGATCGGCGTGTTATACTCCGCTTTCCCTTTGTTCGTCAAATCAAGGAGACCATCATGAAGCACGCTCTGCGGTTCTTTTGCCTTTTTTGGGCCGTCAGCCTCGGAATACTCGCCTTGAGCGGATCAACCTGGTCCATGGAAAACGACGAGGAGATCCTCGTCGGCCGTGTCAGTTACCTGGAAGGGGACCTGCTCCGCTATGTGCCGGAGGAAAAGGACTGGACCATGACCGTTGCCGATGCGCCTTTCGGGCTGGAAGACACCCTCTACAGCGGTGACAATGGCCGGGCCGAGTTGATTCTGCCCAACGGCACCTGGATGCGGATCGGTGCCAACACCCAGGTGCAGATGATGGATCTTGTGGACGATGCAACCACCATTGACGTGGCTTCGGGGCAGGCCCGCTTTTTCAATAAAAGCAGTGAAGCCGTGATCAAGGTCACCACGCCTTTTGGTTCGGTGGTCGCCCCGGCGGGAACGGCCTGTGATCTTTACGTGGGGGATGAGTCGATCGAGGTGATCGCGGTTCGCGGCGAGGTCGAATTCCTCCACGGAGAAACCGGTGAGCGCTATCCGGTCCGGGAAGGCGGCGATTCGGTCATTGCCGACCGTGAGCGCGTCACCGCCGGCAACGGCACCGTGGACGGCGATTGGGATGACTGGAACAACCAGCGCGAATCGCTCTGGGCGCAGCGGCAGCAGTCGCGCGGCACCTCCACCGGCCTGTTGCCCGAGCCCATCCGGGATGAAGCCTATGCCCTGGAGGAAAACGGCCGCTGGGAGCGGGTCTATTACGACGGCGCGTATCGCGACATGTGGCGGCCGATCCGGGTTGCCGCCGGCTGGCAGCCGTTTACCGTCGGCCGTTGGGCCGATTATTACGGCGACAACTGTTGGATTCCGGACGAACCGTTTGGTTACCTGACCCACCATTACGGTTCATGGATCTATATTGACCTTTTTCACGCCTGGTACTGGCTGCCGCCGGTGGCCCGCCGATACGCTTCAACGCCTGCCTTTTTCCTGGGGTTTGGTTGGTACCCGGGCCGTGTGGGTTGGTTCAGCCGCGGCAGAGAGATCGGCTGGGTGCCGCTCGCGCCCAACGAGTATTCTTACGGTTCCCGTTCCTGGGGCCATCGGACCAAGGTGACTGGCCGGGGCGCTCCCCTGTTGAGCCTCTCCCGCTACCATTACCTGGGGCACGCCTGTCTGGTCGACCGCGATCATCTGTACCGCCGCAACCGCTATCCGGCGACCATTCGCCAGGATCTCAGGGCAAGCGGGGCCTTGCAGCAATGGAAACCGGTCATTGCCAGGGATATCTTTCAAGAGGACAAACGGCGTTTTGATTTTGGTGACCGGGAGGCCAAACGGAAACCCCATGCCATGACCACGGCGCGGATCCAGCAGAACCGGGAACGGTTTCAGGCCGGTGGGCGCCACGATCGGCAACGGATAGAAGGAGATCTGAGGCGCGCAGGGACAGGCCGGGCATTGTCGCGGCAGGAGGACCGGCAGACCCCTTCTGTCAGCCGGAAAATGGTGGATGCCGATCAACGGTCCCGGCCTGTCGATCGATCCGCTTTGCCGCGTCAGGAGATAAAGCCCCAGGACCGCGAGCGCCGGCCCTCCCGGGACAATCGGTTCACGGGGCCCCGTAATATTGGAAAACCGCAGGCTGATCGCCCTGCGCGCATTGATCAGGGCACGGCCCGATTGCCGAACCAGCCGGTTGCCGGGGAGGAGCGGGGGACTCGCCTCTTTCCCCTAGGGGGCCGTCAGAACGATCAGGGCGTGACCGGGCCGGGCCGGCAGCGGGAGTGGGGCCGACGTGGCAACGATCAACAACCGCAGGGGGAGGAACGGACGAGTCGGCAGAAGGAATCTTTCCAGGATATTCGCCGCGTGCACCCCCCGCAGGACCGGAACCAGCCGAAAGAGGAGAATCAATGGAAACAACAAGGGGCCGACCGGTTCAAGGCGCGGCAGGACGACGGGGAGCGGAGGCAGCGCGAGATTGAACGCCGGCAGGCGGAGCAGCACCGGCAGCGGCTTGAACAGGACAATCGGCAACAGCAGCAGATGAGGCGGCAGCAGGAACAGGAGCAGGAGGCACGCCGTCAACAGGCCGAAAAGGAGCGTTTGCAGCGCCAACAACAGCAACAGCATCAATTGGATGAACAGCGCAATCGTCAACGGGAACTGCAGCGGCAACAGGAGGTGCAGCAACAACAGGAGCTTCGCCGCCGTCAACAGGAAGACCAGCAGCGGCGGGAGGCAAATGAACGGCGTCAGCAACAGGAAATGCGGCGTCAGCAACAAGAACGGGAGCAGCAACAGCGGCAACAGTGGGAGTCCCGCCGGCGACAGGAGGAAACGCAGGCCCGCCAGGCCCAGGAGGAGCAGCGTCGAATCCAGAGCCAGCCTGCACCCGGCAAACAGGAGTCCCGCGATCCCGACCGGCAACCGCGGAAGAAGCGGAAATGGCCCACGCCGGAACAGGAGCAGCAAAATCAACCGATGTAGGTACATGCCCCCTCTGCTTTCCATCGAGGCGGACCGATGACGGCTTCCCTGTTTTCGCCGGCCCCGCTCGCATCCTGCACCCTTTGTCCCCGGCAATGCGGAGCAGACCGCAGCGCCGGTGCCACCGGTTATTGCCGTATGGACGATGGTTTCGGGATTGCCTCCATCACCCTGCATCGCGGCGAGGAACCGGTCTTGAGCGGGACCGGGGGCATCTGCAATGTGTTTTTCGGCCACTGCAACCTGCGCTGCCTCTACTGCCAGAACGTGCAGATTTCCCGCAATGAAACCGTGGTCAAACAGGGGGATTGGCCGCTTGCCCGGGTGGTCGGGCAGATCGCCGCCCTGCTCGCCACCGGAGTGGACCGGCTTGGTTTTGTCTCGCCCTCGCAGATGGTCCCACAGATGGTGACCATTATCAGGGAGCTGCATCGTCTCGGCCATCATCCGGTGGTGGTGTACAATTCAAACGGGTACGACCGGGTGGAAACCCTGCGAGCCTTGGAGGAATGGGTCGATATCTATCTGCCGGACTATAAATACAGCGATCCGCGCCTGGCCGGTCAGTGGTCGGGAGCGGCCGACTATCCCGAGGTCGCCGCCGCCGCCCTCAGGGAGATGTACCGCCAGAAGGGTAATGTGCTCCATCTCGATGACGAGGGCCTGGCCCGGCGGGGGATGATCGTCCGTCATCTGGTTCTCCCGGGCGCGGTGGACAACAGTCTGGGCGCGCTTCGTTTCCTGGCGGAGAACCTCTCCAACAGGATCACCCTTTCCCTGATGTCCCAATACCAGCCCATTGCCGAGGTGGCCGGGCTGGAGCCGCTGGGCCGCACCCTTCTCCCCGGGGAATACGCCTGCGTGGTCGCGGAGATGGATCGGCTGGGTTTTGAAAACGGCTGGGTGCAGGAGTTTGCCAGTGCGGATATTTATAATCCTGATTTCACCAGAGATTCTCCTTTCGGCGAATAACCCATCCCGGCTTTCCTTGCATTTTCACGGGGGCTGCCTGCCGGCGTGATTACCCGGGCCGGTTGCATCAACAGGGGGACGATTCCATTGCTGCGGTTGTTCCCCCTGCTCGCGCTGCTGTCCGAAGCCGCCCGGATCGCCCGCCGGCTGCATTTTGCCCTTGCCAAAACCGGGCAAACAATGGCATGTTGTCACATTATGCATATCTCGCACAAAATGCAAATGGACGGTCCCGTGCCTGAAGTGGTCATCCTGGGCTGCGGCAATATTCTTTTGGGGGACGACGGGTTCGGACCGGCGGTGGTCGAGCGGTTGCAGCAAAACGGGCTTCCGGAACAGGTGCAGGCGATCGATGTCGGCACCTCGGTCCGCGAACATTTGCTCGATTATCTGCTGGACCCCGGACTCCGGCCGCTTTTGCTGGTCCTGGTGGACGCCGCCTGCCGTGAGGGGGTGGAGCCGGGGAGGGTGACGCAGTGCCAACCGGCGGATCTGCCCCGATGCAAGGTCCATGATTTCTCCCTGCACCAGT
Source organism: Desulfobulbus sp. (assembly GCA_050255935.1). Taxonomy (GTDB): domain Bacteria; phylum Desulfobacterota; class Desulfobulbia; order Desulfobulbales; family Desulfobulbaceae; genus Desulfobulbus. Next base: position 60,536 of record JBFWIP010000004.1, read on the forward strand.
TTCCCACGGTCAACCTGTTGCTTGAACTGCAGCGGGAAACCGGGGTCGAGGTGATGCTGTTGCTGGCCCAGGCCGCCACCGTGCCCGAGGTGGTCGCTCCGGGGTTGACCCCTGCCATGGAGCGGGCCGTGGACCGGGCCAGTGCTCTGATCCTCCATCGAATCCGCGCGTATGTCCCTCCCTTTCCCATCGGTACCCCTGTTGCTGCGGAGCGTGTTTCATGATTTACGAGGCGAAGGTCAATGATTTGGCCGAAGAGTTCGGCGTCCATCGCAATACCATCCGCAACTGGATCAACTCCGGCGTGCTCCCCGCCCAGGAAGGGCCGGGGCGCCGGTACCTGATCCAGTGGGAGGACTATAAGCGTCTGTGCGACAAATACGGCCGGGAGCCGCGCTTCTCCCCGGATTCGGGCGCGGCCGGTGAAATCGCCCGTCCCGGTGTCAGTGACCAGGCGCCCCAGGCGGTCCGCCTGGAATCCAAGAGCAACCCCTTGAACACTTCCCCGCTTTTGGCGGATGTCTGCCTGACCTGCGGCTCCTGTGCCGGGGCCTGTCCCCTCTCCGGCGTCGATGACCTCGATCCGCGCAAGATCGTCCGCATGGCCTTTTTCGGCATGGAAGAGGAACTGGTGGAGAGCGACTGGCCGTGGAAGTGCACCATGTGCGGCAAATGCGAAGTCGTCTGCCCGATGAATGTGGAAATTGTGCAGCTGATACACCGCATCCGTTCCCGCCGCGATCGGGACAAGGTGCCGGCGGCGATTCAGAAAGGGGTGGTCACCTGCCTCGAAAAGGGAAACAACCTCGGCATCCCCAAGGACGACTTCCTCGGCCTGATGAAGGACCTCGGTCAGGAGCTTGCCGAAGAAGGCGACTGCCCCGGTTTTGTCACCCCGGTGGATGTCCGCGGAGCCCGCCTGCTGGTCACCATCAATTCCAAACAGCCCTTTGCCGAACCGGAAAGCCTGACCTGGTGGTGGAAAATCTTTTATGCCGCAGGCGAGTCCTGGACCATCTCTTCCGAGTATTGGGAGGGGGTCAACTGGGCGCTGCACTCGGGCGACAACAGTGCCATGCGTACCATCGTCAAGCGCATTATCGACAACATCGAACGGCTCAACTGCAAGGCCCTGTTGCTGCCGGAATGCGGCCATGCCTACTATGCCACCCGCTATGCCCTGGAACGGTGGTTTCCCGAATCCCTGCAGCAATTCAAGATCTACACCGTCTTTGACCTGCTTCTCGAGTACGTGAATCAACGGCGGATCATTCTCGACCCTTCTCTGAACACCCAACTGACCACCTTTCACGATTCCTGCAATTACGGGCGCAAGTCGCTCAAGGCCTTTGGCCATGGCTATTTTGACGAGGCCCGGACCCTGACCCGCGCCTGTTGTCCCGACTATGTCGAGCTGATTCCGGACCGGGAGGAAAATTTCTGCTGCGGCGCCGGCGGCGGCGCCTGGGCCAGTCCCTTTGCCGCCGAGCGGGTCTTTCACGGGCGGATCAAAGCCCGTCAGATCAGCGAGTCCGGGGCCAAGATGGTGGTTACCGCCTGTCAGAACTGTCATGATCAGCTGAAGGTGTCGCTCAACCGCGAGTTCAACCTCAATATCGAGGTCTGCTTTTTATGGGAGCTGGTGGCGAACTCACTGATTATGCCCAAGCGAATCGGAGGAGAGGTGCAGCATGGCTGATCAGTCCATGAACGGCTCGGTCCTGGTGGTGGGCGGCGGGATTTCCGGCATGCAGGCCGCGCTCGATCTGGCCGACTCGGGATTTTTTGTCTATCTGGTGGAGAAATCGGGCGCCATCGGCGGCTCCATGCCCCAGTTCAACAAGGTGTTTCCCACCAACGACTGCTCGATGTGCATCATCGCGCCCAAGCTGGTCGAATGCGGCCGCCATCCCAACATCCGCATCATGACCCTGTCAACGGTCCGGGATGTCGCCGGTCATGCCGGTGATTTCACCGTGCGGGTGATCGAGCATCCCCGCTATGTGGACATGAACAAGTGCATCGCCTGCGGGCAGTGCACCACCGTCTGCCCCAAAAGCGTGGATGACTCGTTCAACTCCAATATTGCCAAGCGCAAGGCGATCTACATCAAATATCCCCAGGCGGTGCCGCTCAAGTACCAGATCGATCCCCAGGCCTGTATCTGGTTGAAAAATTGGGGGAAATGCGGCTCCTGCGCCGAAATCTGCCCGCCCGGGGCGATTAATTTCAATGACCGTGAACGCGAGCACATCATCCAGGTGGGTGCGGTGGTCATGGCGCTCGGGTTCCAGGCCTTTGATCCGGCCAAGGCCAAGGTCTGGGGCTACGGGGTGTATCCCAATGTGATCACCTCGCTCCAGTTTGAGCGCTACCTCTCGCCGGCCGGCCCCACCGATGGGCTGCTCACCCGGCCCTCGGACCACAAGCCGGTGAAGCGGGTCGCTTTTTTGCAATGCATCGGCAGCCGCGACAAGAACCGCTGCAACAACGAATACTGCTCGACCGTCTGCTGCATGTACGCCATCAAGGAGGCGATGACGATCAAGGAGACCAATCCGGAGCTGGAAGTCTCCATCTTCTACATGGACATGCGCACCCCGGGCAAGGAGTTCGACCGCTACTTCGAGCGCGCCAAGGACGAATACGGGATCCGGTTCATCCGTTCGCGCATCCACGGGGTCGAGCCCAAGGGGGGCAAGGGTGATCTGCGGCTCCATTATGTCAATGTCCAGGGCCGGCAGGTCGAGGAGATCGTCGACCTGGTGGTGCTGTCGGTCGGTCTGGAAACCCCGGAATCCATGGTGCGCCTGGCCGAACGGATCGGCATCCACATGACCCCGGACCGGTTCGCCTCGATTTCGGCCTTCATGCCGGTGCACACCTCCAAACGCGGCGTCTTCACCTGCGGCGCCTTCAACGGGCCGCGTGACATTCCCCAATCGGTGACCGGTGGTTCCGCCGCCGCTGCCAGCGTTTCCGCCTTCCTGACCTCGGTCCGGCATACCCAGACCCGGTCCCTGCCGCCGCCGGTGGAGCAGGATGTCAGTGGCGAGGAGCCCCGTATCGGCGTGTTCGTCTGTCATTGCGGCACCAATATTGCCGGCGTCGTCGATGTGGAGGAGGTCGCCGCCTATGCTGCGGCCCTGCCCCAAGTGGTGCACGTGGCCCGCAATCTCTTCACCTGTTCCCAGGACACCCAGGACCGGATCGTCCAGGAAATCCGCGACAAGCGGCTCAACCGCATTGTTGTCGCCGCCTGTACCCCGCGTACCCACGAACCGCTTTTCCGCAAGACCCTCAAGTCGGCCGGGATCAACGAATACCTGATCGAGATGGCCAATATCCGCAACCAGACCGCCTGGGTCCATAACCAGGAACCTGATGTGGCCACGGCCAAGGCCAAGGACCTGGTACGGATGGCGGTGGCCAAGGTGAGCACCCAGGTGGCCCGCACGCCGCTGCTCATCCCGATCGCGCCCTCGGTCCTGATCATCGGCGGCGGGGTGGCCGGCATGACCGCGGCGCTCAACCTGGCCGACCAGGGTTTCCGGGTCCAGCTGGTGGAAAAGACCACCCAGTTGGGCGGCAATGCGCTCCACCTCTTCCAGACCTGGAACGGGGAGCACGTGCCGCGCTACCTGAAGGATCTCAAGGAGAAGGTGCAGCAGCACCCGCTGATCGAGATCGCCTACGCCAGCACCGTGCTTTCGGTGGACGGTCATGTGGGCAACTTTTCCACCACCATCCGCACCGGTTCGAGCCGCAAGCGGGTGGTCAATCATGGGGCGGTGATCATCACCACCGGTGCCAAACGCTATATCCCGGAGGAATTCGAATACGGCAAGATTCCCAATGTGGTGGCCTCGATCGAGTTCGACAAGCTGCACATGCACAACGAGACCCGGGTGGCCAACGGCAAATCCTTTGTGTTCATTCAATGCGTGGGCTCGCGCAACCAGGAACGGCCCTACTGCTCCAAATCCTGCTGTACCCATTCGATCCAGAGTGCGATCAAGCTGAAGAAAGAGGCACCTTCCCGGCAAATCTACATCCTTTATCGCGAGATCCGCACCTACGGCCAACGGGAACGGATCTACAACCAGGCCCGGGAACTGGGCATCGTCTTCATTAACTACGAGATGCATGGCCCGCCCCAGATCACCAAGGCCGAAAAGGGGGTGCTGGTCGAGGTCTGGGATCACGTGCTCCACCGGCCCCTGGAGATCCGGGCGGATGTGGTCATCCTCGCCGCCGCCACCCTCGCCAGTCCCGATGCCATGTATCTGGCCAACCTTTTCAAGATTTCCCTCAACGGCGACGGCTTTTTCCAGGAAGCCCACGCCAAGCTGCGGCCGGTGGAATTCAATGTCGACGGTGTCTTTGTCGCCGGGCTGGCGCACTACCCCAAGCCCCTGGAGGAATCCATCTCCCAGGCGCTGGCCGCTGCGGCCAAGGCCGGCCGGCTGCTCGCCCGCAGGGAAATCAAGCTCGAACCCAACACCGCCCTGGTGGATCCGGTCAACTGTGACGGTTGCGGACTGTGCATCGAGGTCTGTCCCTACCAGGCGATCAC